>CAZIIV010000031.1:0-22041 GCA_964539365.1 uncultured Desulfobacteraceae bacterium | reverse complement strand
TAGAAAGGAGGATATTATGGATAAATCCATTGACAAGTTTTGGAAAACAAGACTGGCTGATCTTAAAAACGCTTTGGATTCAAACAACTTCCAAGCCTTTGTGGCGGAAAATACCGATGAAGCCAAAAAGATTGTCCTTGAAAAAATTATACCCGATATCGCGCCCACAAGTGTTTCATGGGGTGGATCGCTTACATTCACCGCCACGGGATTGTATGATATATTGAAGAAAAGAACTGAGTTAAACGTGCTGGACACGTTTGAAAAAAAACTGTCTCCCCAAGAAAGCCTGGAACGTCGCCGGAAGTCCCTGCTTGTGGATCTTTTTATTACCGGAAGCAATGCGGTGACCGAGACCGGTCAGCTTGTTAACCTTGATATGATCGGCAACCGTATCGGAGGGATCACTTTCGGCCCGAAACATGTTATTATCCTTGCAGGCCGAAATAAAATTGTTCCTGACCTGGATGCGGCCATGTTCCGTATTAAAAACTATGCCGCTCCGGTCAACACCATGCGCCTGGACAAAAAAACACCGTGCGCCAAAACCTCCTATTGCGAAGAATGTAAAAGTCCTGACCGTATCTGCAATACCTGGACGATTACCGAAAAATCATTTCCCAAAGGCAGGATAAAGGTTGTTTTGATTAATGACGACCTGGGATTTTAAGCGGAATTCGGATTAAAATAATTATCCATTTTATCATCGCTCAGACGCGGTGCCAACGTATTATTGGAATATTTATGCCTTAACATACACGCCAATCCCGGCGGTCCTGATTTTTCCCTGCTTTTTTAGGACCTTAACGTTATCATATATTTTTCTTCTGTTGAAACCCGTTTTTTTCATGAGTGTCGCCACATCAGTACCGTTTTTGAATCTTTTGATTATGCCGAAAACTGTATCGGCCGCTGTTAATCTGTCGGTTTGTTTAGCAACGGCCTTTTTTACGGGCTTTGTTTTGGCCGTGGCTTTCTTTGCCGGTTTTGATTTTTCAAGCTTTCCGACCTCGACAATAATTTTGTCAACCTTCTTCGATAACGCCTTCAGATCCCTGTTTGCAGCTTGAAGGTTCTTTATTAGATTCATCATTTCCGGTTTCCTCCTTTCCTTTATACGTTTAATGATTTATCCGATTTATCCGCCCGTTCAACGCTTTCCCGCATGTACAAAGGGGCGCTTCATCGAGTTGATTTGAAGACTCCGAAATATGAGTTAATTCAATTAAATACATCAGTAATAAAGAACTGTCAAGAATTCTGTAAATTTGGAGGATTATAGGATCTGCCGTATGGCCGGCAGTCAATGATTAAATCAATTGATTTTGAAGAATAAATACGCAATAGTTGTAAAACTAAAACAAAGTAACCTCCCCGCCCTACCCGATGATTGAAATGTGGGATGAAATGTTCGGCCTGCAAAGCCCATCTGTTAACAAGGCTTTGAAAAAAAGGGGATGGGACAAATGCCTTTGAATTGATACACCAGGTGTCGGACCCGGTATGGAAAGAGGGTTGCCGGGTATTATAAAAGTCGGTGGTTTTGCCTGTATCAACGTCCGCGATGCGACCAGAACCATCAACGGCAATTTTTTACTGTATCCGAACCATATTATAATTTAAAACTGGTCGGGGCGAGAGGATTTGAACCTCCGACCCCTTGAACCCCATTCAAGTGCGCTTCCAGACTGCGCCACGCCCCGACGATACTTGAATAACTAACATCTCAAACATTTCGTGTCAAGATATGATATGCGATGATGGCTGTAAAAAAGTGTTTCTTTTATTTTTTCAAACGAAATGGAGTTGTTAATTAGCCTCGTATGATAATAATTTTAAATTTTTATTGACGATTTCGGATAAAGGACGTTTTATTTAATCTGAATTCTAAAACTTAAATTAAAAAGCATACCAGCCCATGCAGATCAAAGAGAAAAAACCTATCAAACCTCGCTGCCTGATGCCGGGCGATACGCTTGGTATTGTTGCGCCTGCCGGTCCGTTTGACCTGAAAAAATTCATGAAAGGAAAGACGGTGTTAGAGTCAATGGGGTTTCGAACGTTTTTTGATGAGGGTATTTTCCAAAAATATGGATTTTTTGCCGGAAGCGACGTGCAGCGGGCGGATCAGGTAAATCGTCTGTTCGCTGATCCTGCCGTCCAAGCGGTTGTTTGTGCGCGGGGCGGGTATGGCAGCATGAGGATCCTTCCGTTTCTCGATTTTAAAATGATTCAAAATAATCCCAAGATCTTTGCGGGATTCAGCGATATTTCGGTGCTGCTGTTGGTATTACATGCCCGGTGCAGCCTGGTCACCTTTCACGGGCCTGTGGTAACCACATTAGCAGATACCGCCGAACAAACCATCGCGGCAATGCTTCGGGTAATGACCTCCGACAAACACTTTGAGCTGAAACCCGAGAAAGGCATTGTCATCAAACCAGGTGTGTCTTCAGGGGTTGTGGTCGGCGGAAACCTGACCACTTTGTGTCATCTTGTTGGGACTCCCTATTCTCCACATTTCAACGGTAAGATTCTGTTTCTCGAGGATCGGGGAGAGGCGCCATACCGAATAGATCGGATGTTAATCCAGATGAAGCTTGCCGGATGTTTTGAGGGGCTTAAGGGCCTTTTTCTGGGTTCCTTTGAGGCGTGTGGAAAGCCTGACGATATATTCCGTATCGTTCAGGAAGTGTTCAAAGATATCAATATTCCTATCCTTTCCGGTTTTGAAATCGGCCACGCCAGAATCAACATTACGATTCCAACGGGGCTGAGAGCAACCCTTAACACGGACCGGCAAATTTTGACTTTTCATGAACCGGCAACCGTGACACCTGACATATGACAACATGGAATCGGTAAACAACTTGATGAAACAAGCGATTTCTAATGAAGTGTTTCCCGGAGGAGTGCTTCTGGTCTCGGCTGCCGGTTCCGAAATTTTTTTCCAGGCATACGGATACGCGAATATATTCTCTGGTCGTCTAATGACAAGAGAAACCGTTTTTGACCTGGCATCTTTTACAAAACCGCTGGCTACCACGCTGGCGATTATAAAGCTCATTTCACAACAAAAGCTGGAGCTGGGTCAACGTATAGAATCGATTTTACCCCAATTTAACAGCACGGACAAGGGACGGATCAGTATAGAAAACTTGCTTTATCATAATTCGGGCTTTCCGGATTACCGCCCCTATTATAAACTGTTGTGCAAGCTTGAGCCAAGTCTAAGAAAAGATGTGTTAAAAGACCTTCTGATAAAGGAACCACTTATAAATCCTCCCGGCAAGCAGGTGATGTATAGTGATATAGGATTCATGATTCTGTGTTGGGTAATAGAACAGGTGTCTGGAAATCGATTGGACCGGTTTGTTGCGCAAGAGATCTACCATCCACTGGGCCTTGAAAACCTGTTTTTTGTGGATCTTGAGTCAACGCCTCGTGAGGCAGAGTTTGCCGCTACCGAACGCTGTTCGTGGCGGAACATCCTTTTGGAGGGCGCCGTACATGACGATAACGCTTATGTGCTGGGGGGTATCCAGGGGCATGCCGGTCTTTTCGGAACGGCCCAGGATATTTTTTCTCTTCTGTCCGAGCTTATGGCCGCATATTTGGGCTCCCTTTGCGCGGGTGTGTTTGATACGGATTTAATACAAATGGTTTTTCAACAGCAGGAACATACGGGTCGGGCTCTGGGATTTGACATCCCATCTCCGGTCGACCCGAGTTGCGGTCAATATTTTTCAAAACACACCGTGGGGCATCTTGGCTTCACCGGCACATCTTTTTGGATGGATCTTGACCGCAACGTGATGATTATCTTATTAACCAACCGTGTGCATCCATCGCGTAGTAATAACAAAATAAAAGCCTTCAGACCGAAATTACATGATGGTGTCATGACAGAGCTTATGAAGAAAGATTTCATAAGGAAAGATGTGTTCTAATGTTTATAAGCCAAATTGACGATAAGATATGTTGACAGGGTAAAAATTTTTTTTTGGGGGGTCGGCAAAGCCCACTGCAAGCGAGATTATATTTAAATAGGGATGCGATGTTATAACGTGATATTTTTCTTGTAATCCTAAAAGTAGTCTGCTAAATTTATTTTTTTTAATGACTGACAAACTACCAAATTTTTAGAATAAAAAACATCTTTTTAAAGATAAGGAATGAGCACTTTTTGTGTGCCGATATGAGGTCTCATGGGTCTATTTGTAGATAAAATTTTAGGTGCGTTTTCCAGTGATCTTGCTATCGATCTTGGTACGGCAAACACGCTTGTTTATGTTAAAGGAAAGGGCATTGTGTTGAATGAGCCTTCTGTAGTTGCGGTTCGAACGGACAATCGGATGAAAAACCGCGTTCTTGCTGTTGGTCTTGAGGCTAAGAATATGCTGGGCCGGACACCCGGCTATATTGTAGCCATTCGACCCATGCGTGACGGGGTTATCGCTGATTTTGAAGTTACCGAGGCGATGCTCCGCCATTTTATCCATAAAGTTCATAACCGTCGTACATTTGTCAGACCGAGAATTGTTATTGCCATACCGTCCGGAATTACGCAAGTTGAAAAACGTGCTGTCAGGGAATCCGCCGAATCTGCAGGATCGCGCGAGGTGTTCCTGATCGAAGAACCCATGGCCGCTGCGATCGGAGCCGGTCTTCCGATAACTGAACCTATCTGCAACATGGTTGTTGATATCGGCGGTGGCACCACAGAAGTTGCAGTAATATCTCTTGCGGGAATTGTTTACAGCAGATCAATCCGGGTGGCCGGAAATAAGATGGACTCTGCAATCATTCAGTATATCAAACGTAAGTACAACCTTTTGATCGGTGAACGAACTGCTGAAATTATTAAAACCACAATTGGAAATGCATATCCGGAAACACAGGATCTGGAGACAATAGAAGTCAAGGGTAGAGACCTTGCATCCGGAATACCCAAGATTCTGGCCATTGATTCGGAGGAAATACGGGTTGCCATTTCAGAGCAGATAGATGCTATTGTAGAAACCGTTAAAATAGCTCTGGAACAAACGCCGCCGGAGCTTGCCGCCGATATCGTGGACAGGGGAATCGTTTTGACAGGGGGCGGTGCATTATTAAAAAATATGGACAAACTTCTCAGGGAGGAGACCAGCCTTCCGATAACTATAACCGAGGATCCGTTATCTACGGTGGCGCTTGGCTCTGGTGCAGCTCTCGACAGCATTGAAATCCTCAAACAAGTTGTGATTATATAGTTTCATGTTCTCCAAAAAGATGGTGATGATTGTTGGAGTGATCGTTTTGATTGCTGTCAACATCATAGTCCTTTCTGTTTCCAATCGCCCCTATCAATCGTACGGTCCGGAGCGGATAGCGATCTCTTTAATTGCCCCGTTTCAGGAGGCTGTTTCCCGTTCAATTCGTTTTGTGAAAGATATCTGGATCCACTATTTCTTTCTTGTTGAAACGGCAAAAGAAAATGATAATTATAAAAAAGCATTAAGTCATTCGGTTGAAATAAAAAATCTGTATAAGGAACTTAAGCTTTCCAACACTCGCCTCCGAAGCTTACTTGATTTTCAGAAAACCATTACCAATAAAGTAATTGCCGCCGAGGTTATCGGCAAAGATCCCTCTCCCTGGTTTAAGACGATAATTGTAAATAAGGGTAAAGATGATGGTGTGAAAAAAGGTTCGGCGGTTGTGATTCCTGAAGGAATTGTGGGGCAGGTTGCAGAGGTCTCGGCCCATAATTCCAAGGTTCTTCTGATTATTGACCCTAACAGTGCGGTTGATGCACTGGTCCAGGGGAGCAGAGCGCGAGGGATTATTAAGGGCGGATTTGCGGACCGATGTGTTTTTAAATACGTTCTGCGCAAAAAAGGGATTGCTGTTGGCGATACCGTTGTTTCATCCGGTTTGGATGGTGTTTTTCTAAAAGGACTCTCCGTGGGCCGGGTTTCGGGCGTTTTTAAACCCAATTCAGGGATTTTTCAGGAAGTGACAGTCATCCCTTGCGTTGATTTTGAAAAACTTGAAGAGGTTCTGATTGTATTGAACCCAGAAAAACCTAATTTCCAGAGAGAGCAATGACGTATTGTTTTCATGTCGGCATCTGCATTTGTTTGGTGCTTCTTCAGACAACGATTATGCCCTATTTCCATTTGTTCGACAAGTTTTATGATCTGCTTTCCCCGTTTGTTGTTTATTTAAGTCTTTTTCAATCTCTTCGTCAAAGCCTGCCTGTCATACTCTTTTTTGGAATTGTGATGGATAGCCTTTCCGGAGGTCCGTTTGGGCTGTATTTAACAACCTATGTCTGGCTCTTTTTAGGGGTTCGGTGGATTATTACATTTTTGCATGTAGGAGACGGCCTTCTTTTGCCATTTATTGTTGGTGCAGGCGTGTTGCTGCAAAATTTCATATTTATAGGAACCATTGCCATGTTCGAACCGGACGCGCAATTTTTATCGGATTCCATAAGAACAATTACGATACAGGTTTTGTGGGCGATATTTACCGGTCCGATTTTTTTAATATTTTTTAATTATTCCCATAAAAAATGGGAGGGCTGGCTTAAGAAAGTGGTTGTCAAAGAAAATTGATTCATAGCAAATGTAAAACTTTTGGCCTGTTAAAACGTATAATAACAGAAATTTATTGAGGTCCCCTTTGGGCAAATATTTAAAAACCGCGGATACCGATTGGTACAAACAACGTTTAATACGGGTAATGTTATGCGTTTCCGGAGCCTTTTTTATTCTTTTAATACGATTATTTTATCTTCAGGTAATTCAGGGACAGGAGTTAAGGCGGCTTTCAGAAAACAACTGTATTCGTCTGCAAAGCATAGATGCTTCCAGAGGGATGATCTTTGATCGTAACGGAATACTTCTTGTCGATAATCGGCCGGCGTTCGATCTTAGTATTATTCTAAAAGACGCCAAACCGGTTGATCGCACTATTGAAAAGCTGGCTAAACTGATTGAGGTTCCTGTGTCGGAACTCATGAAAAAAATTGACCATAATAAAGGTATTTCGTCCTATAAACCGATTCTCTTAAAACAGGATATCGGGCGTGACGCCCTTGCGGTTGTCGAGGCTCGAAAATTCGATCTTCCGGGTATTTTCGTAAGTGTCAAGCCTCGAAGACACTACATCAAAAGACAGAGTGCCGCTCATCTGATCGGATATTTGAGTGAAATCAATTCTGAAGAGCTCAAATCGGGGAAACATCCGGAGTGTAAGGGCGGTGATTTTATCGGAAAGTTTGGCGTTGAAAAGGGATTCGAACGGTTTTTAAAAGGAAAGCCAGGGGGGCGACAGGTCGAGGTAAATGTCATGGGACAGGTTGTTAAAGTTTTAAAAACGGTTGATGCTTTGCCCGGACAAAATATATACTTGACCATTGACTACATTTTGCAGAAAAAGGCGGAAGTACTTTTGGAAGGCGCGGCCGGTGCCGTGGCAGCTATGGATCCGCAGACAGGAAACGTACTGGTAATGGCAAGCTCACCTTCATTTGACCAGAATGCATTTGTTGACGGCATGTCACACAAACAATGGGAGTCTTTGATTTCCAATCCCTTAAGGCCCATGGAAAACAAGGCGGTTCAGGGTGAATATCCTCCGGCATCCACCTTTAAGATTGTAACCGCTATTGCAGGGCTTGAGGAAGGCGTTATCGATGAGAACACAACCATGTACTGTCCGGGGTATTATAAATACGGGAATCGGATTTATAGATGCTGGAGACGAGGAGGCCATGGCAGCGTAGATATAATTAAAGCATTGTCCGAATCCTGTGATGTCTTTTTTTACCAAGTGGGTCAAAAGCTGGGCATAGATCGACTCGCGTTTTACGCCAAGGCATGTGGATTGGGGTCGGCAACGGGGATAAATCTTGACGATGAGGCAGAAGGGCTGATTCCAACTTCCGCCTGGAAAAAGCGGCGAACCGGCATCTCCTGGCAAGGAGGAGAGACCCTTTCAGTGGCCATCGGGCAAGGGTATGATCTATCAACGCCGCTGCAGATGCTGGTTTTGACTTCGGCGTTGGCAAATGGCGGAACAAGGTATAAGCCGCTAATACTGAAATCGGTTAAAACAGCAGATGGGGATATGGTTATCCAAAACAGAAAACAGGTTATCGGAAGGCTGCCCGCCGGCAAAAAGACATTGTCGATCGTCAAAAAAGGTCTGAGAGAGGCCGTTAACAGTCCCAGAGGGACCGGATGGATCGCACGTATTAAAGGTATGGATATCAGCGGAAAAACCGGAACTGCACAGGTGGTGGCACGTTCCAATGAGCCCCGTTTGTCTGAAAAAGATATTCCGGAACATTTCAAAGCTCATGCATGGTTTGTGTCATATGCGCCGTCGGTGGATCCACAAATAGCTGTTGTCGTGTTTGTTGAACATGGAGAACACGGATCAACTGCAGCGGCGCCCATAGCCAGAGAAATAATTAAGACATATTTGGAAAAGGATGAATATCGCAGGCAGCTGACAGTTGAAATCTCCAAGCAATAATACTATTTATACGGAGTATAGCGACCATGTTTGATCGCCGGTTTGTAACATACTTTGATTGGGGCTTATTAGGACTTACTTTTATAATCGGATTAATCGGTCTTGTTACGCTGTATAGCGGGGTAACATCAGCAACTCCCACGCCGCAAAAAACACTCTATTATAAACAGATGATCTGGTATGGTGTTGGGACGACGGGTATGGTTTTGTCTTTTCTGATTAATTATAAATCATTGTATCGATGGTCTCCTGTAATCTATGTGGTATGCATATTGCTTTTGATATACGTTTTAATAATGGGGAAATATGGAGGGGGAGCAAGGCGCTGGCTCGTATTGGGTCCTATTTCCATTCAACCTTCGGAACTTGTAAAGATTGCCGTGATCATCACTCTGGCAAGATACTATTCCAAATTTTCAGATACCAGAGGTTTTACCTTGCGAGAACTTTTTACCCCTTTGATATTGACGGCAATTCCTTTTATTTTAATCGTTAAACAACCGGATTTAGGAACAGCCATGGTGGTGGTTTTGATTGCGGGCTTCATGACTGTTTTTGTAAAAATTGAAAGACGTTCTCTTTTATGTATTATTTCTGCGTGTACGATAACCGGCCCATTGGTCTGGTTTTTACTGAAAGGTTACCAGAAAAAACGGATATTAACATTTATAAATCCAGACCGTGACCCGCTGGGTGCAGGCTATCATATTATACAATCTAAAATTGCCATAGGTTCCGGCATGATCTTCGGCAAAGGATATTTGAAAGGAACCCAGAACGCACTCTCCTTTTTGCCTGAGCAGCATACCGATTTCATATTTTCAGTTTTGGCTGAGGAATGGGGTTTCGTGGGGTCGGTGGTTATGCTTTTTCTTTTTCTTATGCTTGTTATCTGGGGATTAAACATTGCGTATAGATGCAGAGATCCTTTTGGTACTATTCTGGCTGTGGGCATCACGGCAATGATGTTCTGGCAGATTTTTATTAATATTGGGATGGCTATGGGTCTGATGCCTATTGTCGGTGTGACGCTCCCGTTTATAAGTTATGGAGGGTCATCCATCGTCAGTATAATGATTTGTGTCGGCCTGTTAATGAGTATCAGCATGAGGCGCTTCCTGTTTGAATAATCACAAAACATGATGCATGGCGCAACCGGACATTGTGCTTTCAGCTGTTTTCTGTGGATTTACTTTTATAGAAGGTGTCAAATCCTGAAAGGATGACGTGCACGGGCTTGTCCGGGTTATGGAGGTGGTATGAAAAAAACAAAGAATCCCCAAACGCTAAGCATGTTACTGGGAGCCGGCACCAGTATTGAAGGGACAATCGAGTTTAATAATACCGTCAGGCTGGACGGAAATGTTAAAGGAAAAATAAGCAGCAAACAAGGTGCCGTGATTATAGGACAAAAAGCTGTTGTGAACGCAGAGATAATCGTTGACAGCGCAATCATCATGGGTGAGGTAAACGGTACAATCCATGCAAAGGAAAAAATTGAGGTGTATCCGCCGGGTCGTATTACAGGTGATATTCAGGCTCCGGTTGTTTTGATTAAATCCGGGGTCATTTTTAATGGAAATTGCTCCATGAAAGCCTGAACTCTTTGTTGCAGAAATATAACAGATCTGATTTTAAGGGGAAATAAGACATAAAAGAAAAATTAAAAAAAACCTTTGACAACCTTTATAACTGATGTTATAGACCGCCGAGTTAAAAACATGAGTTTGTATAAATTGCGTTTACAGGTTTTACGGATGGAGGATCTATAGATGAAAATAGTTGGGTTACACCGGAACGGATGGATTATCTTCTATTTTATATTAGCCTCTTTATGGTTTGCGGGAGTTGCTTTTGGCGAAGGTGGAATAACGGTTGTTCCCGATTGGACGCTTTGGGTTCAAATTGCCAATTTCCTCCTTATTGTATGGGTGTTAAATATTATTTTATTCAGGCCGATTCGCAACATTCTGATCCAAAGAAAGGAAAAAATTACCAAGCTTGATCAGAATATCGAAACTTCGGACAAGGAAGCAAAAGAAAAAAACGAGGCCTTTGATTCGGGGATTAGAGATGCCAGGGCGAAAGGATTAAGTGAAAAAAGTGCCCTTTTAAATGAGGCTGCCGACGAAGAAAAGGAGATCATCGATAAAATTAATCAAAAGGCTCAGGCAGACCTTGCGGAAGTTCGTCAAAAGATTGCAAAGGATGCCGAGGCGGTAAGGGCTTCTTTACAAAAGGAGATCGATACCTTTGCGAGTGCTATTAGTGAAAAAATTCTGGGGAGGGCTGTTTAATGAATCTGATTACTAAAAGACGGTCCGGTGTTGGTCGAAAGAATCTGATGATAACAAAAAGTTCAGCCATGATTATTATGGTGATATTTTCCGTGTTTTTACTCTGTCTTGCCGGAACGGTTGCAGCGTCGTCAGAAGGCGAGGGGGGTCATGAAGGAGTTAAGGGTTGGGTGGCTACGGATACCTACCGAGTCATGAATTTTTCTGTTTTGGTAATCGGCCTTTTTTTTCTGTTACGCAAACCGGTATCTCAGGCACTTGATTCCAGGATTAAAGGTATAAAAGATCAGCTTAGCGAGCTGGAAGCCAAGAAAAAGGATGCCGAAAAAGAGTTGGAAAGGTACGAGGAACGGCTTTCGCATTTGGACCAAGAGGCCGAAAAGATTATTGAAGAGTATATAAGGCAGGGAAACGAGGCCAAAGCGAGAATCATTGATGAGGCGAAAAAGACCGTCGAGAAGTTAGAAGAACAGGCCCGACGCAATATTGAGCATGAGTTCAAACAGGCCAAAATAAAGCTTCAGCAAGATATACTCGAAAAAGCGCTTGTTAATGCTGAAACGCTGATAAAGAATAATATTACAACGCAGGATCAGGATAAACTGGTAGATGAATATTTAGAGAAGGTGGTGGCATAATGAAAAATTTGAAAATAGCCCGGCGTTATGCCAAGGCACTTCTGATTATCGGCAAAGAGGATGATAAGGCTGAAAGTTATAAAGAAGAACTCGGTCGATTTTCAGATTTAATTGCGAGTCAAAAAGAGCTTGAGCAGGCAATTGCAAACCCCCTTTATGATGCGGGAGGTCGTAAAAAAGTTTTGCAAAAGGTTATTGACAAAGTAAACATTTCCAAAGTGATGTCGTCTTTCCTGCTTTTGCTGTTTGACAAAGGACGGTTTGGATATTTAAGTGATATCAATGAGTTTTATAAAAAACTGGCGGATGAACTAAAAGGTATTGTGCGTGCGAGTCTGGTTTCCGCCGCTGAGCTGCCATCAGAAACCGTTGAAAAAATCCGTACCACCCTGTCGAAAAAGACAGGTAAAGATATTATTCTGGAGGTTGAACAAGACCCCAGCCTGATAGGGGGAATTGTATCCCGGATAGGTGATCTCGTTTTGGACGGTAGCATCAAAACACAATTACTCAATATGAGAGAATCTTTAAAGAGGAGTGAGAGTGTATAATGGAACTAAAAGCTGAAGAAATAAGTCAGATCATTAAGGAACAGATTAAGGATTACGACAAGAAGGTTGAATTGAGTGAAACAGGAGTTGTCTTGTCGGTGGGTGATGGTATTGCCAGGGTGTATGGTCTGGACAAGGTTATGGCTATGGAGCTGGTCGAATTCCCGGGCGGCATTTATGGTCTTGTGCTGAACCTTGAGGAAGACAATGTCGGCGTTGCCATTATGGGTGACGACTTTGGCATCAAAGAAGGTGACATGGTCAAGCGTACCGGCCGCATTGCTGAAGTCCCTGTGGGAGAAGCGGTTTTGGGACGGGTGGTTTCAGCAGTGGGCGAGCCTATTGATGGCAAAGGACCCATCGATGCCAAGGAAACCAGAAGGGTCGAGATGGTTGCGCCGGGTGTTATTGCCAGAAAGGGTGTTCATGAACCCATGTACACCGGCGCAAAAGCTGTTGACGCCATGACACCGGTGGGTCGCGGCCAGCGGGAGCTGGTCATTGGTGACCGCCAGATCGGTAAAACGGCTCTTGTGGTGGATGCCATCATTAACCAGAAAAATACGGATGTTTACTGCATTTACGTGGCCTGCGGCCAGAAGAAATCCACGGTTGCTCAGGTCGTGGCCGCCCTTGAAAAACACGGGGCCATGGAATATACCACGGTTGTTGCCGCCTGTGCCAGCGACCCGGCGACACTACAATATATCTCTCCTTATGCGGGATGCACCATGGGAGAATATTTCCGGGACAAAAAAATGCATGCACTCATCATTTATGATGACCTTTCAAAACAGGCGGCGTCATATCGCCAGGTTTCGCTTCTTTTAAGACGTCCGCCCGGTCGTGAAGCCTACCCCGGTGATATTTTTTACAATCATTCCCGCCTGCTGGAGCGCGCCGCCAAGCTCAACGACGAGCTGGGCGCGGGTTCTCTGACGGCGCTTCCGATTATCGAGACCCAGGCCGGCGATGTTTCAGCGTATATTCCGACGAACGTTATTTCCATTACCGACGGACAGATCTTTCTTGAGCCCGGTTTGTTTTTTGCCGGAGTTCGGCCCGCAATCAATGTCGGACTTTCAGTGTCGCGCGTGGGGGGTGCGGCTCAGGTCAAGGCCATGAAACAAGTCGCCGGTACACTGAGGCTGGATTTGGCCCAATACCGTGAACTTGAAGCGTTTGCCGCTTTTGGAAGCGACTTGGACAAATCGACTCAGGCACAGCTCGCACGTGGAGAAAGGCTCGTTGAGATTTTGAAGCAGCCGCAGTTTCAACCGCTCTCGGTCGAAAAACAGGTGACCATACTCTATGCGGGCACAAAAGGGTTTCTGGACAAATATCCGGTTAACGTTTTAGAGAAATATGAGGCCGGCCTGTACTTTTTTATTGAAGACAGGTATCCTCAGATTTTTACTGAAATTGCGGAGAAACAGGAAATATCGGAGGATCTTGACAAAGTCATGAAAGAGGCCTTGAACGCTTATGACGAAGAGTTCAAGGATACAATCAAATAGTTGTTTGTTGTTTATTGAGTTATTTAAATGCGGAGAATCGAGGCACGATAACAAATAACTTGAACTATAAAGGCTGATTTGTATGGCGACGTTAAAAGAGGTCAAAACAAAAATAGGTGCGGTAAAGAAGACAAAGCAAATCACAAAAGCCATGAACATGGTGGCTGCTTCCAGACTGCGTGGCGCCCAAAACAATATGGAGGGCTTTCGACCCTATGCTGTAAAGTTTGCCGAAGTTCTTGGGGGGCTTTCAGGTAGAGCAGGAGATGAAATCAACCCTCTTCTTTTGCCGCATGAGGAAGTCATAAAAAAACATATTGTTTTGTGTACTTCCGATCGGGGGTTGTGCGGCGGTTTCAATGCACACCTTGTTTCCAAAGCCAAATCATTCATAGAAGAAGCCGGAGGCGATGAGGACATAGAGTTCTCCGTAACAAACTTTGGGAAAAAAGGACGTGATTGGTGCCGTAAAAAACAAATTCCTATTATCAGTGAACATATTGGGGTCATTGGGACTGTGATCAGGTTCAATATTGCTTCCACAGTCGGCAAAGGCTTAATAGACGGATTCCTTAATGGGGAATATGACGAGGTCTATGTTGTTTATTCAGAGTTCATCAGCATGGGACGACAGGTGGCGACAGTAAAACAATTGCTTCCGATAACCCCATTGGAAACTGATGAGGACGAGTCCGAAGACCAAGACCAGGACAGGCCGTATCTGGCGGAGCATATTTGCGAACCGTCTCCTGACGAACTTCTGGGCGAGTTGCTCCCAATGAGCGTCTATGTCCAATTGTATAGGGCGCTGCTGGAGACATCCACCAGTGAACATGCGGCCAGGATGATGGCCATGGACAATGCGTCCAAGGCTTGTGACGATATGATAGAAAATCTTACTCTGGTATACAACAAGGCTCGACAGGCAGAAATTACCGCTGAGTTGATGGATATCGTCGGCGGTGCCGAAGCCCTTAAAGGGTAAACCCGGGAAATAGTCACTCGTTGTTTGTTGATCGATTAACAAATAACAAATAATAGATTCGGAGGTCTATAGATGGGAGAGAATATAGGTAAAATTATGCAGGTTATGGGGCCTGTGGTTGATGTGGAGTTTGAGCAGGGAAAACTTCCTACGATTCTTACTTCACTTCTGATCAGCAATCCGGCGATCAGCGATGAGCCTGACAATCTTGTTGTTGAGGTCGCGCAGCACCTGGGCGACAATGTTGTCCGTACCATTGCAATGGATATAACCGACGGCCTTGTAAGGGGAATGCCGGTCACGGATACGGGCAAGCCGATTATGATGCCTGTAGGAGCGGCCGGACTTGGACGAGTTTTGAATGTGGTTGGAAGGCCGGTGGACGGTTTGGGACCGGTCAGCCAGGAAAAGATGATGCCCATACACCGTCATGCGCCCAAATTTACGGAACAGGATACCACGGTTCGTGTTCTCGAGACCGGTGTTAAGGTTATTGATCTGCTGGTGCCATTCCCCAGAGGGGGCAAAATGGGGATGTTCGGCGGCGCCGGTGTGGGAAAAACCGTTATCATGATGGAAATGGTACACAATATCGCCATGCAGCACGGCGGTATTTCCGTTTTTGCCGGGGTTGGTGAACGGACTCGTGAGGGGAACGATCTTTACCATGAGATGAAGGATTCCGGAGTTCTTCCCAAGGCCGCTTTGATATACGGACAGATGACCGAGCCTCCGGGAGCCAGAGCTCGAGTTGCACTTTCAGCCCTGACCGCCGCGGAATACTTCAGAGATGAAGAAGGGCAGGATGTGCTTATTTTCATCGACAATATCTTCCGGTTTACTCAGGCCGGTTCCGAGGTTTCCGCAATTTTGGGTCGAATGCCTTCGGCAGTCGGATATCAACCGACCCTGGCCGTTGACCTGGGTGAACTACAGGAACGGATCACATCAACAGACAAAGGCTCGATTACGGCGGTACAGTGCGTTTACGTGCCTGCAGACGACTTGACGGACCCGGCGCCGGCAACAACATTTGCACATCTTGACGGTACGGTTGTTCTTTCCCGGCAGCTGGTGGAACTCGGGATATATCCTTCGGTGGATCCCCTGGATTCCACATCCAGAATTCTTGATGCGGCCTATATCGGTGATGAGCATTACCACACTTCCCGTCAGGTTCAGCAAATCCTACAAAAATATAAAGAACTTCAGGATATTATCGCGATATTGGGTATAGACGAGTTGTCTGATGAGGATAAAATTACGGTGGCCCGGGCACGGAAAATTCAGCGCTTTTTGTCCCAGCCTTTCCATGTCGCTGAGGTGTTTACCAACGTCCCCGGATGTTATGTTAAGATCGAAGATACCGTAAGAGGCTTTAAAGAAATCGTTGAAGGCAAACACGATGATATCCCTGAGCAGGCCTTCTATATGGTCGGGGGGATTGACGATGTCCTAGAAAAGGCCAAAAAGATGGCTGAATAAATTTGATGATGAGGACAAACGGATGGCTGGAAATATTACATTAGAAGTGGTTACCCCTGAAAAAGTGGTTGTTAGTGAAGAGGTTCAAATTGCGGTGGCTCCGGGCACTCTTGGTGAGTTTGGCGTACTTGTGGGCCATACCACTTTTTTGACGACGCTAAAGACAGGTACGATCCACTATACGGGTGCAGACGGGGCTCAAAATTATATTTTTACGAGCGATGGATTTGCCGAGGCGCTTCCGGATAAGCTCACGGTGCTGGCAGAATCGGCTGAAAGAAGGCGTGATATAGATGCTGAACGTGCAAAGGCTGCACTGGAAAGGGCCCAGAAACGTCTTGAAAAAGTGGCTGAAGATATTGACTTCGCAAGGGCCAAGGCAGCTTTGGAAAGAGCGTTACATCGCTTAAAACTTGCCGGAACTCGTCAATAATAAAAAGATGTTTAGTTTTTGAGGTTATATCCCTGAGATACGGGAACGATTGTTGGATTTATTTATAACTAGGGCAGACCGATATTTTGGTTTGCCCTTTTTGTTTTTAAACAAAAGAGTCACTGCTTTTGGTTTGGAATATAAAAGAGAGATTGTTTTGAGACGGATGAAAATATTTTACTGAACCGGGTAAGGAATAAATCTTGACTTTCGCTTATATAAAAGATTATATTAAACAAACAGATTATGAGGTGTAAGGTTGGATAACGAAATTATCTTAAGACAATTTGAAGAAATTGAAAAAAAAGTTGAAAAATTAATAGACGTTTATAAGTCACTTGAGGCGACAAATCTAGAACTTAGCAATAAAATTAAGAGATTAGAGGAAGAGCTTCAAGGTAAGGTTGATGCTGAAAACAAATACACACAGGAAAAGAATTTGATCCGGTCAAAGATTGATAGTCTTTTGGTCAGACTAGAGGATATTACAGAGGTTGAATAAAGGCCAAAAGGGATGATCCTAAAAAGGTAGAAGAAAACTTATTCATTGGACCAACTTGTAACAATAGAACTTTTTGGGCAGCCTTATACGTTTAAAACAGAATCAGATATAACCAATGCTAAAGAGGTTGCTGATTGCCTTGTCAAAGAAGTGAGGAGGGTTGAATCTCAACATTCGACTCAGTCATCTGCTACTAAATTTGCGACTTTGATTTTAGCTGCACTTAATATTGCGAATGAAAATATTGAGCAAAAAAGAAAATATTCAGATTTGGTGATACGTATTTCAAAAAAATCAGAGAATCTGATACGTGAATTAGATAGTGTGGTAACTGATTGAAGGCTTTTAACAAGTTGAACACACTAAGTTTGTATTTTTCCTGATCTCCCTTGATGTCTGTATGTGTCAAGATAAATTTAGCCAGCCTTTGTTGTCCTCCCGGGATAAAAATTGATTGTAATTTTTTTGTTACCAGGCAGTTGACCCCTGCCGTGTTTGTGATTGGAAGATGTTCTTTGACCCAACATCTATTCGAAGGGAGCCTTCCCTGATTTTGGTGTGCATGTTCTGCTTGTACAGAAAAGCCTAAAAAAATTAAAAGGCGCCCACTTTATCTTATGGGTTCAAAGACCTCCCAACACGGCATTGTGGCAGGGGTCCTGCTCTATTCAGATCAAAGATGGCGATCAATCTCGCATGACAGAAAATATGATGCAAATCTATTATAATATTAAATTCATACAGAAATAATTATTTTTTAGCTATCTTACCTTTCTTTTCCTAAAATTCTCATTCATAATCTGCCTTATTATAGCATTCTTCATAAGTCGTATCATATAGCGGCTAATTTAATTTTATCTGATGTTAAATTGACAAAGTGAAACTTACAGGTAAAACGTAACGGTTTAACCTTGATGAGGGTGTTACCTATGAATTTTTCCGGGGAGCAGGCTAATGGATGAATATAATTTATTAATAGGGACGATTGCATTCGTAATCGGCTTTGCAATTGCCTATTGGGTTAAAGGAATAATTGTAGCTCAAAAAGTTAAGGCGGCTGAAAGGGAGACTTCACGAATATTAGAGGATGCAAAGAGAAGATCAGAAACTCTGATAAAAGAAGCCCAACTGGAGGTTAAAGACAAACTTTTCAAAATGAAAAGTGAGTTTGATGCTGAGACTAAAGAGACTCAATATGAATTGAAAGAAAAAGAGCAACGGTTGATTCAAAAAGAGGAGAATATTGATCGAAAAATAGAGCAATTCGAACGCAGAGAACGGGATGTTTTGCGAAAAGAGAAAAAGCTTGGGATCAGAGAGGAAGAAATAGGTCGGACTAAAATTAAATATAATGAGCTTATCGAAGAACAGAAAAGACAACTCGAAAAGATTTCCGGTTTAACAGCGGGTCAGGCCAAAGAACTTCTGGTTAGAGCCATGGAAAACGAGGCACGATATGAAGGCGCCAAAATTATTAAAAGGATAGAGAATGAAACAAAAGAGCAGGCAACAAAAAAAGCCACGAAGATCATGGCGACTGCTATCCAAAGGTACGCCGGAGACTTCGTTGCCGAACACACTGTTTCAGTGGTTC
The DNA here is from genome assembly GCA_964539365.1 of uncultured Desulfobacteraceae bacterium. Classification (GTDB taxonomy): domain Bacteria; phylum Desulfobacterota; class Desulfobacteria; order Desulfobacterales; family UBA11574; genus S5133MH16. The sequence goes on along the minus strand of CAZIIV010000031.1, from coordinate 3,510 downwards.
AACTTCCAAACGATGAGATGAAAGGGCGGATAATCGGGAGAGAAGGTCGAAATATCCGTGCACTTGAGGCGGCGACCGGAATTGATCTTATCATTGATGATACCCCTGAGGCGGTTATCCTGTCTGGTTTTAACCCGGTTCGACGCGAGGTTGCCAGGCTTTCACTGATGCGATTAATAGCGGATGGTCGGATTCATCCGGCTCGCATTGAGGATGTTGTTAAAAAAGTCGTAAAAGAGGTTGATTTAACCATAAAAGAAGCTGGAGAACAGGCGGCTTTTGATCTGGGTGTTCACGGTATTCATAGCGAGCTTATTAACTATATCGGTCGATTAAAGTTTCGTACCAGTTATGCTCAAAATGTTCTGCAGCATTCGGTCGAAGTGGGTGTTATAAGCGGTATTATGGCATCTGAACTCGGACTTAACTCGAAGCTGGCGAGGCGCATGGGATTATTGCATGATATTGGAAAGGCGATTGACCGAGAGGTTGAAGGTCAGCATGCTATCATCGGTTCCAAGCTTGCAAAAAAATTTGGTGAAACACCTGAGGTCGTGCATGCCATTGCTGCTCATCATGAGGATGTGCCGCCGAGTTCGGTGTATGATTTGTTGATACAAGCCGCGGATGCGTTATCAGGGGCAAGACCCGGAGCTCGTAAGGAGCTGCTTGAGAATTATATCAAAAGGTTAGAAGATCTCGAAAATATAGCAAAATCATTTAATGGGGTTGCGAACACTTATGCTATTCAGGCGGGAAGGGAGCTCAGGGTTATCGTGGAAAGTGGTATTATTTCTGATGAAGAGTCTACGCTTCTCAGCAGAGATATTGCCAAGAAAATTGAGGAGTCACTCACCTTTCCAGGACAGATCAAAGTTACGGTTATCCGTGAAACCCGAGCGGTAGAGTATGCAAACAAATAATTTGAGAATGACAAATCAGATGGTCATAATATGTCGAAATTAATCGATATTTTTAAAGAAAGAGGTTTTATTGATCAGAGAACCCATGGGAAAGCGCTGGGCCAATATCTTGAAGACGGCCAAGTGTCTTGTTATATTGGTTTTGATCCAACAGCATCCAGTCTCCATGTGGGGAGTCTTGTTCCGATAATGTCGCTTGCACATATGCAAAGACACGGTCATCGCCCCATAGCACTTATAGGAGGTGGGACAGGCCTTGTGGGTGATCCTAGTGGAAAGACAGAAATGCGTCAACTTCTAACACCTGAGATGGTGGATCAGAACGCAAGGGGTATCAAAAAACAGCTGTCTCGTTTTATCGACTTTGGCGATGACAATGCACTGATGTTAAACAATGCCGATTGGTTGAACAAATTAAAATATATACCTTTTTTAAGAGATTTCGGACGATATTTTTCAGTTAATCGTATGATAAAAGCCGAAAGTTATAAAATGCGTCTTGAATCCGAAGAAGGTCTAAATTTTATTGAATTTAATTATATGCTTTTACAGGCTTATGATTTCCTTGAAATCTATGATCGCTATGGATGTAAATTGCAGATGGGAGGGAGTGATCAATGGGGCAACATTGTTGCCGGAGTTGATCTGATTAGAAGGGTTCGCAAAGAAACCGTATTTGGGATTACCTTTCCATTAATAACTACCAGTAGCGGTGCAAAGATGGGTAAAACAGCCGAAGGTGCTGTATGGCTTGATCCGGCAAGAACGTTGCCATATAATTATTATCAGTACTGGGTAAATACAGATGATAGAGATGTCGCCAGATTTATGGCTTTGTTCACATTTTTACCCATGGAAGAGATCAAAGAGATTGAAAAATTAAATGGTGCCGATTTAAACAGCGCAAAGGCTGTGCTGGCATTTGAAACCACTCGGATTGCCCACGGAAAGGAAGCGGCGATCAATGCATATCATGATGCTATAGACCAATTTGGTACTCAGGGGGTTCCTAAAGACATTCTGCCGTCAAGTTCCATCCATCGAAATGATGGTGTTTTACCGGCCTTAGAGATTGAAGCACCAGGGAGTATTGATTCGACCCCACATTCAGACATAGAGATAGGCCGGTTAAAAGAGGGTGTTCCGGCATTTAAATTGTATCATATGGTGGGCCTGGCAAAATCGGGAAGTGAAGCCAGAAGGCTCATTGAGCAGGGAGGGGCATATGTTAACGGCAAGCGAATAGAATCCTTTGATTACTTGTTAACCGATAGCGATATCATTGATATGGAAATCCTATTGCGGGCAGGAAAAAAACGGTATCATAAAATAAAAATAATTAAAAATAAGGCTTGACAAGAGGAATAAATAAATTTAAAAAGTGCGTTTGTGTCGATCCAAAAAAACAATTATTTTTCTTAATATTTCAAAATAAAATTATTAGAAAAACCTTGACAAAATAGATTAATATCGTATAATAAAAGTTTCCAGCTGTTTCTCTTTGGCAGCAGGGGCTTAAAACGCCATTATTGTGATGGTTCTTTTTGATCTTTGAAAACTAAATAGTGACAGCTTGTGAGTTAGGTTTCGCAGTTAATTCATTGTGACTGCCGGAAGGCAGGCGCAAGTGATATATTTTAATTGGAGAGTTTGATCCTGGCTCAGAATGAACGCTGGCGGCGTGCTTAACACATGCAAGTCGTACGAGAACTCTTTAGCTTGCTAAAGATAGTAAAGTGGCGTACGGGTGAGTAACGCGTGGGTAATCTACCTCCGAATCGGGGATAACCCGCCGAAAGGCGAGCTAATACCGGATAATATCTATAAAACTTCGGTTTTAAAGATCAAAGGTGGTCTCTACATGTAAGCTACTGTTTGGAGATGAGCCCGCGTACCATTAGCTTGTTGGTAGGGTAATGGCCTACCAAGGCTTCGATGGTTAGCTGGTCTGAGAGGATGATCAGCCACACTGGAACTGACACACGGTCCAGACTCCTACGGGAGGCAGCAGTGAGGAATTTTGCGCAATGGGGGAAACCCTGACGCAGCAACGCCGCGTGAGTGAAGAAGGCTTTCGGGTCGTAAAGCTCTGTCAAGTGGGAAGAACCCTTCCGAGGTCAACAGCCTTGGGAGCTGACGGTACCACTGAAGGAAGCACCGGCTAACTCCGTGCCAGCAGCCGCGGTAATACGGGGGGTGCAAGCGTTATTCGGAATTATTGGGCGTAAAGGGCGTGTAGGCGGTTTCTTAAGTCAGATGTGAAAGCCCGGGGCTTAACCCCGGAAGTGCATTTGAAACTAAGGGACTTGAGTATGGGAGAGGGAAGTGGAATTCCTGGTGTAGAGGTGAAATTCGTAGATATCAGGAGGAACACCGGTGGCGAAGGCGACTTCCTGGACCAATACTGACGCTGAGGCGCGAAGGCGTGGGGAGCAAACAGGATTAGATACCCTGGTAGTCCACGCAGTAAACGGTGAACACTAGGTGTAGCGGGTATTGACCCCTGCTGTGCCGTAGCTAACGCATTAAGTGTTCCGCCTGGGGAGTACGGTCGCAAGATTAAAACTCAAAGGAATTGACGGGGGCC
>CAZIIV010000030.1:0-23264 GCA_964539365.1 uncultured Desulfobacteraceae bacterium | reverse complement strand
TAAATATATCCTTTTTGTCCGAGCAGCAACAGAATTTCCTGGACGGCCTCATCGGGTTTGAGGTCGGTAGTGTCAATCCGAACCTCCGGAGATTCCGGAAGTTCGTATGGATCGTCGACACCGGTAAACCCTTTGATCATCCCGGCCCTGGCTTTCGCATACATCCCCTTTCGATCCCTTTTTTCACATACCCTGATGGGAGTGGATACGTGAACCTCAATAAACCCGCCGTAAGTTTCGATATTTTTACGGATTTCGGATCTGGTGGCATTATAGGGCGCGATTGGCGCACAAATGGCGATACCGCGGTTTTTGGTGATTTCACTGGCTACAAACCCGATGCGTCGTACGTTAATATCCCGATCTTCTTTGGAAAAACTCAGCTGGCTCGAAAGATTCTGCCGAACAATATCGCCGTCCAGCAGGGTGACCGGACGATCCCCCATTTCTAAAAAACGCGCATAGAGCACCTTGGCTATGGTCGATTTTCCGGCCCCCGGAAGCCCGGTCAGGAAAACCGTAAAGCCTTGCTTATCCGGAGACGGGTAAGCCTTTTTCAGTTCGGCCTCAACCTCCGGAAATGTGGCCCATTCGGGGATACGCCGTCCGGTCCTGATCCTCTCACGGATATCCGAACTTGAAAAAGAAATATACTGGGTCCCCTCGGGAACCTGATCTTGAGAGCGGTACTCATCTTCAAAAGGAAGATAGACAAGCTCTTCAAACGGAACAATGGTCATTCCGATTTCATTGCTGTATTCTTGGGTCATTCGATGGGCCGCATCTCTTTGATAGAAAGGATTTCCTTGGGAATCTATTCCGGGGGCAGCATGATTACGTCCTATGATAAAATGGGTGCACCCGTAATTTTTTGCGATGATTGTATGTAACAGCGCATCTTTGGGACCGGATAAACGCATGGAGAGCGGCAGCAAATTCAGTATATAAGAGTCGGGCGGGTAGTGGCAAGTCACCGCCCGATAGCATCTGACCCGGGTATAGTGGTCAAAATCGCCGGGTTTTGTCATACCCGTTATCGGCAAAAGAAGTAAATTGGCCCTGGCCTGCCGCATGGCCGCCACCGTCATTTCAAACTGGGGACGCTGGATGGGATTTCGAGTCTGGAACCCGACCACCCGATGCCATCCGAGTTTCCGGTAAATGTTTCTAATCTCTAATGGCGTCATGCGAAGCTGTTTAAAATCGAAGTGGAGCGGCAGGCTCAACACCTCGATTTTGCCCCCCAGGTAATGATCCCCTTCCGTATTAAAAAGATACTCAACTCCCTGATGATTCCTGTCGGTTGTGCCGTATACTAACCATGCCTCCTTCTCTCGATTCACAGGCCATATATCTTCAATATGCATAATGGCAAGCAGAAACCCTTCCTGATCCCTTAACGTGACCGATTGACCGGCTTCCAGAGTCTTGGCCCGCATATCGGATATGCCGAGACATACCGGTATAGGCCACAGGATATTGCTTTGCAGCCTCATGCGATCAAGCACGGATTCATAGTCCGGGCGGGTCATAAAGCCGTCAAGCGGTGAAAAAGCTCCGGTTGCCAGGAGTTCGAGATCACAAAGCTGCCGGTTGTTTAATGTAATATCCGGCAGATTCATAGAAATTTCTTTTAGAACGGCGGCTCGCTCTTCATCCACCATAAGATTGACAAGTGAACCGCCGTGAGGTTCAACATCTGTTGCTTTTTTCATGATAACGCCTCCGAAATTAACTTTGAAACTCAGCAGAGACAATCAGTCTGAAATTTTAATAACAGAATTGGCTGCCGTTGCTTTTCCCTCTCTGACCGTGATGAGCACATCCTGCAGATCTTCAAATGGAAAAACGCCCCTTTCCGGTTTTATCTGAAGCCGGTCAGCAATTTCAAGGAATTCATCAGCCTCGGATTTTTTAAGGTTATACAGGGTTTCCAGGGTACGGCCCCACAGATTTTCAGTGTAATTTTCAATAACAATAGGAGATGAGCTCACCGGTGCAAGAACCACGGTTCCGCCCTGCTCCACTTGAGAAAGCACGGGTTCGACCAGGTTGCCCGCAGGTGGAAACACAATCGCTGAATCGAGCTTGCAGGGCATCTGTTCTTTTGATGTGTCTGAAGCCCAGTTTGCTCCGTGGGTTATTGCATCTTGAATATTCTTTGTAGATCTTGTGCTGACATATACCTCTATATCCATGGATTTTGCTACCTTGAGAACACAAAAGGCGGTGGGTCCGAACCCGTATAGACCCAGTTTGCCGCCCTTTTGAACTTTTGTCAGTTTGAATGCTGCATATCCGGCAATGCCCGGGCACATGAGCGGTGCAATATCCGCAGGTTCCAACCTTATATGGTTTAAAGGCAACGCAACATCTTCCAAGACCGTTATATATTCTGCAAATCCGCCATCTTCATCCCAACCCGTGGATTTGATGTCCGGACAATAGTTTTCCTTGCCGGCCAGGCAGTATTTACATTTTCCGCAGGTACTGTTTAACCAGCAAACACCTGCCATATCGTCAACCTTGAATTTTTTCACATTCTTTCCGATTTCATCCACAATTCCCACAATCTCGTGACCTAAAATTAAAGGTGATTTTCTCAAGCAGATGTCCCCTTCTGCAATATGGATATCTGTCCTGCACACACCGCATACAAGAATTTTAATCCGTATCTCATTATCTTTTGCCCGGGGGGTAGGAACCTCCGCCAACCGCAAAGGTCTTTCCTCGATCTTTGCCTGTTTTTCAAGAATCCATGCCCTCATTTTTTCCTCCTATACAACACGAACGCCCTGGTAAGCGTCGGTTAAGGTTTCGTCAAGACCTTCCCGGTCCATTTTCATGGCAAGTGGTAGAAATTCGAGTATATCCTGGGCCGTAATTCCATCTTCACCCAACTCTTTTGCCGCAAGGTCGCCGGAAAACCCATGAATAAACACCCCTTTTCTTACTGCATCTTGAATGGACAAACCAAGGCCGAACATGGCGGCAATGGTTCCTGTCAGGACATCACCCGACCCCGCCGAGGCCATTCCGGGATTTCCGCTCATATTGATATAGACCTTCCCATCGGGATAGCCGATCAGTGAATGAGCCCCCTTTAACACAATAATGGAATTCAACGCTTTTGTGGTGCGTTGCAAAATATCTATTTTGTTTTTATCAAGGTCGCCAACACTCATTTTGGTAATTCTGGACATCTCCCCCATGTGAGGCGTCAATAGGGTCGGCGCCTTTCTTTGTTTTAGTGTGTCCAGGTCCTTGGAAACAGCGGTAATCCCATCACCATCGATCAGCAGGGGTTTTTCGACTTTCTTTGCCAGTTCTCTTGTCAATTGTTGCGTTTCTTCATTTAATGATACCCCGGGGCCCATGACCACCATATCCATTTTTTCAGAAAGCTCAAATAATGCATCCCTGTTCTCTAGAGAGATGCTCCCCGAGGCCGTTTCTTTTTGTGGGATGAAAACAATCTCGCTTCCCTTATTGGCAAGAAACGGGGTCACGGAACCGGGTGCGGCCAGGCGGGAATACCCTCCGCCGGCCTTCAGAAACGAAAGGGCGGAATAGTAAGGGGCTCCAAAATAGCTTGACGCACCGGCAATGAAGAGCACCTCGCCAAAATCCCCTTTATGAGCAATTCTGTTTTTTGGGGGAAGTTTAATGGAATCATTAATTCCAACGGTTATCGAATCTTTATTGTAAAGGGATGGTGGAAAAGATATGTGTGAAACAAATAATTTCCCACAATGTTCATAGCCGGGAAAAAGCATGTTTCCGATTTTGGGGAGGCCGAATGTTACGGTATAGTCCGCCGCAACTGCGATGCCCATAATTTCCCCTGTATCTCCATTTATACCCGAGGGGATGTCAACACTGAAAACCTTTTTCCCGCTTTTGGTTATTAACCGGATGACATCTTTATACAGACCTTCCACATTTCTCGTTAAGCCCGTTCCAAAGATTGCATCAACTATTGCATCGCAGTGGAGGACGTCGCTCTTTATGGAATCTACGGATTCAACATATCGAATTTCAATCTGTAACTTTAATATAATATCAAAATTCTTTTTTGCCGCGCCTTTAAACTTATTCACATCCCCCAGGATGAAAACTTTTACATCTCCTCCGGTTGAGTGGATTTTTCTTGCCACAACAAATCCATCCCCTCCGTTGTTACCGATACCGCAAATGATCACAAATTTTTTATGCCCAACCCCGAATTCCTTCAAAATAACAAAATATGAAGCCTCCCCCGCGTTTTCCATTAAAATCTCTTCCGGTATGGCAAGCTTCTCTATGGCGTATCGATCCAAAGACCTCATTTGAGTGACATTGCTTACTTTCATTTTTTACTCCTCCGGCTTAGATTACAAAATTTACCGATTATTCGTTTTCACTGTGACCATAAGGACTATACCCCTTGATTTCTACCTGGATTCGATCCGGACGGATACCTTGATCCAGCAGAGCAACCACCTTTCGCAAATCCTTTGCCATCCGAAGGATTCCAGCATAGGACAAAACCATATGGCTGGGAGCCAAGGAGAGGCTTTGATAGTGGGTGAGGATCAAACTTGCACCTTGATCCAGAAGAGCCGCTGCATCTCTATAGGACCCTAGTCTGGCAAGCACTCTCGCTTTGTTCGTTATGAGCCCGACTCGGACCTCTATATCTAAACCGTCACCGTGAAGTGAAAGCCCCTTGTTTAAATAATCAAGGGCCTGGTTCAGTGATCCCTGCCGAACGTGGACATATCCCAAATCTCGACAGATCCAGGCGATTTCATGCTCTAATTCCCTTTGTTCAGCATATTTCAGTGCACGGTGGAAGTAATGGAAAACCTGAATCAGATTCTTCTTTGCATAGGCATCCCAAGCTAATTGCATCCAGATTTTTACTTGCTGTTTTGGTTCGTTAACTGACATGGATATCGTTAGTGACTGAATGAAAAGTCATGTATAATAAAATTCAATCGGAAATCCGAGGGCCGGCTTTTTGCATTTTAAAGGCGCTATTAAAGAGCCGGCCCCTGTTTTTCACCGTATGGACATATCATAGTTTCTATGGTTCGTCCATTTTTTGAAAGATATTTTAGCTTGCTTTGTCTGTGTCGATGTGCCTGTCATTGGCGTCGAGTCGCCAGTAGTCCGTCGGCCTTCCGCACCATTCTAGAAATTGTCTTGTGTCATTGCCGAGCTGCTCTATCACCCATTGTCGATCGGTTGGATTCCAGGTTGTATCAATATGTGGAGGTCGGCCGGACAGTTTCATCTTTTTGATTCTACTTTCGCTCGAAGCGATGGCCAAATGGGAATACCGAATCTTAATGGAAGGATCTACACCCATAAACTTGAAAATATCTGCCAGCACTGCATCCGGATCAGCAACATACTCATCAAACCATATGATTTTGATGTGATGGTCCGAAAAATACTTTCTGTAAATACTGATATTTTTCCAGTACCGGCTTGACTCGATGATGTTTGGCTCGCTTCGAACCATCTTATTGATGGAGTTTTCAATGGACTGAAAACCCGGCGTGGTCATCCACTCAATGTAGGCCGATTCCATTCGATCAAGGGGATGACGGACTGAGTAAAGGATTTTTGCGTCCGGAACATGCTTAATAATACGCGATATTGTATTGGGAAAAGCCCGTGCGCGTGAGTATGACGTGGACGCATCCACGATAGCCCTTTCTCCCTTATAGTGTGAAAAAAGGGACATATACCATTCCCAACCGCGGGCATATTGACGGTTTTCCGAAAAAAAATGCGGCTCTTTCCCTTTGACAACCACAACGTCGGGATGGTTAGAAAGCATCACGCTAATGCTGGTAGTGGCCGACTTTTGTGCACCGATGAATAGAAAATTGGGTTTGTGCATGTCAGATAATATCCCACTTCATGTAAATTCTTTATTCTTTTGACTAACATTCCCGGTTTAATTTGAATTTATTTTAACATATCAAAAAACTAATGGCTTGTAAAAATAGCTTTTTCTTTTTGTCTGTTTCTTTTAAAGTATCCATGATTACTATTCCCCAGGTTGTCCACTGAGCCAGCATTAGGGTGTCCATAATATCATATTGCCGTTTCCGAAACTCCTAAACACCATTGTTTTTCAATACCTGTTTAATTCATGTTCATATATTGAGACCGACTATTCAAAATTTAAACAGCCCTGCTGTTCAGTTTTTAAACAGCTTAACAGTTGGATAACAACAAAAATTTTAAACTCGAACTTCAATTCTACCCTGTTTTATCCGGCAACTGGCAACCTGTAACGGGCAACCGGCACCCAATCTCAATTGGCATAATTATTGCTTTATATTTACACAACTGATTTTTAAACCGATGATTTTTAAACCGAGAGCCCTAAACAGACAGGAGGGTTACCATGTTTACGCAGTTCTTTTAACAAAATGTCGTGAAGAACCTGATCCCCTAATACCATGTCTTAAGATACTGTTTCCCGACGCGATCGTTCCTTTTAGATATAGGAACAATAAAATAGTTTTCTATAACTTGAAAAATAAACATTCTACACAAAAGGAGGGAAACATGAAAAAACAAATATTGAATTATGAAACACTGCTTAAGGTTACCGATGCCATCTCTTCGACCAGGGATGTGGAAGAGATTATTCTGGTCACGGTGGAGAGTGTCAAAAGAGCTTTGGATGTCAAGGGGTGTGCAATGTTTATGGTTAACCGAAAAACCAATGAACTGTCACTGGCCGCCGCATTCGGTCTGAGTGATGAATATCTGAATAAAGGTCCTTTGAGCGCTTTACGCTCCATTGCTTCGTCCCTGGAAGATGGACCTGTTGCGGTTTATGATGTCAGTGACGATCCCAGGCTTCAGTACCCTGAAGCGGCGAAAAAAGAGGGAATCGCCTCAATACTGTCTGTTCCGATCACGAGTCTGGGTAATGTGATTGGTGCTCTGAGAGTTTACACGGCCGAACCTTGGGAATTCACTTTGGAGGATGTGAATTTCATTCAGGCGGTGGCTCAGGTTGCCGGTATGGCCATTGACATGTGCCGGCTTAACAGGGGATTAAAAGGCAGCATTGAAATTTTAAAGACCATGCGGGACCCCCGAGAGCTTAAATCCAGGAGAAGAACACCATACGAGGGTGTCCCGGTGAGTGTTGTGTCGTAAAAGTGAATCGAAAAGCCGGAGTACAAAATCATTTCCGTTAGTTCCGTTAAAGGAATAATACAAAAACACTTGCCTTCATATGAGCAAAGGAGGAAAAAGTCATGAAGAAATGGTATATTGGTTTAACGGCTATCGCTTTAATCATCTTCTGTTTTCACAGTCCGGTGTTGGCCGGTGATACCAAAGCCGTGAACTTTTCACTGTTTGACCCTGTCCAGATCTTTGATGCTGACACCTCCATCAAGGGGTTCCGTTTAAACCTGATCTATGGTGTTAACCAAGACATGACGGGTCTTGACATCGGTCTCGGCAACCATGCCAAAGGCAACATGACCGGTCTCCAGATTGGCATGGCAAATATTGTGGGCGGCGATTTCAAGGGCTGGCAAACCAGCTTGGCAAACGTGGTCTATGGCTCCGGCGCCGGTCTCCAGACAGGGGTCTATAATTACGGAAATTCATTCCGTGGGATGCAGGTGGCTGCCGTCAATCATACGAAAAAGTTCAGCGGTCTGGCCATCGGTGCGGTCAACTATACGGAAATTCTTAATGGTCTCCAAATCGGCGTGCTCAATTTCAACTGGCGCGGAGAACCCCTTAAGTTCTTTCCTGTTTTTAATTTCTCTTTCTAGATTCTCGTCTGAGAAAAAAGACTGAAAAACTGAATTGATAAGAACTTGTTTTTGAAGGGGGCTTGAGCAAGAATTATTTTTACTCATAGGTTGGTGATCAATCATGTTTAAAACATTACTGATCATTGCTCTGATACCGGTTATTTTTTGTCTGTGTGTCGCTATAGTTACCTTATTTACTGTATTTCTTGAAAACGAATTGCCGGATATCGAGGATGTTGAGTTCAATTAAATAATTACGCTTTGGTATGTGGTATAAAATCATCCCAGATTTTCTCGACTTTTTTCCGTAAGTTGCAAAATTTAATCTCAGGAACTTTGGCAGGTTTTTCCTGGAGGCTGAGTTGGTGAACCGCCGCCCGATAGGTCAGATAGGCGACTTTGAGAAAGTGGGCGACATGAGCTTCAATGATACCGGTCTGGTTCAAGGTTTCGAGAAGACGAACCGTGTCGGTCCACCGGGTCAGCTCGTTATATTCACTGGATTTTAAAAGCACCAGATACTGAACCAGAAATTCAATATCAACAATTCCGCCCGTATCCTGTTTTAGATCGAAATATTCCGGTTTATGGCTCGAGAGTTCTTTACGCATCCGGTCGCGCATATCCACAACCTCTTTTTGAAGCTTGCTCATGATTCTGGGCCGGGTAAGCACCTGCTTACGTATCTGTTCAAAGCGCTTGGCCATCCGGATATCACCGCTGATGGGTCTTGCCTTGATAATGGCCTGATGCTCCCACGTCCAGGCTTTGTCCATTTGATATTCTTTAAACCCCTGGATATGGCTGACCAGAATGCCGGAACTGCCGCTGGGCCGCAACCGCATATCCGGCTGGTACAGGACGCCGGAAGGCGTATGTGCGGTCAAAATATGGACAACTCTCTGTCCCAGTCGGGCAAAAAACTGGGCGTTATCTATAGGGTACTTTCCCCCACAGGTCTGCCCTTGCGTTCCGGCGTGAAGAAAAACCAGATCAATGTCTGAGCCATACCCGAGCTCAAATCCCCCAAGTTTCCCATAGGCAATGACCGTAAATCCTTTCCCAATCCTTTCACCATCCAGTTGACAGCTGGGAGTTCCGTGTCTTTCAGCAAGATGCTCCCACGACAGGTCCACAACCATATTTAAAACCGTCTCTGCAATTTCGGAAAGATGATCACTGGTCCTCATCAGCGGAACCGCGCCCATGAGATCTGCTGCGGCCACACGCAATATGTTCGCCTGTTTAAAAATACATAATTCTTGAATCTTAGCCTCAAGGTCCACAGAGGATATTAAATCGATTTTTTTGCGGATTTCTTTCTCAAGATCCGATTTTTCCGGAGGCAGATAAAGGGTCCGGGGATCTAAAAGTTCATCCAGGAGGACGGGATGGCGCGCCAGAAATGAGACCACCCATGGGCTGGCAGCAGCCAGCTTGACCAGGTGGACAATAGCGACTCGATTTTCCAACAGAAGCGCCAGATAGTTGGTTCTTCGTTCGATGGTCTTGATCAGGTCTATAATTCGACTCACAACCACCAGGGGGTGTTCAAACCGGCCGATGATGTTCAGCATAATCGGCATGAGTTTATCCAGGCGATCTTGACCCTGGCGGCTAAGTAAGCGCGTTTCCGGATCCTTCCGAAGATTATCTAAAAGGCTCCTCACACGATCCGGATTTTCAAAACCCGCTTCAGCCAGCACCTTCCGGCCCTGCTCATTTTCTATTGTATCCTGCCACACCGCTTGCAACCCGCTTTCAATTTTTTCTCCCTGGTCATCTACACGCTTTGAATCTCCGGCTCCCAGCAATTGATTAAAATGATCATGTACAATTCTCCTGTGCTCTTCAAGACAACGGACAAACGACGCCGAATCGGCAAATCCCATGGATGCGGCGAGACGAACGCTTGCAGCCGGATCTTTGGGAATCTCATGGAGTTGCTGATCTGAAAATTCCTGTAAGCGATGCTCCGTGTTACGCAAAAATTCATATGCGCAGGCAAGTTCGCCACATGCTTGCTGAGGAATATAGTCTTCACGGGCAAGGATCCTCAATACCTTTCGAGTGCTCTGTTCTTGAAGCACAGGAGAAACGCCTCCCCGTATAAGCTGAAATATCTGGCTGAAGAATTCAATCTCACGGATTCCTCCGGGACCGAGCTTGATATTGTGTGACATGTGTTTTCGTTTGACTTCAAGAGAAATCTTCTGCTTCATATTTCTCAAAGACTCAAAGGCGCCAAAGTCCAGGTATCTGCGATATACAAAGGGTTTAAGTCTCTCCAGAAGTTGAGCGCCGGCTCTTTTATCACCCGCGACCACCCTGGCTTTGATCCAGGCGTATCGTTCCCATTCCCGCCCCTGTTCCTGATAATATGCCTCCATGGCATCGAAACTCATTACCAGAGGACCGCTTTCACCATAAGGTCGAAGATTCATGTCCACCCGGAATACCAAACCGTCTGAAGTACAGGAACCGATTGTTTTTATCAAACTCCGACAAAGGCGCATAAAAAATTCTTCATTCCGAATCGGTTCCGATACGCCACGGGTTGTGCCAACTGCAGGATAAGCAAAAATCAGATCCACGTCAGAGGAAAAGTTTAACTCCCCGCCGCCGAGTTTCCCCATCCCTAAAACAACAAGGTTCTGCGGTGAACCGTCATATCCTTCGGGAATGCCATATTTCCGGCACGCCCATTCATAAAGAAGCAAAAGCGCCTGATGGATACACGCATCGGCCAGGGCAGAAAGATCTGCCATGGTTTGGGAAAGGTCGGCCCAGGCTGCAAGGTCACGCCAGGCAATCCGAATCATTTCACGCAATCGAAACTTGCGAAGAACAGACAATAATCTGTCCTCTTGTTCCGATTCATACAGCTCTGACAAAGACTTTTTCAGCTTATGATTGAAATGATCTGGCGGGATTTGTCCATAAAGTTCACCGCTTTGAACAAGGTCGGCCAGCATGGCCGGATTATGGGTGCAGTTTCCGGAAATAAAATTGCTGAAAGCAAAAACCCGTTTTGAAACCTTAATAAACTCGGAATCATCCCACAAAGAAACATTAGCGTGCTTTGCGGCACTGCAGAATACATCCCATTTGCGTTGGAAATCGTTGATCATCTCATGTGGAAGGTCGATTATCGGCTTCATTTTTGAACCTATTACTAACTATCGATATATGTATCGTAACACACAACCCGGACAAGCCGGAAAAGTTACAAGTGAGCTAAAGTTTGAAGTGAACTAAAGCCCGCCCTGGTGCGACTCGTCCATGTATATTGATATCGGTTATACATTATTGCAAACCTGCCTTTTTGAATATAGCGTATTGGTGATCGGTCTGGGCCAGGGTTAAGGAGTCGCCTTGCTCCGACTTTTATACAAATTGGCAGTATTCCTTAATTTTAGGCACTTTAGATCACTTTAGGCACTTCACACTTAATTGTCTAAGCAATTTTTTGCTACAAAATATACAAAACCCACAATTAAGCGCCTAATGTCTGAAATCTGTACTCCCCAAAGAGAGCTTTCCAAGGTCGGCGATGCCATATTCTTGATACGATAATAAAAACCAGTAAATATCTCAATCTCTTTTCTTAAGCGGATCCGGTAAGAGATACATGCCGTGGTGGAGCGTTCCACCCTGTATTGGGATTCAAATGCGTTTTTTCCTGATGTCCGTCAGTATGAGTCTGGACTTTTTACGATAGTTGTGTCATAAATATTAATGTCCATCCATAAACGGCATCTTTCGGCCCCCGGCGGCGTTCTCGCTCGTTTTCAATCCTCGAAATAGCGCGCTATGCCTGCGGTTGAAAACTCACTCGGGCCTTGCCGGAAACCAAAATCTACCATTTCTGGATGGACACCAAATAACACCGTTTCGTGGCAGGGCCATGGCCGGTATAAACCTTTGTGCCCCGCAGTGACATATAAAATCCAAGGATCTTACCATGACCTTAGAACTCGAGAGCATTGAATTGCTATACGAATCTTTGAAACATCTGGATGAAGGATTCCGTAATTTACCTGAATTTACTCCTAAAGTTGATTTGGAAAACATGCAGCGGGTATTAGGAGAAGTCGCAGAGCGCATGCGAAACAACTACCCGTATCCGCATCCCCTGTATGCCGGTCAGATGCTTAAACCACCGCATCCGGTTGCACGCTTGGCGTACGCTCTGGCCATGTGGATTAACCCGAACAATCATGCGTTGGACGGGGGACGTGCCAGTTCTGCGATGGAAAAGGAGGCCGTTGCTCAAATTGCCCAAATGTATGGCTGGAAAGACCATCTCGGGCATCTTTGCGGAGGGGGAACCATGGCAAATCTGGAGGCGCTTTGGGTTGCCGGCCGACTCCATCCGGGCCGGAAAATTGTTGCATCCAGCCAAGCACACTATACGCACCGTCGTATTTCTGATGTTCTGCAACTCGATTTCGCATCCGTTCCCGCTGACCCCCATGCCAGGATAGACCTTAACGCATTGGAAAAATTTCTCCGTCAGGAAGACATCGGCACTGTGGTGGCAACCCTGGGAACCACCGGATGCGGCGCAGTCGATCCGCTTCATGAAGTCCTTGATCTCCAACAACAGTATGGATTTCGAGTACACGTGGATGCTGCCTATGGCGGCTATTTCGCACTGGTTGACAATCTTGATTCCAACGCCCAAGCCTCTTTCGATTGTTTGAACAAGGTGGATTCTATGGTTGTGGATCCCCACAAGCACGGATTACAGCCCTATGGATGTGGCTGTGTATTGTTTCGGGACCCCGCCGTCGGTACCATCTACAAGCATGAATCGCCCTATACCTATTTCAGCTCAGATGAACTGCACCTGGGAGAGATAAGTCTGGAGTGTTCCCGGCCCGGTGCCTCGGCAGTGGGGCTGTGGGCCACTCTGAGACTTATGCCCCTGGTAAAATCCGGAGAATTCGCCCAGGGCCTGGCCCGGTGCCGGGATGCGGCATGCACCCTGTTTCAAAGACTAAAGGAAGACGGCCGGTTCTTAACCCTGTTTCCTCCCGAACTGGACATTATTGTCTGGGCCCCCCGAGCATCTAAAAGCAGTACAATCTCTGAACGTTCCAGAGCTTGTTTTGAGCAGGCTGCCAAAGCCCATTTGCATCTGGCGCTGGTAGATCTTCCCGCGGAGTTGGCCCGGCCTCACTGGAGTGGTGTCAGCTTTGATGAGCCTGCCGTCACCTGCCTCCGGTCTTGCCTCATGAAACCGGAGCATTTCCAATGGATTGACAAAATCTGGCGCATTCTCACAAGAATAGCTGTCACGGGTTAGATGTATTTCAGATGAATTCATAATTCAGAGTTTTACGGCAATGTCATGGCATAGCCCTGTCGTTGCCAAAACATCAAAGGAGAAGCATGAAAAATTTACCGGTGGCAATTATACTTAATCTGATCCTATGTTTGCAGGCTGCTGCGGACACGTCTTTATGGAAGGTTCAACTGCATAACTCCGTAACATATATAGGAGGGACTTGTCATATACTGCGAAAATCTGATTATCCTCTGCCGGAAGAATTTGTTAAAGCCTATGAAGATTGTGATATCATTGTTTTCGAAACGCAACTTGAAGAGTTGAACCGTCCGAAAACCCAAGAGATGATAATCAAAAAAGGCTTTTATACCGATGGGTTGAGTCTTGACAACGTGTTATCGCCCCGGACTTACGATTTTTTGAGAAAATATTGTGAAGATTCGGGAATTCCAGTCCTTTCATTGAACAAATTAAAACCTTCCATGGTTGTTTTAACGTTGCTTGGCTTGGAGTTGCAGAAGCTGGGTATCAATCAAACGGGTGTTGACCATTACTTCCACCATATGGCAACAACGGAAGGAAAAAAGATTGAAGGGTTGGAAAGCGTTACCAAACAAATCGAATTTGTTGTATCCATGGGCGAGGGTAACGAGGATGATTTCATTGAACACTCAATTAAAGACTTAAAGAAAACGAGACAAATACTCAATGAGCTTATTGCAGCTTGGAGGCAAGGCGATGAGGACAAACTGTATCAGCTTTATATTGCACCCATGAAAACGGATTATTCGAATCTTTACTCAACCTTAATTGCCGAAAGAAACCGTGAATGGCTGTTAAAAATTAAACGCTATCTCCAAACCCCCCAAAATGAATTCATCTTGGTGGGTGTAGGACACCTGGTTGGTATAGACGGAATTATCGATCATTTGAAAAGATCCGGCTATACAATCAACAAGCTCGATTAGGTAGATATGGCAATCAAAACCTATACAAAACGTCCATCTAAAAGAACCAAGATTATAGCCACATTAGGTCCTGCCTGCGACAATGAAGACACGCTCCGCAAGATGATACTGGCCGGATTAGACGGGGTCCGTATTAACTTTTCTCATAGCACTCACGATTATCTGAATCCTTTGATCGAACGGATTCGGAAAATAAGCCGAGAAACGGGAGTTCCTGTTCCCATTATCGGCGATTTGCGCGGTCCTCGCGTTCGCGTCGGAGAAATTCAGGGAAATAGCGTTGACTTAAAAACCGATCAAAAAATTTGTTTGACGGCTAAAATATCATCGGGAATTAATGGTTTTATTTCCGTAAGTTATCCCGACATGGCCAAAGATGTAAATATCGGCAGCCTGATTTTACTCGATGACGGAAACATCGAGCTTGAAGTGGAAAAAACTGAAATCAACGGTGACGTATGGTGCCGCGTACTTCAGGGAGATAAGCTGTCCAGCCACCGGGGCATTAATCTTCCGGGGCTGAGGGTCAGCCTGCCGTCAATCAGCCGGAAGGATTATGGTGATATTGACTTCGCCGTTTCCCAAGATATTGATTTTCTGGCGTTGTCTTTTGTTCAATGTGCCGATGATGTGCGTCAGTTAAAAGACTATTTGTCCCGAAAAGGAACAGACATTTCTGTCATCGCCAAAATTGAACGACAGAATGCCTTCGATGATATTGAGGCAATTATTCGGGAAGCCAACAGCGTTATGGTAGCTCGGGGGGATCTGGCTTTGGAGATGAGTTTGCAAGAAGTACCCATTGCTCAAAAACGCATCATTGATATTTGTCGCAGCGCTGCCATTCCGGTAATCACGGCCACCCAAATGCTGGAGTCCATGATTGACATGCGTAAACCCACTCGGGCCGAGGCTACGGATGTAACCAATGCTATTTTAGACGGAACAGACGCCCTGATGCTGTCCGCTGAAACGGCCATCGGCCGATATCCTGTTGAAACCGTGGCCATCATGTCAACACTTGCCGTTTCCACCGAAACCGCCTGGTTTGGCGGAAAGTTGTCCGGTGCTTTGCCGTTTAGTCCGCCCCGGGAAATTGAGCCGGCCGTTGCGTATGCCGGCAATTTGGTGGCCAACACGGTATCCGCCAAAGCCATTGTGGCCTACACCGCCTCCGGTATGACCGCCGGCCGGGTAGTGTGCCACCGGCCTCACCAGCCCGTGCTGGCCTTGGCCGCATCGTCCAAAGTCCAGAGACAACTGGCCCTGACCTGGGGTGTGGAGAGCACATTAGCCAGAATCATAAAAGAAACGGATGATATCGTTGCTGTTGCGCTTAATGAGGTACACCGTTGCGGCCTCGCAGGAAAAGGGGACACGATTGTAATCATTGCCGGTACGCCTCCCCATGGCCAAAGCGGCCGTACCAATACCCTTAAAGCTGAACGAATTCCCTGACTATGGGGTCAGCCAACACCGTCTATAACCATCAGAATCTTATTGGACCGTCTTAAATTGATACCCGTAACCGGCAACGGATCCATAGCATATGAGAGTTGCAATTATTTCCGATATTCATGGTAATTTGGATGCGTTTGGACAAGTCTTGAACGATATCGACGCTTCGGGCATTGATGCCGTTGTTTGTCTTGGGGACAATGTGGGCTACGGACCCGAGCCCGAGCAAGTAATTCGACAGGTTCGAAAACGCAAGATTCCGTGTGTGATGGGAAATCATGAGCGGGCAGTGTCGGATCGCGCGCATTTGAACTGGTTTAATCCCTCAGCCCGGATATCATTGCAAAAAACGATAACCATGCTGTCCGAGGAATCCATCAATTATATAAACGGGATGAAATCATCCTTGGTGGTTTGCCAAAGCCGATTTGTTCACGGGTTTCCCCCGGATTCCACGGATATTTATTTATTTCAGGTTTCCAACGACAACCTCAATCAAACATTTAAAGAAATGAAAGAAAGACTATGTTTTGTGGGACATACCCATGAACTGAAACTCATCGGATTTGACGGCAAGGTATCCCAGTGTATTCCTCTGAAGGAAGGAATTGTAACACATTTGGATAACGACAGAAAATATATTATCAATGTAGGCAGTGTGGGACAACCCAGAGACGGCGATAACAATGCAAAATACGTAATTTGGAATACATCGGAGGATTCCATTGAAGTAAGATTTGTTCCGTATGATATTGCAGCGGTGGTCGCCAAAATCTTGTCTGTGGGACTTCCTAAAGTGCACGCATATCGGTTATGGTAACCATAAAGTTCATGAGGATTTGGGCATGTTTTTTTCCTTAAATATTACAATACCGATCAAGCTTGAAACCAGCACGAAAATAAGCAAAATTGCGGATGAAATGCCAAACCTGATAGCAATCCGGCTAAACCCTCTACCGGGAGCATTACCGATTTGTTAGAATGCTTTTCTCCCATTAACTTATTCATTTTTTGAGCGAAAGCCTTGCAATCAGGTTTCAGGTGTCAGGTGTCGGGTTTCAGGTGTCAGGGTTAAGGTGTCAGGATTAAGGGGGAAACGAGGTGACTAATAGAAATTTTATGACTCCTCAAACAGCGCTCCTGCCCAACTCGCCGAGAAAAATGATGATCAGCATATCCGTAACAAAATTGAAGACGTGAATCTCGCCAGGGGCGAAGCCGCTGAGACCATTCAGGGCCGGCCCCATACCATTTTCCGAAGCTACGGGGCAGGCCCCATACCATTTTCCGAAGCTACGGGGCAGGCCCATAACTACTGAAAATGTTTCCTGAAACCTGAACACTGACACCTGAAACCTACATATCCCCTGACACCTGAAACCAAAAAGTCCTGGATAGCAATTAACAAACTGGTAATGCACCCCCTCTACCCTATACCCTATTTATCTCTAAATTCGGTAAGTTTAATATTATATTTTTTTATGAGTTCATAAATATCCGCCCGGTATTTCCCAGCCAGTTCGGCCGCCTTGCTTACATTGCCACGGCTCAGTTCAAAAAGCTGAATGAGGTAGTTTTTTTCAAAATTCTCTTTGGCATGTCTAAAGGATTTTAAACCTTCGGAATCGATGTTATGGGCCTGAAGAATCAGATCTTCCGTAATAATATTCTGTTTTGACATGGCCACTGCACACTCTATGGTATTTTCAAGCTCCCTTATATTGCCGGGCCAGGAATAAGAAATCAGTTTCTGCATGGCCTCTGTCGAAAATTCTTCAATCTCTTTAGCCATTTCCCTGGTAAATTTTTCTAAAAAGAATCTGGAAAGAATTGGGATGTCTTCTTTTCTTTCATTCAGCGAGGGTAATTTTATGGGGATGACATGAATGCGATAAAAAAGATCCTCCCTGAACCTGCCCTTTTCTATCTCCTGCTCAAGATTTTTATTTGACGCCGCAATGATTCTGGCGTCCACTTTTATGGTCTGTGTTCCTCCCAGCGGGTAAAATTCCTTTTCCTCTAAAGCCCTCAACATCTTAACCTGCATGGAGGGGTGCATCTCGGATATTTCGTCCAAAAAGAAAGTTCCGGAATCGGCTTGAACAAAAAGCCCTTTTTTACTTGTGTCCGCTCCGGTAAAAGCGCCCTTCTCATAACCGAACAGTTCGCTCTCCATGAGATTTTCCGGTATGGCGGCACAGTTAAGAGCAACAAACGGTCCGTCTTTTCTATCACTTGCAACATGCAGGCTTTTTGCGATCAACTCTTTGCCGGTACCGCTTTCTCCTTCGATATACACATTGGAATCGGTTGTAGCGGCCTGTGCGACCTGAGCGAGAACTTTTTGTATTTTGTCGCTTTTGCCGATAATATTATCGAACCCGTAGGTTTTGCTGACCAAGTTCCGCAACCGCTTCACTTCTTTTGTAAGTCTGCTTTTTTCAAGACAATTGTTTATTTGCAACAGGAGTTCATGTCCGTCAAAGGGTTTGGTTACATAGCTGTACGCGCCCTTTTTCATGGCATTGACGGCGCTTTTTATGGTCCCGTAAGCGGTGAGAATAATAACCGGAATATGCGGATTCCGTTGATGGATATTTTCCATAAGCTGGATGCCGTCATGACCGTTAAGTTTCAGATCGATCAGGGCCAGATCAAACGGCTTTTTTTCAGACAGTTTCAGGGCCTCTTCAACGCCGGTGGCCGCTGTAACAGAATATCCGGCGGATGCAAGCCGCATCCGAAGTACCTGAAGTATATTCGGGTCATCATCAACAACCAGTATATTTTCTTTCCGTTCGCTCATAATCTTATTTTCCGTTTTCGGGTAGAGACTTTCTTTTTTTTTCTTCGATACCCAGGTCGATCTCTTTTAACCTTTTTATCTGATTTAATAACTCTCCTATCTTTTTATGTTCCGTTTTAAGTTTTTCTTCCAGCAATTCGGTTTTTCTGTTTTTTTCCTCGACCTCTTTTTCCTTTTCAAGGGTACGTTCCAAAACGGATATCAAGATTTTTGCCCGGGTTATGTAGCCGGATTCCGGATATTTCCTGATAAGCATCTTAAAAAGGTTCAGGGACGTTTCATAATTCGCATCCGGGTATTCCGGAAAAGCGTATGACAATCCCATGGCATAAAGCGCTTGGTCACCCTGTGTATGCGGATAACGCTCTAATATTTCCCGCCAAAGGCTTATGGACGTTGTAAAATCGCTGTTGTCAAAAAAGGATTTTGCCTTTACCACAAGCTGTTCCTCTTCACTAATATGCTGTTCCTCTTTACTAATATTATGCAAACGGGTACATCCGGCGGCAACAAGCCAAACACTTAACCAGCAGGTAATGTAAAGAAAAACGTGCTGCCTTTGCCGAAAGTGCTTTCTACCCATATCTTTCCTCCGTGAGCGGTAATCACATGTTTGGCAATGGAGAGGCCGAGACCCGTACCCCTGGTTGTCTCCTGTCCACATTCTATCCTTTTGAATTTATCAAATATTTTTTCTATATTTTCTTTGTGGATTCCGCAACCTGTATCCGAAATCGAAACCTCGATCATTTTGCGACCCTGATTTTTTAACAAAACTTTAATAATAACAGATCCGCCTTCATCGGTAAACTTTAAAGCATTGCCGATTAAATTGTCAAGCAACTGGCCGATCCGTTCAGTATCTATCCGGATATTCGGAAGATGCTTCTGTCGTCTTAATTTAAGAATAATGTTTTTTCGCTTTGCGATGGGCGCCAGTTTTAAAAGGCAGTTGCGTATACAATCGATCAAACTGACTCGATTGAAATGGTAATCCATCATTTTAGCTTCCATGCGGGAAAGATCAAGAATTCTATTGACCGAAACAATTAATCGTTCGCATTCATCCTTGACAATTGTCAAAAGCTCCTGACTGCTTTTGGGTTTGTCGGCAAATGCCCCCTCGATCAATAATCCCGAAGCTTCCCGAATGGCCGTTAACGGCGTACGAAGTTCATGGGACACGTGGCTGATAAAATCTTCCTTCAATTCATCAAGCTCCCTGAGCCTGTCACACATTATATTGAAATCATTCGCTAATTCCTTTATTTCCGGAGGTGAGCCGATGCCGGATATCTTTTCAAATTTGCCCTCGGCGATATCCTTTGTTTTTTCTTGTAGCAGAAGTATGGAGCGGTTGATGATCCGGGTGTTAAAAAATGAAATCAAAATTCCGAAAAAAATGGAAAGCCCTGCAGCAATGGATGTGGTTATTAAAACATTGTAACTGATTTGGCTGGAAATTCGTATTTTCTCATCTCTGTCGGATCTTGCCGTCCAGTTGATCTCCTTAAAATTCTTATTAATCTCTTCTACAATATTTTCTTTTTGCGTCTGATACTTCCCATAGGGATACCTACGGCCTTTTTTAATGTTTTCAATTTCTAAAGTGAAGATGGAAAAATATTTATCGCAAAGCCCACGCGTTTCTGAAAACTTTTTGTTTTTTTCAGAACCGGCCATCAGCAGACCCAGTTGTTGCAAATCCGTGTTAAAATCATTTTTGATCCGGAGAAAATGGCGGTAAAAATCATTATCCCTGGAGATAAGATATTTTTTTTCAAAGCCAACCATGGAAAACATATTGTTTGAAAGACGTTCGGTCAGACGGACGGTCTGGGCGTCAACGGATGAAGCGGTGCGGGTCAATTGCGTTAACTGATTGAGCTTAATGGTCACAAAGATAACCAGAAACAACACCAGCATCATGATGCTTAGATATCCGAAAGTTAGTCTTTTAAAAATGGTAAATTTCATGGTGATTTAAAAATGGTAAAAATTCAAAAGTCATAGATAATAAAATAGAACGGATAATAAAGAAAGACGGTTTGTGTGTCAAAACAAAAAAGCCATCAAAAGAATTGGCCGGTTGTACCTTAGAGGTGGTTTCACGGAAACTGAAACTGTTATCTATACAGAAAAACCAGGCTCAATGCCGGCCAGTAGGTAATGACAAGAACCGCCGCAAACAGCACGATCATAAAAGGTATGGCGGCCAGATAAAGTTCTGTGACCGGTTTTTTAAAACGGTAGCTGGCGATAAACAGGTTCATACCCACCGGCGGCGTGAAGTAGCCGATTTGCATATTGGCCAGGAAAATGATACCCAGATGAACCGGGTCAATGCCATAATTGACCGCCACGGGAAGTATGATGGGAATCATAATAACCAGGGCTGAAAAGATATCCAGGATAGCCCCGAGCATCAGCAGCAGGAGGTTCAAAAGAATCAAAAAGACGAGTTTACTGGTTACGCGGGCTTGGATCAGGTTGAACAGGTGCATGGGTACTTCCGCGTCTATTAAAAAATTTGTCGATGCCAGCGCCACGCCCAGAATAAGCAAAATCCCGCCCACCATTACCATGGATTCCCGAATTATGGCCGGAAGTTGGCCCGGTTTAATCTCTTTGTAAATAAACACCTCAACCACCAATACATACATGGCTGTAGCCGCTGCGGCTTCTGAAACGGCAAAAAATCCTCCATAAATGCCTCCCAGCACAAAAAACGGCAACGGTATTTCCCAAATGGACTCCCTCAGGGCGGCAACCGCTTCACTGACAGAGAAGGACTTATAAGGAATGGGATTCCGACGGTTTTCCCATAAGCTCCAGAACGACAGCAGCAGTATCATAAGAAAAGCGGGAAGAATTCCCGCCAAAAACAGATCGTTGATGGAAACATTTTCGCCGATGCTCATTTGCTGGGCGATGATGCCGTAAAGAATAAGCGGAAGCGAGGGCGGCAGGAGCAGCCCCAGACTGCCTGAAGATGTTACAAGACCCATACTGAATTTTTCCCGGTATCCGGCCCGGGTTAACGCCGGATAAAGGAGGGCACCAAGCGCAACGATGGTTACCCCTGAAGCTCCGGTAAAAGCAGTGAAGAACGCACATGCCACAAAGGCCACAATGGCCAGACCGCCCGGCATCCAGCCCAGAAAAGCCTGGGTAAACCGGACCAGGCGGTGAGACGTCCGGCTTTCCCCAAGAATGTAGCCGGCAAAGGTAAACAGCGGCAACGCCAGTAAAATCGGCGTGTCGGCGATTCGATAAATTTCAATGGCAATTACCGACAGGTTAACATCCAGATAATGAAAACCGAGCATCGCAACAGCCAAAATAATCGCAAAAAGCGGCGTTCCCAGGAGCGCCAGGAAAATCAGTATCAGGGCTAAAACGTATGGAATCACGATCGGGATTTAACGATTTTTTTTAAATTCACAAATGATAATAAGAAATAGCGAAGCGCTATCACCGCAAAGGCAAAAGGAATGATGGCCTCGCATAGCCAAGTCGGCACCCCTGCAAACGCTATGCCCCCGTCGGCAAACTCCATCTGCACAAACAACAAACTGTAATAGGCCACAATCATACTAATTAAAGCGGTAAACAGTCTTACCACAAAGTCAGTATAAACCTTGGCGCGCTCCGGCAGATAACAATCAAGCAGGTCAATGGCAATGTGATTGTCCCGCCGGCTTGCCACCATAGCCCCGATAAGCCCGACCCACAGCACCAGAATGCGAACCATGACATCACTCCAGACAATACCGGCTCCGAACAGATTTCTAAGAAAAATTTGTGTTACGGCCATGCCGATCATCAGCAGGAGCAATCCAACCAGAACCGAGTCTTCCAGCCGTTGTAGGATCTTCTGAGTCTGTTTTGTAAAAGATATATGTTGATGGTTATTCATGGATATGGGGTTGCTTTGAACGATAGTTTTTAAGAAGGTTCTCCAGAGTGTTGACCATATTCCGGGATAATTTGCCGGCGTTAATCAGCCGCTTGGGAACTTCACGGGCATCAGTATACCATTTTTTCAGGGCTTCGTCGGAAGGCTTGATAAATTCAACCCCCTGGTTGCGTAAGGCCTCCAGAGCCTTAACGTTGTCATTGCGGTTCAGTGAGTCCAGTTCGCGGAAAACATGGCCCATTATTTCTCGAAACATCTGTTGATCATGAGCAGATATTTTTGCAAATGCCTTGCGGTCTACAGCCAACACCCCGTAAATATACAGAAACGGTTCGTACATCAGGTAGTTAATCTGGGTATGCCATTGCAGGGCTACCGCTCCGATGGGCGGGGTGGTGACGGTATTGATCAGCCCGGTTTGCAGGCCGGCCCTCACATCGGCGATGGACAAGGGAAAAGGAGTGATGTCAAAGGCCTTGACCGCTTCAAGGATCATGGGATCATTGTCCGGAATCCAGACTTTCTGCCGGCGCATCTCTTCAACGGTTCTTATGGGCACGGTGGACATCACGTAGGCAAAGCCGCCTTCAGCGATCCCAAAGATTACAAATCCTCCTTTTTCAAGCCCCTGGGCAATTGTCGGGTCCAGATGCTTACGAACATAATCCACCTCTTCAAAGGATCTGAACATAAGTGGCAGGCTGTAAATCTGACTGTCGGGATAAAAATTGGACAGACTTCCGCCCACAACCGCGCCCCCATGGAGCTGGCCAATGCGGATTTTTCGTAGAACCGCCTTATCATCTCCCATTACTCCGCCCGGGTAGTATTTAATTATCACCCGGTTGTCGGTTTTACGGGCCAGTTCTTCAGCGCCTTCCCGCATTTTTTCCATCCAGACAGACCCTTCCGGCGATAGAGTCGCAATCTTGAACCGCATGGCCTGGGCCTGGCCGGTTAATAAAACAATTACTATAGGAATAATAATTTTTATCATCCTGAAATCACCTCATAATATCTTCCGGTTAAAAAT
>CAZIIV010000029.1:0-23294 GCA_964539365.1 uncultured Desulfobacteraceae bacterium | reverse complement strand
AGTTCGGTGGCGGATTAAAATTCCATCTGTATACACGGCGATTTTCACCACCCCACGCCTGAACCAACTGAACTTACCAATTATTCCGGTTTTTCAATGACTTTGTATATAATATCTCCGAGAAAATGCAGTTCCATATCAAGGCCGTAGTGATGAAGAATATCTTCTATTCCGCCATGACAGTTATGGCAGGGAGCGATTACAACCTTTGCGCCCTTGCTCTTTGTCACGGATAACTGCTCTGCCTTGATCCTGTTCCCTGTAATGCGTGTCATTTTGTATGGAGGACCGGTATTTACTACACCCCCTCCTGCGCAACAACAGTAATTGTGTTCCCGATTGGGATGCATCTCGATAAACTCTTCACAAATCGTATTAACGACATAACGTGCCTTTTCATGAAGGCCGCTTCCCCGGACAATATTGCAGGGATCCTGAAAGGTGACCGGCTTATCATACTTTTTAGCGACTTTTATCTTTCCTTGTTTTAACAATTCGTAATAGAATTCCACGGCATGTGTAACCGGTATTGGCGGCATCTTCCACGCCAGCCACCGGTTTCCCATATCATATACGGATCGGAATGCATGGCCGCACTCTCCCATTACAATCCGTTTGACCTTGAGCCGCATGGCCATTTCAAAATGTGCCTTTTTCAACCGCCCCATCATTTCGTAGTCTCCGGTAAACATACATTGATCGCTGTTGTCCCATCCGGGTGTTGCCGGCATTGTAAAATCAACTCCGGCTGCATTCATGATCACTGCAGCCTGATATATGAGCTGTGCACGAAATTTCGGTTCAGGAGCAATCACGGAATAAAGAATTTCAGATCCTTCCTTTTCTAAGGGTATTCTTAAAGACGGCAGTTCATCCTGTGCTTCTTCTTCCTGCCAAAAAAGACTATCAATCCATTCATCTTCCTTTACCCACATCTGGTTTAAGGTGGCTGAATGGCTGTGCGCGGTGTCCTGTATATACAACGGGGTAACCCCCAGCATATGGCAGAACCTTCGCACAACAGATATTAAGTAGGCAATGTCTATACCAAACGGGCAATACATAGCACAGCGTTTGCACAGGTTGCATTCCGTGTAGGCGATCCGGGAGGCATTCCTTATAAACTCAGGATCAACGTTGCCCTTTTTTTTTAATATTTCCCATAGGGTTTGTTTAACCTTCCCCGCAGGAGAAAATTTCGGGTCCTTGTCATGGGAAAGATAATAGTGGCAAGCTTCGGAGCAAAGCCCGCAGTGGACGCAGGTTTCAACATATGCCTTCAGCCGGGCGCCGGTTTCCGATGTTAAAACCTTGTTGATCACCTGCTTGATTTTTCCCGGGGTTAACCGTTCAATTCCCTTATCAATTCCTTTATCAACAACTTTATTTCTTTCATCTTTATTACTAACGGCAAGTTCAGCCATGTTGTGTTCTCCTTTTACAAAATGGTTTCCTACCAGTCTTTTGCATTCCTGACGCCGCCGAATTCAGACCCCATGTAGGCCCTTGTAAATGGGAAAAAAACCATATGTATCAAACGGGTGAAAGGAATTGCGGCCAGCAGTGTCTCTCCGGCTATCATATGGAAAATTCCCATAATCCTAAAACCAGGCCACTGATGATATGTCCAGAAACCCGTGATAAAGGGTGCGGAAACCATAGCAAGTATTACGTAATCAGAAATAGAGGTTAAGTACTTGACTTCCGGCAGAACGATTCTTCTCACAAGAAAAAAAACGCATGAACCTATAACAACTATCGTCATTACATCGGCAGCCGTGTCTGATATATACCACCAGCTGATATCCCACGATTCCTTCCAGAGAATTATGTGCGCACTCAGAAAAATCGGAACCAAAACAATACAAATATGAAATGTAAATGTGACCATAGTGAAAAACGGATTTTTTCTCCATTTTAACGTTCCAAAGGGAATGATCCAATGCAGGATTGACCGAAGCCCGTATTTTAAGCTCATATACTCATATACAAATACATCTTTTTTCCCGGCCAAAACGGCCATTGAGATCAGCCGGTACAAACACCCCGCGAAAAAAATGATAAAAGAGATCCAGACCAATGGGCCGCTGACAAAATTATAGATATCATGCATCGCTCTTTTTTTCCTTTTAGCTCGAGAGAGATCCGGGATCGCCGGTGATATCGGTTACCGGCAAAACCTGTCGAAAATACTTGCCGCCATGGGAATTGCCCATGATTCCTTTTATTAGAATCTTTTGGGAGTCAGGGCTGAAAACAGGATTCCACAGTGCTTGATACGATTCTTTAAGAGGTTTGCCGTCTATCACAATGGTATAACGCCCGTTTTTTTCCGCTTTTGCAGCGACCTTGCTGCTGTCAGGACTGAAAACAGGCTGCCAGACCATGTCATATGTTTCACTCCAAGCCCTGCCGTCCACGGCAATGGTCCACCTTCCATCTTGTTTTCCGATGCAGGCGATGCGGTTTCCGTCCGGGCTGAAAACCGCATCGGTAACAAGATCACCAAAGGTGAGAGACCAGGGTGTGCCGTCAACTGCGATGGTCCAGCGTCCATATTTGCTTGCTACGATAGCGGCTATTTTTTTTCCGTCCGGACTGTACATATGATGCCAGAGCTGGGCAAAAGAGCGATTCCAAAAGGATTCGCCATCTTGAGCAAGGGTCCATTCTCCCGCTATCCTTACCGGCGCAGTAACAGAACCGTTTGCCGGGCTGAATTTCGGCATCCAGGCGGAGGTATATATGGTGTCCCAAAGAACTCCGTCCACAGCAATTGTGTAATCATAAAGGGAGGTTCTCACTACTGCGGCCACGTGCTCAGCATCATGGGAAAAGGATAGGTCCCAAACGTTAACAAAAGTTGAATCCCATGGCGTGCCGTCCACTACTGCGGAATAACACCCTTTCTGAAATTGAAAAATATCTCCTTGTTTTATCGGGACAGTGGGAACAACACCGGCAACTCTTTTCCCGTCAGGGCTGACAGTGAGATGGCTCAAATCTGAAAATCTTGTTTCCCATGGTATATTGTTCGTCACTGCAAAATATTTTGTATCTTTCTGTGCAG
The DNA here is from genome assembly GCA_964539365.1 of uncultured Desulfobacteraceae bacterium. Classification (GTDB taxonomy): domain Bacteria; phylum Desulfobacterota; class Desulfobacteria; order Desulfobacterales; family UBA11574; genus S5133MH16. Next base: position 20,224 of record CAZIIV010000029.1, on the reverse strand, counting down.
CTACCGTTATATTTTTACCGTCAGCGCCGAACTTGGTATTCCATACAAAGTCAAAGGTGTTTTCCCAGGCAGCACCATCCACCGCCACAGTCCACGCGCCCATATCCGAAACTAATGCCGTCAATCGATTATCAGCTCCAAATTTTAAATACCATATTTTGTCAAACCTGCGTTCCCAGGGAGTATCATTTTCACAGACACTAAATTCCATATCACCGGTTTTTACAACTGCGACTACTCGTTCTCCGTCCGGGCTGGCATAAGGTTCTTCTACCCGGTCGAACATATCCTTCCACTTTGTGGTATCCACGATTAACTTTTTACCGGTCTCCCAGTTCCAGGTGCTTAAATTATGCTTGGCCATTTTTTTTTGAACAGCTCCTTGTCTGATATTTACCATATTGGATCCTATGGGTTTTGAGTACATTCTATTTTATATATATTTTCAGAAAAAACAATTTTAAAATTTGAACTGACGATATAAATCATTATTTAGTAATTCTTTAAATTTTTGAAAAAATATGATACGGTTAAATTCGAAAATAACAAAAGAAGATAGTAAACAGTGTTCTGGAGGACAAATATGAATCAGAAAGATTCCGACCCTACGGGTCAAGTACATTCGGAACCGGAACAGAATGATTTTGATGAACGAGAATATTTGCAGTGGGATAAGAAAAAAAAGACAAAATTCGGTTCCGGTGTTTTCAAGCTTCCCGAAGCAATTCCCTTGTCATGGGCCGGGATATTTTTTTTAATTTTCATTATCCTGGTAATTCTGGGTTTGGGAGGAACCCTGGGAAAACTTTCAGGCTTTGAAAACAGGCTAAAAAAGCTTGAAGAACAAATCGTCAGGTTTCAAGATATTGACGACAAACTGACACTGGCCTCAGAACAGTCCCAAACCCTGGAACAACTCGAGAGTGGTTTTGACCGGTTGGAAGCTTCCATGACGTTAAGAATGGATCACCTCGGAACCGAGCTGAATGATTTGCAGAAGAACATCGCCCGAGTCAAGGCCCAAAAAACCCGGGTTTTGAAACCGGCGTCGAGTGTTAAAAAACCCCCGAAAAAACGGTACTACACGGTCCGATCCGGTGATACACTTTACAACATCGGTCGAAAATATGGGATAACGGTAAAAAAAATACGAGCCTTGAATAATTTGTCCGACAGAGCTGTCATCCATCCCGGGCAGAAATTAATAGTGGGTCCGTAATCAAACGCCGACGGCAGGGTCATTTGACCCTGCCGTTCCGTGATTGATTGTTATTTATTTTTTAATTCGCTGGGCTATGTCTCTCTTATAGGGAAAGCAGGCGGATATCTTCTCAGTCACCAAACACTTTTTTCCTATCTGAAATCTTATACCCTAATGCCAGAATAATCTTACGTTTTGTTTCCATTCTGCAGGGCATACCCTGTTCGATTCGCGTAATGGTAATCGGTGAAATATTGGCCTTTCTGGCGAGCTCGGCCTTGCTCATCATAAGAGATTCTCTAATCTCTTTTAATAAATTTTTTCCCATTTGATATAATCTTCTATAACATACTCAATTTTTTGGCTATATCATAAAGTTGCCATTTAATTTTGTCAAGTAAAATTATATATAAATTATATATAATTCCATCGAATTAGGATATATTGTATTTTATTAATATGAGTTACCATATATTGTGTTTCTCGTAATTCCGATATCAAATAAATCCCAGCGGTTCGATACATATTTCAAAACAAGGGACCCACAAAAAGAGAAGGAGGGTATAGCGTTTGTTTGGAAGATGATTTATGTCAGGTTATACAATCGCTTCGCGATTCAATATAACACGGATTCGCCGCTCTAAAAATAGAAATTCCTATACGATCAAGTCCCGGGGACGATAATACGGGGGAATCTTTTTTTTGCTGTAACTTTTTGATTTCTTGCTTTGCCGATAAGTTCACATCGTTGAATTCTTTTTCGCTAACCATCATCGTCTCCTTTTTTGGACACGGATGAACACGGATTGTCAAGATTTTTAAAATATAATATTATCCGTGTAACTCCTTGAAAATCTGTGTCCTAACGGTTTTTGATCAAATAATACAGCCTCAAAATCTTTAATTCTTGGTAACTGATTTTCCCGTCAAGCGCTTGGAATATGGGTTTTAATAATTCCGGACCGAGTTTTTTAATTGTTTCCATAACAAGGTGTTTTTGAGCCGGCGAAAGTGTTGATATTTTTAAAAGTTCATCGGCGAATTTTATTTTTCGACCCTCCTGGTAATATTTGAACAAATGATTTAATATCGTATCCTGCTTGATCTTGAATTCCCCTATAATTTCCTGAATAGAGCGGCCTGAATCCAAAGCTTCGCCGATGACAATATGGTTTTGCCTGCCGCCTTGTCCGGATAAAATTGCTGTCTGTATCTTACTGTTTTTGGGTCGTTCCTTAATTTCACGGTTCCTGCAATATTTCTGAATAAGGCTGAGAAAAATCGATCCGTATTTTTCGCGTTTTACCATGCCCACGCCGTAAATATCCAGGAGACTTTCCAAGGATTGAGGAAAATATGCGGCCAGTTCAATCAAGGTTCTGTCTGAAAAAATCACATAAGGAGGAACCCCGGCGTCATCCGCAAGATTTTTTCTCTTTTCCCGCAGGATATTAAACAAGTCTTTATCGTAGTCCGGTGTGGTTTTTATCTTAGATTCTTTTTCGACTTCCTTAACATTGTCTTGTTTTTTTAAATGGCCCGGAACCATTTTTTTCCCTTGAAAAACATCCCACGCTTTATCTGTGAGCTTCAGACTTCCATATTCCATATCCTGAATCAGAAGCTTTTTGTGAAGAAATTGCCGCGCCAAAAGCATCCATTGTTTTTTTGAAAATTCCTTTCCGATGCCGTAAGTCGATAAGTTGTCATGACCGAATCTTAAAACTTTCCGTGCGGTTGAGCCGCGTAATACATCAATGACATGGGCCATTCCAAAAAGCTCACCGGTCCGCTTAACACAGGACAAGAATTTCTGGGCCGGTATGGTAAGGTCGGTCAACTCTTTTTCTCCGGCCAGACAGTTGTCGCACATATTGCAGTTTTCAATGGAATACTCTTCACCAAAATAATTGAGCAGCGGAATGCGACGGCAGTCATCGGTTTCAACAAAACGCAAAAATGCATTGAAATGGAGGCGCGCCACCCGTTTTTCAGAAGCGTTTTTCTTGTTAATGAAATGGGTTATTTTATGAATGTCCGCATAACTGAACAGCAGCATACAATGGGCCGGCAATCCGTCTCGTCCGGCTCTGCCGATTTCCTGATAATAACTTTCCATATTCTTGGGCATATCGAAATGAACAACAAATCGAACATTGGGCTTATTGATTCCCATGCCGAAAGCGATGGTCGCCACAACAATCTGCACATCGTCCCGGATAAACAGGTTCTGATTTTGTTTTCGCTCGATTTCGGTAAGACCGGCATGATATGGGCGTACTGAAAATCCTTCATCTTTTAGAACGGTATAAAGATCATCTACCTGCCGGCGGGTAAAACAGTATATGATTCCGGATTGCTCCGGAAATTTGCGGATAAACCCGATGGTTTGATCCAGGGGGCTGTCTTTGGGAACCACCTGGAGAAACAGATTTTCTCGATTGAAACCGGCAACATATTCGCCGGAGTCTTCAAAACCGAGACTGGATTTAATGTCTTTTCGAACCCTTGGGGTTGCCGTGGCCGTCAGCGCGATAAAAACCGCTTTGGGAAAACGCAGCCTGATATCCACCAACTGCCGGTACTCCGGACGAAAATCATGTCCCCATGCGGAAATGCAGTGGGCTTCGTCAATGGCAAGGCAATCCACGGGTACAGATGAAAGCATCTTTAATACCCCGGATTTCAACAAAGATTCCGGTGCCACGTAAAGTAATTTCACGTTGCCTTGTTTAATGAGTTCTACATTCCGGCGATACTCGTTAGGCGTCAGCGAGCTGTTTAACAGTGCCGCTGAGATCCCTGACTCCATTAACTGCTCCACTTGATCCTTCATCAGTGAAATCAGTGGCGAAACAACAATGGTCAATCCTTTAAACATAAGGGCCGGAATCTGGTAGCAAAGCGATTTTCCGCCGCCCGTCGGCATGATAACCAGAGTATCATTTTTCCGCAAAACATTTTCAATCACATCTTTCTGCAAAGACATGAACCCGTCATACCCGAATACCTTTTTAAGGATTTTTTTCGCATCGTTAATCATGGTCGCCACAAAACGCATAAAATTTACAATTAAGGAACTGAGAGAATGGAGTTTGAGGTATATCTCTTACGAAACAAAAAGTCAAAACCAAGAAAGAATTGGATTTGGTATCTGTTTGACATGGTTTCATGCCAACCTATTGACTTCTTATTACGAATGGATTAATTAAAAATTAGATCGTCTGAACAGGATTAACCCAAATTAAGACGAAAGGTTGAATGAGATGCTATCCAAATTCGGAAATGAAGTTTTATTGCATGGACCTGATGCACTTTTACCGCAGAACCTGAATAATGAATGGTTAGATATCCTACAAAAGATGGCCGGGGATTTTTTAGATGCAAGTTATGACCTTGAAGAATGTAAAAAGCCGGAGGATGTTGCAGATCCAATTTTATCCATCTGTGTATCAGAGATATTAAGATCCCAACATATCGATAAAAACGATATTTCTATTGAAGAAATGTTAGAAAATATCACAATCTATTCCGTATCGCTACTTATTGAGGCCGTTGAGCGGGAATCCAATATCGGAATAGAACGGCCCACACTTGAAGATATTCTGTCTTGGGACAGAATAATTAGAATGAGAAGAACCAACCCGAAATTTGTTAAAGCTCTCGAGAAAGCATGTATTTTAATAATTCCGGAATCAGCTTCTTCAGGAGAATAACTCTTAAGCATCACTAAGAACATTAGAAAAACACTAAAATTCATATTGAACTGAGCTTTAATCTACCTTCCTTTCCGAACAACACCGTATCGTCGCAAAGATCGAGAAACCTCTTTTAGCAATCCCAAATGCCGTACAGGGAGATGCGGCTAATCTTTGCTTATGGAATTTTTTTTGAGTGACACTTAAAGCGGGGCTGGCTGTGAAGATCAACCCCGCCTTTTTATGTTTTACCCGCGTGCCGATACTGCGCAAATCCTTAACCGCAGCTTCAATGTGATGCAGTGTTTAACAGGACAACTCGTTTGATTTGTTGAGATAACAAGATAAAGAATCAGCGTTTAAAAACTAAAAAGGGATATCGTCATCCTGTTTGTCCGGATATGACGGGGCCGAGGATTCCGAAGTAGGGGGTCTGTATGTATCGGCGGAATCTCTGGTCCCGAGAAATTGTACATCAGATGCAATAATTTCGGTGGTGTATCGGGTGACGCCGTCTTTTTCCCATGACCGGGTCTGTAACTTGCCTTCTACGTAAACCTGCCTGCCCTTTGACAGGTATTCGCCGCATATTTCACCGAGTCTTCGCCAGGCAACAATGCGATGCCATTCGGTGCGCTCTTTCTTCTCGTTTGTTGCCTTATCCGTCCATTCAGCAGATGTTGCGATGCTGAAATTGGCGACGGCAGTTCCGTCCGGTGTATATCGAACTTCAGGATCTCTTCCAAGATTGCCGATCAGGATGACTTTGTTGATTCCTGCCATGTTGTACCTCCATTTTTTTTAAAGACCTTTGATAAAACCATTATAAAATAAAATTTCTGTTTAATAGATATAAACAACCGGTTATAATGTCAAGATAATCCGGCGTCAGAACAAACGAATTTGAAATCCCACACAAGGCGCAGAGATTGCGGAAAAGAGCCGTTTCCGGATGGAAACTAAACAGATATTCTCATTGACAGAAAACTTTAACTATATAATATCAGATCGAAAAATTTACAGTAAAAAATCCGGATCCGTCTGAAAGGAGAAGCATGATACATTTAAAATCGGTTGATCTTAAAAAAGAAAAAGTGGCGGCATTGGTTATTCCTGTTTGTGAGGATAAAACTGTTTTTGACGACGAGATTATAATGTCTCTAATAAGAAAAGCAAAGAAAATCAAGGAGTTCAAGGGTGACAAAAATGATGAGGTTACCTTTTACGACCTGACCGAGGTTAAAGCTGAAAGGGTGATTTTCATCGGACTTGGAAAACTTGAAAAAATTGACGGGGAGGCAATGCGTGCTGCGACCGGCAACGCAGTAAAAGCATTGATCAAGAAAAAACTTTCCAATGTTTTGATCGCCGTTCCGGTGGCAGAAAAAATCAATATGGAACTGACATCTGTACTTGAGACAATGCTGGAAGGTGCTTATTTGGGAAATCATATTTTTGATAAATACAAAAAAGAAAAAAAGCATGCTCCGGTGAAACAGATAAATTTTCTTGTCAAACCTGATGTAGCCAGGAAGTACGGCCGGTTATCGTCACAAGTTCATACCATTTGCCAGGGAACCATTCTTGCGAGAGAGTGGATCAATACACCGTCTAACGACAAAAGACCCGAACGTTTCGCCAGGTCCATTGTTGCGATGACCAAAAAAGAAAATCTCAAGGTAACCGTGCTGGGTGAAAAAGAGTTGAAGCAGAAAAAATTCGGCGCAATAATGGCGGTTGCGGCCGGAAGCCGGAGCAAGCCCAGAATGGTAATTCTGGAACATAACCCAAAGGGGGCTAAAAAATCAGTTGTACTTGTGGGAAAAGGCGTAACGTTCGATTCGGGCGGTATCAACCTGAAACCTTCGTCAGGTATGGAAGAAATGAAACTGGATATGTCCGGTGCGGCTGCGGTTGCTGCTACACTGATCACCGCAGCAAAGCTTAACACCGGATTCAGAGTTATCGGCATCCTTCCTATTGTTGAAAATATGCCGTCAGGAAATGCTTCCCGCCCGGGAGACATTATCAAAACCTATGATGGAAAAACCGTGGAAATAGGTAATACTGATGCTGAGGGAAGACTGATATTGATCGATGCTATTTCTTATGGAATTGAGAAATACAACCCCCAAACCCTCATTGACATGGCCACGCTGACCGGAGCCTGTGTTGTGGCTCTGGGCGAAAAGATCGCCGGAACTTTTTCTTTTGATGATAAATTGGCAGAAGATATTATTTTGTCCGGTCAAAAGACCCATGAACGCTGCTGGCGGCTGCCGCTTACTGAAGACTATAAAGAACTTTTTAAAAGCGATTTTGCTGATCTGAATAATGTGGGCAGCACCCGTTATGGGGGCGCCATCACCGCTGCACTGTTCCTGTCGGAATTTGTTAAAGATACCCGCTGGGCCCATATCGATATCGCAGGCCCGGCTTACGCCAAAAAAGAATCTGCATACTGCGGTCCCGGCGGCACAGGCTTTGGCGTCAGGCTGCTTTGTGATTTGCTGGATAAGCTGTAATGTGTTATTTTTCCGAGATCCTTTATATATTACGACGGGTCTTTTATCAATGCGTTCGCAATGGTGATGTCATAGGTCTGCCTGGGTTTAAAATCTCCTCCTTTATGCATCTTCGTAGCTTGTAATATGGCGTCGTAAGGTAACCATCCGTGCTCCTTCCAGAGCTCGGGATCGTCTTGATTCCATAGCCGGAATTCAATGATATCCGCTTGTTTGCGAACATACATGCGAATCCGTTTGTTTTGAGGAAAAGGATAATAATAAAGGCCTCTTTTATCTTTCATGAATGGTCTCCAGCTCTATAAATTTATCACCTTGTATTTGTAATAGATAAAGTTCTTTATGGGCATTGCCGGTAAGATCAAAGGACGTTGCCCCTGTTATCCCCTGAAAGTCTTGAAGGTTCATTATCTCATTTTTTATTTCCTCTCTGGATTGAATATCATTTCGGCCGACCAAGTCAAACAAAATCATGGCCGTATCATACGCCACCGCTTCAATAAATCCGGGGTTTTCATCGAAAGTTTTCTCAAACAGTTCCACAAAATCCGTTACTTTTTGTGAATTGTTTCCGGCAAAAAAACCATCCGCCATTATAGCGCCCTGGATAAATTGTTTCGCCATTTCGATTAAACGGTCGGAATGCCACAGGTTGGTTCCGAAAAGATGCACGCCCACAACATCGTAAAAAGCCAGCTGGGGTATTAAGAGTCCTGATGTGGTGGGGCCGTCAGGGATAAAGATCGCCTCAAAATCAAGAGCAGTTTCAGGAACTGAATTTTCAGTTTTTTCTTGAAGTGGTTCCGGAAGTTCGGTTTGGGGTTCCGCAAGTTTTTTTATGCATTCGGCGAAATCTGTTTGGCCGGGCTGATAACGTTCAGCCCTGATAACTTCTCCTCCATGGGCTTCAACTTCATCCCGGAACAGACTCATAAAGGTCGTACCATATTTATCGTCAGGATAAAGAATGGCGAAACGATTTATTTCAAGAACTTGGGTCGCATAAGATACGATTGCCCGGACCTGCATTTCAGGGGTAATGAAATTCCTGAAAACATAGTCTCCCAGCGTTGCAATATTTTCCTTCTGGCCCAGAGTAATTATTGGCATCCTTTTTTCCTGGGCAACCAATGCCGCAGATTCATGAGTGGTTACCGGACCGAGAATCGCCCCAACCCGTTCTTCGGCCAATTCATTTACAGCCAGAGCAGCTTTTTCAGGATCAGATTCTGTATCTTTTACAATCAATTTTATTAAAGAACCCCGGTTCCGGGAGTTAAATCGATCCAGGGCCATTTCAATACACTTCAATATTTTTTTGCCGTAACTTGTGTAAGGCCCGCTTAGCGGGAGTAAGCATCCTAATATATTATGTTTAAAGGTAAATTTTTCATTGATGTCTTGGATTAATTTTTTTGCCGATGGCACATTTTCGTTTTCCGGAAATTTTTTGATAAACTCTGATAACAGGATAATCGTATCTTCGTATTTTTTCCACTCCGCTTTGGTAAGACCCATCCGGTAAATGAGATCCTCTGCCGGCAACTCATCTTTATGGCGTATAAAAAGGGAAATTATAATTGCCGGGTCAACATCCCTGGCGGCAGATTCTATTTTAAGGAGTATGTTTTCTTTTTCGTGCTCTTTGGTTTTTGTATATGCCATAAGATAATAGTTTAAGGCTTGGGTCGGAGAACCCATAGCCATATAGGAATCACCGACAAGAGTGTATGTTCTGAGAATGTGAACCTTAAAAAGACTCTGCTTCAGTACGTTAGGCGCATGACTGATGACTTGGGTGTATTTGCCCTGGTTAAAGAAGGTTACGAGAATTTCAACTCCGGCATTCGAAACCACGGGGCTGGTAGGATATTCCGCAATCAGGCGGTTACAGATTGTACGGGACTTAGCATATTCCCCTAATGCTGTATGAATCAATGCTGTTTTCATTAAAGCTTGGGCGGCCCGATACCCATCAGGAAACCGTGCAAGATATTTATCATAAATTTCAAGGGCATTATCGTATTCTTTTTGTTGAAACATGTTTTCGGCCCTTGAAAAAAAAATGTCTCCCGGATGAAACTCTACAGGTTGGGGCAGGGGCACGGGTCTGGGTCCGCATGCCCAGAAAAAAGAAGAGATAAGAAATATTAGAAAGATATAGATAGGCTTCATAAGAATAAGAGTTCAAGTTGTACGGGATACGGATCTCGACGGTTTCGAAATCGAAAATTGTATAGCTCATTTTATTTTGACATGCAAACTTATTTGTTTTATACTAATTTTTTTTAATTACGAGCCACATACATCCAAATCAAACTCCGGGTATTAAAGGTTTGAGGTTAATACAACTTAAACATAATGGTGGTGAAAATGGAGAATGCAAAAAGACATTTTGCAATATCTGAACTGGCCAAAGAGTTTGACGTCAGCAAACGTCATATCCGTTTTTGCGAAGAAAAAGGGCTTATATCGCCCAAAGTCACTAAATTTAGGCGTCGCATTTACAGCAGTTATGATCGTGCACGGTTAAAACTAATTTTTCATTGTGTGATCATCGGTTACTCTCAGGACCAAATCGTCGAATTGATCGGCATGCCTGATGCTGATCTGAATGAAGCGGGTCAGATCAAAAAAGGGTTGGCATATGCGGAGAGAATGGTCGAGGAACTCGAAAAACGCAGAAAAGTGCTGAGTTTTCATCAAAGAACCAGCGTTATAAACGAAATTAAAATGCTGGGCGAATATATAAAAGAAATAAAAGCCATCCCCCTTGAAACCTTAGAGAAATCGGCGACAAAACCCCACATGCCGGATGAGGAAAGTAAAGATAAAGCACACAAAGCTGTTGAAGAAATAAAACCGGGGGTTGACCAAAAACCCGAGCGGCAACCTGCCGGGAGGGTCCCCCTATATATTACCGGATTGGCGATTGTACTCATCATCGGCGGTTTTTTTTATTATCAGAGCAGTAAAAAAGATGGTGAATCCAAATACTTGGTTCAAAAAGAACCGGCTAAGACAGAAACAAAGCCCGTGTATCATGACCGCGTGCCAATGGATAACCCCGGTAGCCAGAAAGATCTGAACCCCATGACTCGTGAGTCGGCCGCCGCAGAGAAGGCCGCCGCTGAAAAGGCCGCCGCTGAAAAGGCTGCCGCAGAGAAGGCCGCCGCCGAAAAAGCCGCCGCAGAGAAGGCCGCCGCCGAGAAAGCCGCCGCCGAGAAAGCCGCCGCAGAGAAAGCCGCTGCCGAGAAAGCCGCTGCCGAGAAAGCCGCTGCCGAGAAAGCCGCTGCCGAAAAAGCCGCCGCTGAAAAGGCTGCCGCAGAGAAGGCCGCCGCAGAGAAGGCCGCCGCTGAAAAGGCCGCCGCCGAGAAAGCCGCCGCAGAGAAAGCCGCCGCAGAGAAGGCCGCCGCCGAGAAAGCCGCCGCAGAGAAGGCCGCCGCCGAAAAAGCCGCTGCCGAGAAGGCCGCCGCCGAGAAAGCCGCCGCAGAGAAGGCCGCCGCCGAAAAAGCCGCTGCCGAGAAGGCCGCTGCCGAAAAAGCCGCCGCTGAAAAGGCTGCCGCCGAGAAGGCCGCCGCCGAGAAGGCCGCCGCAGAGAAGGCCGCCGCTGAAAAGACCGCCGCCGAGAAAGCCGCCGCAGAGAAGGCCGCCGCTGAAAAGGCCGCCGCCGAGAAAGCTGCTGCCGTCGCAATGGTCACACCACTAAGTGTAAAATCTGCCGTTGGGGAACCAGAAACAGCCGTAGTTGAAGCGAAACAGCCTGAAATTAAAGAAGATGCGCAGCAGGAAGCTGTTGCCAAAGTTGTTCCGGATCTCCCTATTGCATTTCCTGAAATTGAGAACCAGGAATCCGTCAGCGTGCCGAATTTGCAGGCTTCGGAAGCTGAAATCAAAGAAGGCGACACAATAGAAGAATCGGATATTACAGAGCCGTTATTTGCTTCTAAAACAAATACGTTATGGCCCCAAGAACTAAAAACAGAATCCCCCGGCGCTGTTGAGGAGAGTACCCCATTTACAGAACAAGAAGAAGATAAAGCCACGCTGGCCTCCGGAGGAGAAATACTTGCTGAACAAGACCGTAAAGACCGGTTGGAATCTTTTTTGAACATCTATTGCCAGACATATGCCAGTAAAGATCTGGATAAATTTGCCACCTTCTTTACACCCGATGCCACCGAAAACAACACTCTTTTTCTGGATATGCTCCCTAACTATCGAAAAAACCTGGAAAAGATCCAATTGTTTAACTACCGGATTGAGTTGATAGCTTATTATTTGCAGGCCGATACAGGAACCATCAGAATTCAGGGAAAATATTTTACCCGCTTCCTTTTGCATGAAGGAACATGGCGGGAAAACAGCGGCGATATTTCCATGGAGCTTATAGAACATGGTGATTCATATCTGGTAAAGCGGCTTATCTATGGTCAATAGAACGGATATTTCAAAAGCCGAAATGCTCACTTGTTTTTTCGTGAACCCTTAGGTCTTTACCCTGCCCAATTCGAATATTTTTCGTATAATTCATATATGAGGATACTCATGTCAAAAACAGCCCGCGTGTTATCGATCGTTTTGACGATTATTTTTCTTAATGCCGGTTTTGCTATGGCAAACGACATTGTTGAATTTAAATATTTTTTTTCAGATGCTTTTTATCGTGGAGAGAACCCTTTGGGTGCAGATAAAGATCCTGACCTGGTTACGGCAAAAGAAGCCGTTGATATGGCGTGTAAGATATGGGAAAACGCAACCGGCGGAAATATGGTATTTGCTCCTGCAAAAAACCCAAAAGAAGCGGATATAATTTTTGAAGGATGGTCCAAACAAGGCCCCAAAGTCGTGACACATGACGGAAAGGTATGTCTGGCTGAAGATGGTGATATGGACCTATTTTCCGAATATCTTCCGGAGGCACATAGTTTCACCATATTTGAAAATTGCAACACGGGCTGTCAGTATCCCGAATTAGGCAATCCTGCTGATGCTGATAGCGATCACAGAGCGAGAATTTTTTTTCATATAAAAGAGAAGCAGGACAAAACAGAACCCTGGTTCTTTGTATTGGATAAAGATAAAATTGATTTCACCCGGGCTCAAAGAGATGTGGTCAGAATGGCTGCGCATGAGATCGGCCACGCCCTTGGTTTTTGCGGGTATCCTGACCAGGGCACACCGGAGTGCGCTCAATCGACTGAATGCAGCAAAAACACTGCGTCAATTATGTGCAAAAATCAAGTGCACTGTTTTCATAAAAGTCAAGATGGGTTGATTGCTCTGGGGGGGATGGATGATATTGCCAATCCGGGGGTTCGGGATCTAACATTATTCGACAAATCCAGAATTGTGCAAAAATTCTTTCCCGGCACAAAAACACTCTATGGCACGGTAAAAGGGACGGACGGAACGCCGATTTCCGATGCTGTTGTAGCGACCATGGATGGACATCTTACGGTGACTACCGATATTAACGGGATATATTCCTTATGGCGCACTCAGCCGGGTATTTATAACATCAATGTACACAATCCCAAAAGCAATCAAAACATTAGCGAAGTTATCGCCATAACCCAAGACGCACCGGATATCATAATAAAGGACTTTAGTTTTTCAAAAGATTCTCTAAAAACGCAGGCCCTAAGTCAGCAGGTCAAAGCATCATCCGGGACGCTTGATGACAGGTACAATTTTGTGGCGATATTTTCAGGAGTTGACAGCAACCGGCATGCCTCGGTAAATTTCTTCGTTGACGGTACAGAACTGCATAAATTTGCAGCGCCGTCGGCAGACCGATTGGCGGCAAAAATTTTTTCCTACTACAGCCTTGCGGACTTGAACGTCGGGGCACACTTTTATGAGGTTAAAGCGGCAGATGCAAAAGGAAAATGGCAGGAGGCTCTGAACGGTTCCTTTAGGGTGGACAGACCGTCTATTATTCGTTTTGCTGCAGAGGCCGAACCCAAAACCGTTGCTGTTGGACAGAACAACCATACTATCATTTCAGCATCCTTAAAAGACAACAAAGAAAGGCCGTTACCCGGCAAAAAAATTCTATTTCGTACCGGCTTTCCGGGATTTTTTACACCCTCGAATGGCGAAGCGGTTACCGATGCCAAGGGGCAGGCAAAGATTATTTTTACCCCTAATTCCAGCGGCAATGCTGTTATTACCGCTCGTTCTCCTTATGGTTTGTTTGGTTCAATTCCAATAACCTGCACCTCATCGGCCGTGGCGATAACATTTGAGTTTCAGCGCGCCGGCAATAATTCTTTTAAGGTAACGTCTTATGTGAAAAATGTTACTGATAAAAAACCTGCATCCAACCAAGCCGTTAAGTGGCGGTTAAAACCGTCTGGCGAATGTGTTTGGGCAAAAGGACCTGACCACAAGACAAATGACAGGGGTGAGGCCGGCGGCATTTTTACCGTAGGATCATCAGAATCAAAACAAGTCAGTGTTACGATAACCCATATTCCGTCGGGGGTTTCGGGATCCGGAACTTTCGTAACCGGGGGGTATGACGGAGTCCGGTTTCTACCGTGGAAAACGTTGGAGGCGTCTACCGAATGGTGTGAATGGTCTTCAAACGGATATTTTGCGGTCAGGAACGAAAACGGTTCGGGGTTATCCATATACCGCATATCGGATTGGGCAAAGGTTTGGTCGAGAAAAAGACGTTCAGGCAGATATCAGTCGTTTTGCTTTTCCTTGGATGGCGAAAAACTGGCAGCCGGTGTTTATAAGGGCAAAAATAAACTTGCTATTCTAACAGTTCCTGGCGGAAGCGTGGATACGGTATGGGATATTCCTTTGGATAATGAGGCAAAATCATCGGATAAGTCATTGGCCTGGCAGGATAACCACATTTATACCATCCGGGACCGCAATAGTATACAAAAATGGTCTGCGTCAGGCAAACTTAAGATGACTTATAGTCATAGTGCTGAAATCCAGGAAATTAGGTTTAATCCGGTTAACGAGTCTCAATTCGCGGCGGTAGATACGTATGGACAATTGAGAGTATGGGATACGGAAAATACTTCTCCCATAAAAACGGTGAAGGTAGGGTCCATTTCTTCGGGAAAACTTAACTGTCTTGCATGGAGCCATGATGGAAAATACCTTTCAGTGGGATCCGTTATCGGCGGTACCGGTATGATTTATACCTATGACACTTCAAACTGGAGCAAAAGCGGTTTTGATTTTCCCGGATTGGGTAGTGTTAATTCTCTGGATTACAACAGGGATTCTTCCCGGTTGGCTGTGGGCCATGATAATGGCTTGATTGTTTGTAATATGAACACTTATGGAATCGAATATTATAATAAAGATCCGGTACACCATGTTCGTTGGAGGCCTGACGGAACTATGCTTGCGGCCGGTGGACAAATATACGTGTTCGACGAGTTCAATTTCAACGGTCCAAAAATTCAGATTTTTACTCCTCAAAACGGTGGTTCCTATATATCCGATTCCGTAAAAATCGACGGGAAGATTTCAGATCCTCATGGTATCCGGTCAGCGACTCTCTCCGTCAATGATGGTGTGCCGTCCTCATTGTCCCTTTCATCCCAGGGTTTTTTTACTCGAACGGTTTCTCTGATCAAGGGCCAGAACCAAATTGCAATTCAAGCCCGGAACCGGATAAAAAACAGAACGTCTTATACCATGTCCGTTACGCGGATAGCCGATTCCATACCGCCGGTACTCATACAGCCCTATGTGAATACAGGCATTGGGTTAAAAGGGACAAAATTCAAATTATCCATCAAAGTTTATGATGAAGATTCAGGTATTGACCCTACAAAAGTGACGGCCAGGATTCGGCTTCCGGACGGTAATACGTTAGAAACGCTTCATCTGTATGATGATGGCGAGCACTCAGACAAAAAGGGCGGGGACGGGGTGTTTGGAAATTTATGGGAATCGTCCAAAGCGGGCGAAGGATTACATTCCGTTGATTTTTATGCTTTTGATAAGACAGGTAATTCATCTGATCTTGGTAACGGGGTGACCCTATTTGTGTATGACATGCCTGTGATTAAAGAACCCTACCTGTCGTCAGCAAGGCCCCATTCAAGTGATCCGGTTACGGTACATGCGGATATTACGGACATATCGGGTGTTCAGTCTGCTTTTTTGAGCTACTCATTAAATGCTGGAAATTCGTGGAATTTAATTCCCATGTCTTCCACGGGTCTCGATTATACAGGGACAATTCCGGCACAGAAAACCGGTACTGTTTACTACAAAGTTACGGCGCGTGATGTTCATGGGTATGGGAGCGAAACCGGTGCTTATGCATACACAGTCCAGGATAGTACCAAGCCGGTTGTAAAAATTCAGCGGCCTGCAACGGTGGCGGAGTCCACCACATCTGAATCCTGGATCATTGTTTCCGGGCAGGCCATGGGTGGAAATGGTATTGAACTAAAGCGCGTGACATGTAATACAGGAGCTGAAAATACGGGCACTCTAAAAGATTGGAGGTTCAAAGTATTCTTAACTGCAGGTGTGAATACGATTACCATTGTTGCAGAGGATCGGAACGGAAAACTGGCCAGTGATTCCATAGGAGTTACTTATGCTCCGGATCTGGCCGCACCAGTATTTTCTCCTCTTCCGGCAGGTGTTTTCACGGATCCTGTTTCGGTTGGAATCAGCGCTTCAACCGGAGAAGCGACGGTTCATTATACTACGGACAACTCTGAGCCCACGGACGTCTCCCCGGTTTTTTCATCTCCAATTCTTGTTACAGAAACGACAATCATTAAAGCAAGGGCTTACAAGTCCGGCCATACCCCCAGCTCAACGGTGACCGGGACCTACACATTCATAAAAAAGAAAGAAGACGAGGCACGAAAAGCAAAATTATCTCCAGAAGGCAATGCCATTGTTTTAAATAAAAAGACCGACTCAAGAGGGGAGTGGTCCATTCAGCTCGAATCCCTTAAGAACAAAAACTTTGCAGACAAAGCCATAACAAAACTAAAAAATGACGGATATCCAGCATATTATGTCACGGAAACGTCTCCCGAAAAAATTACATGGTACAAAATAAGAATGGGGTCGTTCAAAGACAGAATCGAAGCGCAGAGAGCGCTAAACGGTTTGCCGAAATACAAAGACAAGGCAATTATTGTTTTTACTAAAACAAGCAAACCCGCGAAACGGAAAAAATCGTCTAAGGTGGAAGGAAAAAAAGAACGACAAGAAAAAACTCCTGCTCCAGCTCTTCGCGAACCCCCTTTTTCTTCGGAAAAACAGGATGCCGTGGGAAAGCGGGAAAAACAGATTTCGGAACTAACGGTCGAAAAAGAACCTTTAGCAGCGAAACCACTTATAGAAACGCCGGTTGTTCCCCATGGAACAAATACCTCAGCAACTCAAGAGGTTAAAACTCAAAGTCCCGGCCCTGTTTCGGAGATAACGCCATCTATTGAACCAGAAGAAGATAAAAAGACATCGGCTTCCGCAAAAGAAATACTTTCCCAACAGGATCGGAAGGATGAGCTGGAATTTTTTTTGAACATCTATTGCCAGACATATACCAGTAAAAATCTTGATAAATTTGCCTCTTTTTTTACTCCTGATGCCACTGAAAACAATACTCCGTTTCAGGATATGCTACCCAAATATCGAAAAAACATGGAAGAGATCGAGTCATTTGACTACCGGATTGAGTTGATTGATCACTCTTTACAGGCCGGTACAGGAACCATTCGGATTCAAGGAAAATATTTCATCCGCTACCGTTTGCACAAAGGAACATGGCAGGAAAACAGCGGCAGAATTTCCATGGAGCTTATTGAAAATGGCGATTCATATCTGGTCAAGCGGCTTAATTATCCTTAAATTGTACTTCTACAGTTATCCTAAAAGTTCCCGAACCGCATTTAAAAGCTCTTTCCGTTCCACAGGCTTGGCGAATATTCGATGTGCGCCTAACTTTTTGGCAATATCCAAATAATCCTCGGGATTGATTCTGCCGCCACCGGAAATTGCAATTATTTTCACATCAGGATAGTCTCGCTTTAGTTCAATGATTATTTCAATTCCTTCCTTTTCAGGCATGATTATATCCGTGATGACTAGGCCGGCGGGGTTTTTCCGATAGAGTCTTACCCCCTGTTTGCCGTTAGAGGCCTCCGTTACTTCGTAACCCTCCCGCTCTAAAATCTGGCGAAGCATTTTACGAATAGTCAGCCAATTAACTTGAATGTGGCATAGAGCGGGAAATGATCTGATGGATAAAGACCGTCAATTGTATCCCTGATTACCCTGCAATCTTGTTTGAAAATTTTTCCGCGATAAAGAATCCAGTCAATATAATCTCCGTTTAAACTCCCGGTAAATCCATGATGGGTCCCCGGAAAGGGCTTTTTAAACGCATTTTTAAAATAATATTCTTTTTTCTGTATCTTCTGACCATGGCCGGTGAAGATGTTATAGCAGGGACTAAAGGGAGTGGTATTAAAGTCCCCGACCATAATTACAGGGATGTCACTCGGAAAGCGCAGTAACCGTTCCATAATCAGTTTGGCGCTCTTGATTTGCACCGAGGTGTCAAAGTCAAGATGAGTATTGATACATATAATCATGTTGTTGTCGTTTTTGAACATACCCATGGTGCATTGTCTCGGCCAGAGGCTTTCCCGGAAACGGCTTGGGATATTGGGTGTCGGACTCAAAAAGAAATGTTCTCGATCGACGCAGGTCCAGCTTTTTTTATAAAAGATAATAATGTCTTGCCAGAAGGACGGTGAAGGGCTTCGTTTGCCGATAAAGTCGTATTCCGTCAGCATCTCATTCAGAAAATCTGTCTGGAAGTTATTGGCTTCCTGAAAACCGATAAAATCCGGGCGATATTTTTCAAAAAGGTAGGGAAAGATCTTTTTGCGATATTGCCAGCTATTGGGTCCGTCGTTTGCCAATCCAAAACGCAGGTTTAATGTCAGAACAGAAATCATGGTTTTATTTAAGTTAAATAGGACACAGATTTTCACTGATGTACACAGATAATATTAAAATTTTTTCTATGAGCTAATGATGATTAGCTTCGATAAGATCAAGATATTCCCCGATATCGAACCTGATATTTATAAAATTGCTGAATGTGACATCATAAAACGGCAAGTTTGCTTTCTGTTTGATGACGTCAAATATAGCAAGGTAATTAAGAAGAATCCTTTTTTTCCACTTAAGACCGATTTGGGATGGCAATTTCTTAATATCTTCCATTTTCCCCTCGATTTCGAGAAAGTCGCCATAGGGCATCATATCCAGGCAGAGGTTGGCACTGTTTAACCTAAAAGTTTCACGCCATTTTTCGTACACCTGTTCTTCCCGGAACCCCAACGATTCCAGAATATGTTTCATGGTGGCGAAATCGCTGACTTCAACTTCAAGTTCCTTTAGTATCTTGAATTGATCATTTTTAAAAGGAGGTTCGGATTTAAAGGTAAGGATTGTTTTTGTATCCCGGCGGAGTCGTAGAAGAGATTTTTTTTCAATCAGGCTGTTATCGGCATCGTCAAAGCGTAAATTTGTTTCAAAAATACGTCCCATGGACACCGCACCGAGCTCGAGAATCCGGTCACGTATGGCGTCCATATCCGACAAATAAAATTTTACTTCGATTTCCAAATTTTCCATAAAACGCCTCTATAAATATATTTGGCATGATATTCTTTTTTTGTCAATTTTCTCTTTTTTTAGTGACCAACCGAATATTCCATAAGCCGGTGGTAATGACTCGATGCCGGGCCAACTTTTCCAATATGCGATACTATTTTCAAAAACCTAAAATGGGACTGATAAATTAATCTTTTTTCTTGACACAGATACGATTTTTATTTACAAAATAAAGTTTCTATATTCAGAGGAGAAAATCATCGTGAAAAAATATACGTATAGTGCGAAAAATACCGACAATAAAGGCAAATGGTGTGTTGTTGATGCTCAGGACAAGGTTCTGGGGAGACTTGCCAGTACCGTAGCCGCCCGCCTGCGGGGAAAACACAACCCTCTTTACACCCCTCACGTGGACACCGGTGATTGGGTGGTGGTGGTTAATGCGGATAAGGTTGTCATGACCGGAAGAAAATGGCAACAGAAACAATATTATCGGCACAGCGGTTATATCGGGGGTCTCAAGGCGATTACCGCTCAGAAACTTTTGGAAAAAAGGCCTGAAGATCTTATCCGTTTTGCGGTCAAAGGTATGCTGCCAAAGAACAGATTGGGAAGAAGGCTTTTTAAAAAGTTGAAGGTTTATTCAGGGAATCAGCATCCTCATGAGGCTCAGCAACCTGAGACTCTTGATTTTTAGAAGCGAAAGTTAATTTTCTTTAATTATCGGGGAATTGTATGGAAAAAGAAAACGTGTATTATGCTACAGGGAAACGAAAAACCGCCATCGCCAGGACCTGGATAATGCCGGGGAACGGCGAAATTACCATCAATGACAGCCCTATGGATGATTATTTCAAGGTTGAGGTGGTAAAAACAATTATAAAACAGCCGCTGGTTTTAACAAATACTCTTGAATCGTTTGATGTAAAAGCCCGTGTTACCGGTGGAGGTTTTTCAGGGCAGGCCGGTGCCATCCGGCATGGAATTACCAAGGCGCTGATATCGGGGAATCCTGAGCTTAGGAAAACGTTGAAAAGAGCCGGTTTTGTTCGGCGTGACGCCAGGGTCAAGGAAAGAAAGAAATACGGCCAGAAGGGTGCACGGGCACGGTTCCAGTTTTCAAAGCGCTAACAGTTATGATATATTTCATTTTCGAAAGG
>CAZIIV010000028.1:0-23883 GCA_964539365.1 uncultured Desulfobacteraceae bacterium | reverse complement strand
AATACTGATGACTCCAATATGGTTTGTAACTTAAAATGACTATAAGCTTTTTTTTCAATTTGTAAAAAAAGCAGACAGGTATTTTTACCATTTATTATTTTGCTTCCTATCATTTTAACAAATAAGTCTACAATTTCAGACAGATATTATCCAACTCCGTTTCAGCCTTCTATGGCACAATAGTTGCAGAATACAACTAGCAAAAAGAGACCTATGAAAAATATATTATTTTGCTCGCCCGGTTAAATCCGTATGTTACATTTAAACAGGATTCGGGATCCGGGAAATTTATTTATTAAAAAGTATCCATGAAGAATTTAAAATAAATAACTTAAAAAAAACATCTCATGCCTAAAAAAAAGGAGGTATACCATGGTACAAATTGGGGGTATTAAATATACACCGGGAATGTACACGCACAAAAGACCCACCGGTTCTCAATTGGCAGATAAACATTTTCGCGAGCTGGAAAAAAAATACATTGAAAAGAAAAAGGAAGAAAAAAGACCGGAGATTTTTCCCACGATTTGCTGTTCTCGAAAAATTGGGGTTGGATCTTTGGAAGTTGCTGATATTGTAGCAAAAAATATCGGTTATAAAGTAGTAGACAGGGAAATTCTGGAGCACATCGCCCAAGAGGCAAAATTGAGCGAGAAAACAGTTGCCTATTTTGACGAACATTACCCTGGTTATTTAAAGGAATTTGCAGCCCTTCTTTTTGGTGAGAAATCTTTTATTAAAAGTGATTACAACAGGCATCTCATTAATGTTGTGATTTCTCTTGCCGGTTTGGAACCTACGATTTTTGTGGGCAGGGGCACCCATTTGATAATTCCCAGAGACCGGGTTCTGGCGGTTCGGTTTATCTGTTCAGACGAGCATCGGATTAAGCGCCTGGCCAGAATTCTTAATGTCAAAGAAAAAGAGGCCGCCGACAAATTGCCTCAACTCGATAAGGAGCAACGCAACTTTTTTAAAAAGGTTTTCGGCAAAAAAGATGCTGTGCCGTATGAATTCGATATGGTTATCAATTGTGATTATATCAAAGATACACAAGTTGCTGCAAAGATCGTCGAAGAGGCCTTTAAAAATAAGTTTGCGCAAGAACTTTCCTAACTCGCAAAAATCTTGATGCCCAACTTGAGGATAAAAGAAAAAGAGTTCTTGAGCCCTGATTAGGAAATCAATCTAAAGATCCGGGCTCGTTTGACCCGGATCTTTAGTTGATGCATTCGCAAAAAGTCGTCACTCCGGTAGATCCCGGATCAAGTCCGGGAGGAGTCCAGATGCTCCGCAACTGTTTGAACAGACTGGATTCCGGCTTTCGCCGGAATGACGGTTTTTTAAGAAGATCACTACAAATGACCCGCCTAATGACTTGACACCCGAGCTTATTTCCATTATTTTCATATTTTTTGGAATCAGCTCCGATGTCCATGCAGTCCGGTTATTTTTTTTCAATTAAGGTCGAAATGAAAACATCTGTTTCTCAGGATAAACTCAGACAGATGGCATCCCGGTGGATGCCCCTCTCCCGGGACTCCCATAAGTTTCGAATTCATACGGATACTACGGATTATTTTCGCGTGGAATATGGTGACGTGGTTCTTCTTGGCGGCGAACCTTATCTCATTCGTCATAATGCCAAAGAAGGACGGTTCGGGCTTGATGACGAGGTTAAGTTTTGGGTAAAACGCGCCATTGATCTTAACAGCGGAATCCCGAAGATCATCAAGCTCGTTTTTTATGAAAAGTTTACGGCCCATATCGGAGGCATCCCCTTCGAGTGTTTCCGCAGTCCCAGAAAGGAAGCCCGTATCCTGAATCTTGTGGCCAATCATAAAAACTTTATGCATGGGTATTCCATCGAAGATGTAAAAGGCAATCTGATTCGCGTTCTTGATTTTATTAAGGGCAAACCCCTGTCTCACCATGTGACGGATATGGATATGGATCATCAGACCTATTTTTATGATCGATTTCCCGGAATTTTAAAGAATTTTACGGAATGCATTGACGCCGTCCGCTTTCTTCACAACCATGGCGAAAAACACGGGGATATTCGCCGCGACCATATATTGATTGACCGCGACAGCGAGAGCTACCGATGGATTGATTATGATTTTAACTATCGTCACCGGGAAAACATATACGGTTACGATCTTTTTGGGCTGGGTAATATTCTCATATTTTTGGCGGGTATGGGAGATGTGTTGCTGCAGGACCTGAAAAAACAGTCTAATCCTGCTTTGGATGCGCTATACCAAGAAGATCTGAATATCGTGTTTAACCACCGCGTGGCCAATCTCAAAAAAATTTACCCTTACCTTCCCGAATCCCTCAACAGGGTATTGATGCATTTTTCTAAAGGCGCCAACTTGTTTTACGAAAACACAACACAATTGCTGGATGATTTGAAAGAATTCCAAACGGTGACCGGGATGCTTTCGTAAATATACGTCTCGGAATTTCTACAACTTAATGAAAATATAAGACATTTTTTGAGGCTTGAACGCTTGATTCGAATATGGAAAAATGGAATAGTGGAATACTGGAAGGTTGGTTTTTAAAAGGATATTATCCATTTTTAATTTTACCATTAACCCAATGTTACATTATCCCAGAACCCATTGTTCCATTATTCCATTATTCCACCATTCCAATTAGGGCGAAGCCCTTAACTTAATCCTTAAAGAGGCCAATGCATGAGTGAAAAGACTTTTAACAAGAATATCTTGATTGCCGTGGATGACTCGGAAAACGCCCGCCGGGCGGTCTCCTATGTGGGTCAGTTCCTGGCAGGAGTCAAAGGCTTCAAGATTTTAATCCTGCATATCATCAGTCAACCGGAAGAAGATTATTTCCCCACATCCGCTGAAAAGGAAAAATGGCTCAGCAATTACCGGTTGAAAGTTGACAACATGTTGGAAGACTATCGTCAAATATTGATACACGAAGGTTTTGACCCGGATGATATACGGGTGCAATCCACCCTTCGATACTGTCCCTCATTGTCGGAGTGTATTTTGGCCGAACAAGACAACACGCAATATAACACCATTGTGGTTGGCCGGCAGGGGCTTTCACGCAGGGAAGAGTTCCTTCTTGGCAGTATCTCCAGCAAAATCGTCAATCACGCACGTAACTGTACGGTCTGGGTCGTTCAATGATGAGCGTAATGTTTTTTAAAAAGGATACGCAATTATTGTTGCCGTGAGACAACCGGATGCTGAATCATCTTAATATACTCCCATGAGGCGCCAGCCTATCCCCATATTCGCCGGTAAATGTCAGTGTACGCGATAGCTTTTTGACAGCACAATTCTTTTGAAACACATCAAGCCCAAAAGGATGAACGGATAAAAGAGAGCAGGTATCAACAAAAACTTTCCTTGCATTGCCGTTATATTTTTTTAGGGTATTGATCAGTTCATAGGCTGATGAACCGTCAAAGTCTCCCATGAGCTTAAGATGAAGGTTTTTGCTGTTTTTATGACAAATAATTTTGAAATTTAATGCCATTTTTTCCTCCCTATCCTTGTCACACTTGTTTGTTTTTAGTCGGATTATAGTTGCTCTCCGTCTAAAAAAATCATTCCTCGATCAACTTTCAGTTATTTTTCCACACGCTTGCCGTAGTGCTGTATGAAATATTGAATCTTCCGAATTTGGCCGGGCGTCAGCCGTTCAAACCGCACATGATGCCGCCTCGTTTTTATAGTATGCATAGAAAAATCGTCGGCCGCTTTAACATCGCTAATGCTTTTAAACGATAAATTTGGAAGGTAAAAATTACGATCAGCCAATAAAATGTCCAAGATAAGTGATTGACTTGATCCCTCTCGGCCGGCAATGTAATCAAACGAAAGTCCATCCATACTGATATTGTTTATTCTGCCGAATTTTGCCGGTTTGGACCGGTAGACGGCACACGCGATCTCTCCCATGCTTCTATCTGCAACGTTAAGCTGCGTAACGGAAACGGGCCGGATCAACGCAACGGCTTGTTTTTTAACCCGGAAGCGCTTGTGTGCTCTCCTATTCCCTCTTTTTACCGTGTTTTTATCAATAACCGTAAGAAACGGTGACCGGTTTATAATCGAAATATCATGATCAGCTTCAGATAATTCATTTGTGTAATACATCCGGTCTGTTTGCTTATCATCATAAAGATAAATTTTATCCATTTCACCTCCTATTTTTGCGTATTATTGCTCATCCGGAGCCATCAATTTAGGAGATCATTCAACAAACGCCCGGATAGTTGACATTTTGTGAACAACTGAAATTTCATAATAAATTATATGACCTGCTTTATTAATTTTGTCCATAGGAGAAGGGCTTCATTTCTTGTGAGGAAATTTCCCGGAACGGGATTTCCCCCATACCAAAGGGGAAATATTCCCGATGGGACAGGAGGGAAAGAGGAAGCATTCGCTCTTAATCTCGAAAAAAATTCCGGAAATGTTGATGCCTTTGAGACCTTTATTGCTTATCTTATTGATTTGAATGATATATCTTAAGAGCCTCCTTCACGTCCATATTTTCCACGGTAATCGCATAGATGGCATCACACATAGCGACGGCCTCTTTAAAGGGTTTCTGATGAATATTTCTTCCTGTAGCATTGCCCGAAGCTCCGCTCACATGAATCTGGTCATGAAGTCTTTTCAGAAAGGCCTCCACATCATCACTTGAACCTCCGGCGCAGACCACTTTGGTTAGACCGGCGGCCTGGATGGCTTCCTTGAATATTTCTTTTGATTCATGATCTTTCTTTTTGGGATAATTCACTTTAACAAAATCACTGCCCAGACATGCAGCCACGCCAGTGGCACCGGCAATCAAATGAGCATCTTTTTCGTCGGACACCGCCTTGCCTCGGGGATAGACCCATAATACGGCTATCAACCCATGATGGTGGGCATTGTAGACAATTTGGGCTGCCTGATGCAACATCTCGGACTCATACTCACTCCCCAAATAGACAGTATACCCCACTGCCAATATAGTTAGTCCGCTGTTATCACGAAAATCCACTACCTGCTGAACATCCAGCCACTGATTATTGAATGGGTCTGACTGGGACGTTTTGACAAGATTTGTTTTGGAATTCAGCTTTACCAGATATGGAATCTCAGGATAAGAAATACCGTATCTGGCAATCAGACCAAGCTGGGTAGCAAAAACGCCTATTTTTGCCTGATTTGCAATCCTGAAAAGATGTTCCGGATCACTGTCATCCGGGTGAATCCCTTCACCATAAAAATCGTTATTTAAATGCTCAACTTTTTGATCGCCTGCAAACAGCATCAATCGTCCGCTTTTCCGGGTTATCGTCAAATAATTGTTGATATAATTTTCTCTTTCTGCCTTTGGAACATCCAATGGTACCAAAACATCATCCGCTTTAAGATTCATCGCGTTATCCTCCTATGGGTTGTAGTTTCCGAACACAGGATATACACCGGTTCCCACACGGGTGATTAATAATATGTTATTTATTACCGGCTTTATTAATTTTTTCCATAGGGAGAGGGCTTCATTTTTTGTGAAAAAATTTCCCGGCAGGGAATTTCCCCCACACCAATGGGGAATATTCCCGATAGGAGAGGTATGTTTTTTTCCCTGTCGCCCTATTACGAGAAAGGTATTATCTGCCCCTATTTCCGCGGATGCTTAACAAGGGTACCGGGCAGTGATGAAACATTTTTTCTGCGCTAGAGCCGAAGAGAATGTCTTCAAGATTGCTGCGACCCTTGGGACCCATAACCACATCCCAGAAACTTTCAGGAACCTTTGTTATTACGTGGAAAAGAACGACTTCCATATGCTTGGAAGCCAAAAACCGGAGGGGTTCTTATTTGGGATGGAAATGGAAAGAGTGTCAGAAATTTTTACAAAATGTAAAACCAAAACTCATTAACTCATTTCGAGTCTTCTGTAACAGAAGTTTCGAATTTAATTCCATACTTTTCGATCCTGGAATGAAGGGTAGGCCTGGAAAGCCCGAGAAGTTTGGCCGCCTTTGAGCGGTTTCCGCCGGTAAGTTTTAACGTCTCGCTAATAACGATACTGGTAAAGTGAGCCATACAGGTATCAAAGATATTTTCATCTGATCGAGAGATAAGCATCTGATACACCCATTGACGAATGGCCTGATCCCCTTTTGCCAAATCTGCGCTCCTGCCTGCATTTGCGCCGCTGAGGGCCTGCGAGATGTCTTCCTGAGAAATAGGGGCCCCGCGATTAAAAATCAATGCCTTTTGAAGGGTGTTGGCCAGTTCACGCACATTACCCTGCCAGGGAGAAGCAGTAAGTATGTCCTTTGCCTCTTTGGTGATTCCCGGGTTTTCAATTCTGGCCTCACGGGAAAAACGCGCCAGAAAATAATCGGCCAGTAACGGAATATCCTTGGCCCGTTCCCTCAGGGAAGGGAGAAAGATAGTGACCACCTTGAGCCGGTAGTAGAGGTCTTCCCGAAAACGGCCCTGGTCTAAAGCGGATTCAAGGTCACGATTGGTGGCGGCGACAATTCTCACATCCACGGGAATGGTTGCCCGGCCTCCAAGCCGCTCGATGCTTTTTTCCTGGAGTAACCGCAGGATTTTGGCCTGGATACTTAACGGCATGTCCCCGATCTCGTCCAAAAATATGGTTCCTCCGTGGGCCTGTTCGATTTTTCCCACCCGGCGATGTACAGCTCCGGTAAACGCGCCTTTTTCATACCCGAACAACTCGCTTTCTAAAAGGCTTTCGGGAATCGCAACACAGTTGATCACCAGAAAGGGTTTGTTTGCCCTAAGGCTGTGCTGATAAACGGCCCGGGCGACCAGTTCTTTTCCCGTACCGGATTCGCCTCTGATTAGAACCGTAGCATCGGTCGAGGCAACCCTGCCGATGGCCTTATAAATCTCCTGCATGGGTTTGCTCCGCCCAATAATGGCATCGCGAAAACTTTCGTCAGGGACGGGATCCATATCCACCGGTGAACGCATGAAACGACCGGCTTCCAGGGCCTGTTTAATCACGGTTAACATGTCAGGAATATCAAAGGGCTTGAGAATATAGTCGAATGCCCCCATCTTGGTGGCTTTGATAGCGGTTTCGGTAGTGCTGTAGGCGGTCATGATAATTACGGGAAGCCTGGGCTCTATGTCGTGAATGACCCGAAAAGTTTCAAACCCGTTCATCCCCGGCAAACGCATGTCCAAAATAACAAGGTCCGGAATTTCCTTTTCTATTATTTTAAGACCTGCTTCCCCGGAAGCAGCACATTCAGAGTGGTAGCCCTCTTCTTTCAAAAGCTTGTCGAAACTTTTGCGCAACTGGTCATCGTCATCAATGATCAAAATGCTGCTCACGATCTCATCCCTTTATTGGAAGCGTAATGATAAACGTGGATCCCTGGCCTTCCTTTGATTGGATATCCAGCCGCCCCTGATGCTCTTCAACAATCCGGGCTGCAATGCTCAATCCCAGACCCGTCCCTTCTTCTTTGGTGCTGAAAAAGGGTTGAAAAATATTGTTTTGAATCGATTCGGGTATCCCCGGACCGTTGTCCTTTAGTCGAATTACCGCAACCCTTCCCGAGGGCGCTGCGAGATCTTCTTCCTCTTCGATGACAATGGATCCCCCCTGTTCCATGGCTTCGCATGCATTAATGATAAGGTTAACCAGAACTTCCTTTAACTGTTCGGAATCCGCCTGGATCTCCGGAAGTTGATGTTTCCGGATCACATTGACCGTCACGTCATATGATTTCAGCCGGTGTTCCAGTAACTGCAGGCCCATGTCCACCACTATAGACGGACTGATCTGCTGCATTTTGAGCCTGGGGGGTCGTGAAAACTCCAAAAAACTCTGCACAATGGCATCGGTATGCCGGATTTCCTCGGAGATTACATCAAAATCTTCTTTCTGGTAATCGCTCAGCTTCAGGGACCTGCTAAGCGAAAACAGGCGCATTTTTACTGAGGTGAGCGGGTTGCGAATGCTGTGGGCCATTCCGGCCGCAAGTTTGCCCACCATGGCCATTTTTTCGGCTTGCAGAAGGTGTTCACGGCTGCGCTCGAGCTCGATGTTCGTCTGGCCCGCTGCTTCAATCAAGTCGTGCACGCTGCGACTGATGGCTTTGACTTCGTCATCCGACCTTTTCAAAGCACCCTCCTTGTTCGCCTCCTGAGCCAGGCGGTGCAAGGGATCTAAAATCTGTTTTCCCAGAATAAAAGCCAACAGCACACTCAGTGAAAAAACAACAAATATGGCGATTCCTGCGATAAACCTGAGTTTTCGGGCCTGGAGCAAGCTGTCGTTTCTGGCGGACATGATTTTTTGGGTTTGAAAATCTTTGTATCTTTCGCAGAGTTCCAGGATGTAAAAAAAACGATCTCGAACTTTCCGGTGTAGTTCGGTGCCTTGTTCCCGCTTCCCGGTCTTATAGTAGGCGATAACGCGGTCTTTGTCGTCGATGTAACGCTGGTATTCCCGTTCGATTTGATCCAGGGCTTGTTTTTGTTGCTCATCTTCAACCAGCAATTTGGCGGCATGGAGCTGCTCATTGAATATCTGGCGGTATTTTCCCAGTTGCCTGAGCCAGTCCGGATCGCCGTCCAAAAAATAATAAGATACAAAACCTTTTTGATTGACAAGAGAGGTTTCAAAAGATTCTGCCGACTGGTATGCAACCAGATTCCGGTCGATAATTGCGGTCAACACCCGTTCAAGGCGATACGTATACCATACCGTGATTAAACCGCACAGCAGAGTGATAAACACCAGGCCGGCCAAAATCAGATAAATCCGGTTGCGAAGGTTAATGCGATGCCACATGGAAAGATCCTAGCCGCTTATTAAGGCAACATCGACAAAATGTTGTCATAATTATACGGTCCAAATTTATTTAGCATTTGCGACAGATATCGGATACCGGTCTCTGGATGCCGAATAATAAAGATGGTCTCGCAAAAAGTCCCAAAATACCGTTTTTTGTCATTCCGGCGAAAGCTGGAATCCAGTCTTTTCAAGTACTTGCAGACCATCTGGACTCCTCCCGGACTTGATCCGGGATCTACCGGAGTGACGACTTTTTACCAGGCCGTCAATAAAGGATATTTCCATTTTTAGATCCAGCATCCGGCATCCAGTATCCGGCATTTTTTCTGCTCAATAAGAGGGGCATATCTTCTAGGCGTTGACTTGTAAGATGATGAGTCTGTTTAATGTAATGTCACGGGCATCCCCATCATAGGCCAGAGAATATAGGCCGCAAAACCGACGATAACCATCAGCATGATGCTGGCCGGTATGCCGTACAAAAAGAACTCCCCGGTTGAAAACATCTTTGAATCGTAAGCAATGGCATTGGGCGCCGCCCCCACCAGCAGCAAAAACGGCATGCCCGCCGTGACAAGGGAAGCAAAAAGAATCACTTCCGGAGCCACGCCAAGATAGGGGGCGATCACCAGCGCTACCGGCAAAGAGATGGCAATGGCGGCCACATTCATAATAAAATTGGTCATCATCATGACAAAAAATGCAATACTCATCACAAAAACAAACCAGTTGGCTTTTTGAAACATGACCAGCCAGTTCACGGCCATCCATCTGGCGGCGCCGGTATCCCAGAGACAGAAACCGATGCTCATGGCACCGGCAAACAGCAGGATGATGTTCCACGGAATATCTTCGAGGTCGTCCAGATCGAGAATGCCGGTGATAAAAAACAGAATGGTTGAAATCAGGATGATGGCGGTCTTGTTAATCGGCTGTAACATCGGGACAAAAGATCGCAGGGACATGGTCAGGATACAGGCAAAAACAATGGCGGCAGCCAAAATCTCTTTGCGGGTAACAGGACCCAGTTCGGCATTAAGAACTTTGGCTTTTTCCCTCAGGCCGGGAATAACCTTTTTTTCGGGTTTCATAAAAATCATAAAAAACCCCCACAGCAGAAACGTCATGAGCCAGCCCACGGGGAACATGTAATAGCTGAGCTCAAAAAAAGAGACGTTTTGGCCCACGATATCGTTAAAAAACCCGATGGCCACAGCCCCGCGCGCCGCTCCCAAAAGGGTCACGATGCTGCCGGCGCCGGCCACATAGGCCATGCCCATAAAGAGTCCTTTGCCGAATTTGGTGGGTTTGTCTCCTTCTCCGTAAAGGCTGTAAACCGCCAGCAAAAGCGGGTAAATGGTTGCCGCCACGGCCGTATGGGCCATAATATGCGTCAGGGCTGCGGTGACCACAAAACATCCCAGATATATCATGCTGGTTTTTTCTCCCACGATGGCCAGCATTTTATAGGCCAGGCGCTTGGTCAGACCTGTCTTGGTAAAAACCAGTCCGATAACGATGGACGCAAAGATGAACATTACCGAAGGATCCATAAAATCATTAAACGCTACCTTGGCCGGGCGAATCAGGAAAAGGGCCTGAAGTACGCCGATGGCCAGACTGGTGACACCGATGGGCACCACTTCGAAGACCCACCAGGTTCCGGCCAGCAGAAACACGGCGATCGCCGCTTTTCCCTCCTTGCTCAACGGAAAATGTTCGCCCATGGGATCGACGGCGTCGGGCCAGGGAGATGAATAATAAGTTACTGCAAACAGTACTATTCCTATTGAAAGAAACAGATATCGTTTCCAATCGAATTTGTTTTTTTCAAGGACCATAGAAGTGCTTGTCATACCCCGTTCTCCTTATCTGAAATATTATAACAAGTAACAATCAAAGGGTGGCAACCCAACCCGGAAAAACCAGAAAAGTTATAAGTGAGCTAAAGTTTGAAGTGCCTAAAGTTAAGGTGTCGCTTTCATCCGTCGTAGCTACAAGCTACTATGGCGAAGTCGGCTCGCTCCGTTTATTTAAATAATATTGACAGAATTCCATAACTTTAGGCACTTTAGGTCACTTTAGGCACTTTAAACTCTATTAGTTAAGAATTTTTTTTGACATAAAAAGCACAAATTTCATGTCTAAGAAATAAACTTAATTTGATTCAACTGGAGTTATAGTTCGCAGGCTTTCATCGCCCGGACAATCTCTATAAACACATCGGTTTTCCTTAAGATCCCCACAATCTTGTCATCTTTAAGTACAAGTAAGGATTGATGATGTCCCATGACAAGTTGATTGATCGCCCTGTCCATGGTTTCATCTTCATTAATGTATTCGCCTTCCCCGGGAGTATACATAAATTCTTTGACTTTTATGCGGGCGGCTTTTCTGCAAATATCATCCATGGGTTTGTCCCAAAAGCGGAGTTGTTCAAGCATCGTCTCTTGAAAGCGTTTGGTTAACCCAAAACGGGATAATGATCCAGGAATATCCATTGCTTTATATTTCGGTTCCAAGGCCCTGAGCACATCCAGCTGGCTCACTTTTCCGACAATATCACCTTCGTTATTATATACCAGAACCGCCCGGTGCCGATACCGGGACTGGTCAAATTTTTCTTGTGCTTGTTCCAGGGCCATAACAGCTTCGAATAATGTGCCCTCTTGAGAAACCGTTGCATATTTAGCAAGCGGAACCATCAATTCTTTTACAAGTTTTTTTTTCATACCCATCCTCCTGAACCATTTGATCTAGTTTTATGTCTTTAGGGATAAATGTATAAGGTTGGAAATTTGCCGGCAGGATGTTATAGATATATTTTTTCTTTTACCCGTATCAAAGCCGTTATTTTCTGAACCCATCCCGATATACGGCGCAAGCAAATTTTAAAAATGATCTTCAAGTAAACAGCGCATCAGCCAGTAGTTATAGGATTACAAGCCGTCACCAGCCTCGTCTTTTGAGAAGGCCTTCAATCTCGGCCTGGCGAATACGCTCTTCATGTTCGGCCTTAATTTTATAAGCGCTCATAATTTTTTCCACCAGGATCTCTGTCTCGGCAGGCTTCATAAGATAATCATAAGCGCCTAATTTCATTCCTTGAATAGCGGTATCGACCGTTGCGTGGCCGGTGAGCATGATGACAGTAATAAGTGGCTTGAACTCCTTGATTTCCTTTAATGTTTGGATGCCGTCTTTTCCCGGCATCAGAACATCCAGAACAACGACGTCAACGTCGGATTCCCGGATCAGGCTCAGGGCTTCATCCCCGTCGAGAGCGGTTTTAACATCAAAGTCCCGCACCTCTAAACGCTGGGCCAGGGTTTCAACGAAATCCTTTTCATCGTCTACCAACAGTACCTTGATTTGCATGTATTGTTCTCCCGCATACCCGTTACTTTTTTTCCTCATCCATAATTTTTTGGGCGGTATCGAATTCGCCGGCCTCTGCAAAACTGGCCGCTACCATAGAAGATTCAAATTTTTTTTTGTAGGCCTTTGTTATTGTCCGCATGAGTTTTTCGAATTCCACAGGTTTCTGCAGATATTCAAACACCCCCAACCGTCGGGCCTCTTTCTCATCTTTTTCCGATCCATGGCCGGTGAGCATGATAATCTGAACGCCCGGGTAGGCCTTTTTGGCACGCCTTAGAACTTCCAGACCGTCAATGCCGGGCATCTTAAGATCCAAAACCATGACATCCGGAAGATCTTCATCCATGGTTTTAAGGGCCTCTTCCCCGTTTAACGCAACTTTTGATTTTACCTCTCGCATCTCGATACGTTCAGCAAGGGTCTTTACGAATTCTTCTTCATCATCCACCAGTAATACTTTCATTTCTTTCATCATTTTTATCACCTTGATTTATTTTTTAAAAGTTTTCAAAAAGGAATCGAATTAGCCTTATTTTTTCCGGCTTCCCAGTATCAGCTTTTTCAGCTTTTGTAAAGCGTGATCGGAATACAAATTTAGAAAAAAGCAATCCTTAGCGGCCGATCTCATCCGGAAAACACAGCACAATACCATGTTCGATTTCATCTAAAGCCGCAGATCCTTGCAGGCAGCCGGCAATTTCTTGCAAAACCGGCCAGTTTTGGGATTCGGATATCTTCCGTACGAATTCGGATTGCTCGGGAAGATCCCCTTTACAGACTACGTGAACAGCGTTTGTCCCGTCAAGGTTATGAATCCCGATATTAATTTCACCGCCGGCGGACATAACCGTGAAACAGCATTCCAAACTCTCAAACAAAGCCATTTGTAATTGAACATGACGGGTAACCAGAGTAACGGCTGGACCTTCCTGATCCGGCGTCACGGTTTTCAAAACAACATGCTTCAGTCTGGCAAACCGCTGCGCCAGCATAACCAGTTGTTCAATGGTTTCCTGAAGGTCAATTTTCGACAGGGTTTCATCGGTACTATGGGCAAATCTGTTCAGCCGGTCGGTTAAGTTGACCCCTCGCTCAATCTGCTCTTTTATTCTGACCATAGAATTTTGAATTTTCTCCTGATGTTTAACGACAGCTTCCGGTGAAATGGATATGATGTCTCCCATCAATCCGGATGATTCTCTGATGATAGCCAGAACGTTCTTCAGTTCATGCGTAATGCCGGCGGTAATCTTTCCGAAAAAGGCAACCTCTTTGTCTTCACATGTGTTCATGGTTTTACCTCATGAAAAAAACAGCTATGGGTGACTTTCTATGGCCTCTTGTATTTTTTTTATTAATTCTTCAATATTTAACGGCTTCATCAAATAATCGAAAGCACCCTGTTGCATGCCTTTAATACCCTCTTTTGTGGATCCTCGACCGGTCAGAAGAATAACAGGAATTTGGGGATGTTGAGCTTTGATCCGCCTGAGGACTTCAAAGCCTCCGATACCCGGCATCATTACATCCAGGATGACAATTTCGGGGGTATCCGCCTCAATCATTTGCAGCGCGGCTTCACCGTTTAACGCTGCCCGGGCCTGAAGCCCTCTTAATTCAAGCCGTTCGGCAAGCGTGGTGACAAATTCTTCCTCATCATCAACAAGTAAAATTTTTAAGTTTTTCATCTTATTCTCCGGAACCAATTTTTGTCTTTTTCGGTAAATAAACTGTAAAGGTACTGCCTTCTCCCTGTTTGCTCTTGACTTTGATGTCTCCACCCATTTTTTTTACGATCCCGTAGGTGATTGCCAGGCCCAAACCCGTGCCGTTTTCCTGTTTTGTACTAAAAAAGGGATCAAAAATACTTTTGAGCGTTTCTTCAGACATTCCGATTCCGTTGTCCCGGACAGAAACTGCCAGGGTATCGGAATCTTCCTCCCATGATGTAATCACGATTTCGCCCGCATCTTCCACCGCCGCAAGGGCATTGTTAATGATATTCAAAAAAACCTGCTGCATCTGTCCACGGTCCGAAGAAATAGAGGGAAGATTATCCGCCAGGTTCAGTACCAGTTCAACATTTCGATATAAGGCTTCCTTTTCCAGGAAACCGAGTGTCTCTTGAATCAGTTCGTTTAAATCCAATTCTACAAGCTGAACTTCCATCCGGCGGGCAAAACCCAGCAAGCGATGGGTAATGGCCCTGCAGCGTTCCACCGATTTAAGTATCGAATCTGTCAGTCCCAGAAATTTTTCCTTATTCTGAAAATTATCGTCATACGCAACCAGATCTTTCATCAATCCTGCCTTTTCGTTAATGATGGCCATAGGATTATTGATTTCGTGGGCCACGCCGGCCGCCAGCCTGCCGATTGACGAAAGCTTATGAGTATGCTGAAATTCGCGATAGGTTAATTCACGTTTTTCATCGGCCTCTTTAACCCGTTTAACAAGCGTGTCCGTAAGTTTGAAAACCACCAGAATTATTACCGCCACACTGGAGATAAAAATAAAAAACATTCGACTTCTGAGCGTATGCCAGGTATGCAACACATCCGATTTGGGTTTAACCAGAACCAGAGCATAATTCGAACTTGAAAAGGGCGCAAAACCGATGAGTATGTCACGGCCCTGGGGATCTGTCGTTTCGGTGACAATGGGATCATAATTTCCCCGTGGAAATGACAACGGGCATTGATCCATGATTTCCCCGTAAAACCTGGAAGAGGTCTGTATGATTCCGTTACGGTTAATTAAAAACGCATCACTTTCGGGATTCAGTCCCATGGAAGCAATAATATCATCAAACTTACTGGTATCAATGGTAGCTCGAAGGATCAAAGGCGAGCCGTCTTCTGTTCGTCGCAGTACGGCAACCGCCACGTGGGGAAATTTTCTGTACCCCATGAATACATTGCTGATGTAAGTTCCCTTGACCAAGACTTCCTGAAACCATTGTTGTTCTGAATAATCTTTCCCAAAGAAGTTATACGGCCCGGCATAGCTCAACTGGATGCCTTTGTTATTAATCAAGCCCAAATCCACCAAACAGCAATATTCATCCATCAGCACGTTAAAAATACGATTCATGGTCTTTTGGTCGGAAAGTTCTTCAAAAGAATAGGAAGAAGTGATGAATCTAATCACGGAAAGACGCTCTTCGAAAAAAAGCTCAAAAGTATGCTTGGTCTTTTGTGTGAGTGTTTGCAATGGAAGGACGATTTCTTTTTTAATACTGGAGTGATATTCATGCTGGTAGATAACCGCCATGATGATCAGGGGAATTATGGTTATCAGGATCATCAATATAAAAATATTTCTTCTGAGTATACGATACCGATTTGCACCCTCACTGTCAGAGGCATGTAACAGGTCTTTGGTTAAACCTTTCAAAAAGTTTTTAAAGTTCATTATTTTTTTGATCGCCCTTATGGAAAAGTGTGTCTCCGGATTTAAGCGTATTCTCATAACATGGATCAGAACCGTTTCCGAGAAATTGCCACTGAATCCGGAACCTGATACGGCAGGATCGAATCCCAACCTAACATCATTTCCATACAACCGTATGGGTATTTTTTACCGGCATTGTCTACTATACTATTGTTTCGTTTTTGTACAGATTTTTTAAAGATTTATTTTATATTATATGATTATCATAGAGGAGAAAACTTGTAAACCGGCATTCATCCAAAAACGCTCATCAGTCCCTGTTCATGAAGAATCATGGGATGGGTGTCATTAAACGAAGATGACAGAAGCGAACTAACTTGTTTCATACTATATTTTCAATTGACATCGCAGGATAGGTAGTATAAGAGAATTTGCTCAATTCTTAGTCAATCCTTTTTAAATTTCCCGGTTTGACTTATTATTGGCACATATCTTCTTGAAATGTTGAAGATAATTCTATTTAAATGCTGAAGACAACTATTTAGGAGGAAGACATGGGGAAGAATGGTAAATTGTGGATGATCATTCTGGTTGGTTTGTTTTCGCTGCCTGTATGGATATCCCCTGCTTTTGCGGAGGTATCAGCCGAGGCGGCTTCAAATGGTCATGTCTGGTGGTTCTGGCCGCTGGTCCTTTTGATAATCACTTTTATTATGGGAATATTCGCTGTTCTGGGAGGTGTGGGCGGAGGTGTGCTATATGTGCCGATCATCAGCGGGTTTTTTCCTTTTCACCTGGACTTTGTTCGCGGCACCGGCCTTCTGGTGGCCCTTTCCGGCGCACTGGCCGCCGGTCCCGGACTTTTAAAGATGAATCTTGCCAGCCTGAGACTGGCAATTCCGGTCGCGCTTATCGCCTCCACCTGTGCGATCATTGGCGCCATGATCGGTCTCGCGCTGCCCACCAACATCGTTCAGATTGCCCTTGGCGCCACCATTCTCGGTATTTGTGTTCTGATGCTCACTGCCAAAAAATCCGAACTTCCGGAGGTTCCCAAGGCGGACAGACTCTCTTCCGCTCTAAGGATATGCGGGGTTTATCAAGAAGCCAGCACCGGTGAAATTATCGACTGGAAAATACACCGAACCCCTCTTGGGTTAAGCTTGTTCATCATCATCGGAGTTATGGCCGGTATGTTCGGTCTGGGAGCCGGGTGGGCAAACGTGCCGGTACTCAACCTTCTTATGGGCGCACCCCTGAAAATCAGTGTGGCAACCAGCAAATTTCTTCTTTCCATCACAGATACATCTGCGGCGTGGATATATCTGAATAAAGGCTGTGTGATTCCCATGATGGTTGTGCCGTCTCTTGTGGGAATCATGCTCGGATCTTTTGTGGGGGTTCGTTTGCTCAGAATCGCCAAGCCTGTATTTATCCGTTGGATGGTGATCACAATATTAGGCTTTGCCGGTGTTAAGGCCCTGTCCAAAGGATTAGGATTTTAAACACAAATTTGAATCTCATCACAACTACACAAATATAGATAATAAAAACAGGAGAAAGGGAAATGGACGAAAAATCGGCTGTATCTTTGGAAGCAACTCCCGAACAAATTCTGTATGCTAAAATACTGGAATGGGGTATGTATTCAGGCTTATTAATTCTTTTTATAACCTTTGCCCTCTATGTATTCGGGATTATGGATCCTTATATTCCGCTGAATAAAATTTCAAACTACTGGTCAATGAGTGTCTATGACTATCTTGAATATGCCGGAATCAAAGACGGATGGGCCTGGGTCGGCATGATAGCATACGGAGATTTTGTCAATTTCATCGGTATTGTCATACTGGCGGGGGTTACCATTATGTGCTATGCTGCCATTGTGCCTACGCTTTTGAAAAACAAGGACATGATTTATGCAATTCTGGCAGTGCTGGAAGTCGTTATCCTTAGCGCCGCTGCCAGTGGAATTCTTGCCGTGGGGCATTAGCCTGGTTTGTTATTTTGTTTGTCATTTTTTACAAAATATCGAGAAATTATCCCTAAGCGTCGACCTCAAACCGTTTCATCTTGCGCCAGAGAGATACCCGGTCAATGCCCATTATTTTTGCGGCATGGGTCTTATTTCCATCGCACTTATCCAGTACCCATTTGATGTAATTTTTCTCCTGTTCCTCCAGAGTGGGTAACTCGGAATCATGCCGGCGGTACGTTTCCACCGAAAGATTGCTGATATATTCCGGAAGATCATCCACCTGTATCTCCGGTTTGCTTGCCAGGGCTACGGCTCTTTCGATAACATTTTCCAACTCCCTGATATTGCCCGGCCAGGTATATTGACAGAGTAATTCCATACATTCCCTGGTGATCGTTCGAATATCCTTTTTCATTTCCTGACATTTTTGAGTCAGAAAGTGATAGGCCAGGAGCGGAATATCACCCTCACGGTCGGACAGAGGAGGAAGTTTTATGGTAATCACATTGAGACGATAAAACAAATCCTGCCGGAAATGACCTTTTTCCACATCCTCCTTGAGATCGCGATGAGTGGCGGCGATAAAACGCACATCAACGGGCACGGGAGCCTCCCCTCCAACCGGTAAAACCTCTTTTTCCTGAATCACACGTAAGAGTTTAACCTGCATGCTCAACGGCATATCTCCGATTTCATCCAGAAAAATACTTCCCCCGTCCGCTACCTTGATCAGTCCCGCTTTTGCTTTTGTGGCGCCGGTAAATGCATCCTTTTCATGCCCGAACAGCTCATTGGCCATCAAATCTTCTGCGAAAGAACCGCAATTAAAGGCGATGAATTCTTTTTCAGAACGCAGACTAAGCTGGTGGATGGACTTGGCCACCAGTTCCTTGCCGGTTCCGCTTTCTCCAAGTATCAGAACATTAATATCAGAAGGAGCAATCTGATTAATGGTTTTCTGGACCTCTATCATCGTACTGCTCTGGCCCACTATAGAAGAAATCTGTCTGCAGCTTTTGAGCGTTTCTTTAAGCTGAAGATTTTCAAGTTGCAACTGTCGCTTTAAAAGAGCTTCTCCGGCAACCTTGCGAATCTCTCCGATTTTGTAAGGTTTTGCAATGTAGTAATAAGCGCCTTGATACATGGCATCGACGGATGTATCCACGGTGGCGTATCCGGTTATCATAATGACTTCGGTGTACGGTTGAAGCTCTTTTGTTTTCCGTAACACCTCCATCCCATCCACTTTCCCCATTTTCAAATCAGTGATGACCAGATCAATGTCTGTCGATTGCAGCAATTCGACGGCTTTTTCCCCGTTGTTTACGGAAATGACTTCATATCCTGTTTTCACGAGGATATGTTCGAGATTTTTACGCGCGATATCCTCATCTTCCACAACAAGAATGATTTCTTTATTCTTCTCCATAATATTGGAATTTTCTTTTTTGGGACACAGATGAACACAGATTGTCAGGATTCTTAAATTTTAAAACAACAATATTATCTGTGTATACCTGCCCGCTTGTGACCCAGGCCGCCTCGCCTTGCTTGGCTGGCGGGCGAGCTCGCATGGCAGGCGGGTCTGCGAAAATCTGCATCCTATTTAACTTAACAATATTTGAAATTAGAGATTGCGAATATCTAATGGTTCCTTATTCGGGCTGATCAAAAGGTAGAAAACAAATAAATTTTGTTCCTTTTCCCTCTTCACTGGAGACCTTAATTTTACCGCCGTGTTGGTCTATAATGCCATATACAATGGAAAGCCCCAGACCCGTACCTTTATCCACTTCTTTTGTAGTGAAAAAGGGGTCGAAAATCTTTGAAATAATTTCTTTTGGAATACCCTCCCCCGTATCTATAACCTGAAAACAAAACCCGTTTTCACTTTCCCGTTTGCATGACATGATGGTAATGTTCCCGCCATTTTTCATCGCCTGAACGGCATTTACGATGAGATTGATTAGAACTCGCTCAATCCCTAACACACTGAAATGTCCCTTTATATCGTCGGGAACATCCACGGTAAGCGTTATATTCTCCGGTATCTGTGATTGAACCCGTTTAACGGCGTTGTTAACCAGATCCTTAAAATAAGCCTGTTTTAACGTATGTGATCTCTCCCGTGCAAATTCCAGCAGTGATCTGACAATCTCTTTACTTCGCTCCACCTCTTTTTCCACACCGAGTAAAAGCTCTTTTTTATATTCAAGATCGTCGTCTTCCAACTCTTCAGCCAAGATTTGAACAGATGTGGAAATATTATTCAGCGGGTTGTTCAATTCGTGGGCCACACCCGAAGTCAACCTTCCCAGAGAAGCCAGTTTTTGGGCCTGCATCAACTCTTTGTTCCGTTTTTTCAGTTCTTTGAACATAGTATTGAGACTGGTCACCAGGGATTCAAATTCGTCGCCGGTGTGAATTTCGGGTATATTCTGAAAATCCCCCCTGGATATTTTCGTTATGGCATCTCCAATGGTTTTTAGAGGACGGTCCACATTAAAGATTAAAAAAAGAGCAACGAAAACGGACAGGATAAAAACAGGAATCAGGGCAATCAGATGGATCGTTCTGGATTTTACGATGAGGTCTCGTGTAAATTGACTCTCTTTTTTTACGATTTCTTCCAATTCACTGGTGATAATTCTCCCTTGCTTTTGGGTGACCTGGATAAAATCCTTAGGAACCGTTAAACGTCCGTCTTCTTGCATTTTCAAAAGTTTTTGAAGAGCGTTTTTATACTTTTTAAGTTCAATTAACCGTTCATCCAGATTTTTGGCCAGTGTATATTTCGCATATTTGCTCGAAATATCAGAAAGGATGTGCTCGGCGGTATTTACATATTGAAGGGCCTGATCAATATTCTTTTTGTCAAATGTTAAGAAGTAGTTTTTTTCGTACCGGCGGGCTTCCAGAATGGTATTAAAGACATCGTACTTTCTTTCGATGATCTGAATCTTTTGATTAAGAACATACTGGCTGTGATAACTTCGCATCCAAATTAACCCGCTGATGATCATAAATATGCCAAAAGCAAGAAAGATCTTTTGTCTGATACTGATTTTCATACTGATACACTTAGTCTACATTGATTTTAGAACTCACGTCCCGTAAAATTGAAACCTTCTGACTCTCAATCCCTATGTATAATACGGCATGTCAACCTGGCAGAAAACATCTTTTACTCCGGGCACTTTGTGTGCAATCTCATAAATCTGCCGGGTGACATCATGCTGATAAGTTTCTCCGATATGATCTTGCAATGCCGGGCTGATGTAACCCGATTTTCTTCTTTTCTGTGCCCCGACTTTAACCTGAACCTCCCCATTTTTAACAAACACTTGGGCGTCACAGATCGATTTAAGCTCTGCTTGAATGCGGTTGGTAATGGCAAGGTCATCAATAGCCTGTTTCGATTCATCGGTGCTTTGGTAGTTTTCGCTCCGGGCGGCACGACAGATGATTTCACAAGCATCCTCGATACTCAACTCGCCGATTTTAATTACAATATCATATAACCAGGGGTCATTGAGATCCATCTTGTAAAGGTAGCGTGTCCAGTTAACACGATTTTTATCTTCACTTTCAATGTTCTCTAACGCTTTTTCTCTTGATATGTTCTGCTTTTTCTGAAGAAGAAAGATTCGGTCATCTTTGTTGGCAAGTATCCTGACTTTCAGCACATTAGGCACCTCAGTAAGCAAAAGATGACCGGCATGGCCGTGGTATACAATATTCCCTTTTCTGGCATATTCCAAGAGTGAAGCCTTGATAAATTCAAGATACCTCTCTTTGCCATGGACCATCCGTTCGAGAATGTTGGGAGCGTCTTTCAGCGATCGTATGAGCTTTTTTTCCGAAACATTGAAAAGCTGGGCGGCTTCGACCAGAATTTCCCGGCTTACACATTCATACCCCAGCAGTGCGGCCACCTTTTCAGCAATCTCCTGACCATGGCTGTAACTTCCTCTTGAAATCGTGATAACCGACATAGCCTGCCACCTCCTTAATTACATGCTTTCCTACGAATTGTAGATTGTTATCCTGACATCCTTGTATTCCCCCGGTCAAGCCGGTTATTACTGAATCCCGTAAAAGAAATAGAGAATTGTCAGTTCAACCGTTAAGAACAGGACCGTCATAACAGCTCCTGCCTTGGCATAGTCCACCGTTCGATACCCCCCGGGCCTCATGATGAGTGCATTGACCTGATGCGTCGGCAGCACAAAGGTGTTGGAAGCGGACAGTCCCACAACCAGAGCGGCCATGCGGGGATCCCCGCCGGCCATTATTGCCATGTTCATACACAGTGGAACCAGCAAAACTGTAGCACCTACATTGGAAATAACAAGGGTAAAAAAAGAGGTCATGACACCCACTGCGGCCAGGAGCACAATGGGAGAGGGATGGCCAAGCATTCCAAGAACGAATTTGGCAATAAACGCAGCGGTTCCGGTCTTCTCAAAAGCCATGCCAAGGGGAATCAATCCTGCCAGAAGGAAAACCGTCATCCAGTCGACTGCGCGATAGGCTTCATCTACCGAGAGCACACCGGTGATAATCATTCCCAGCGCGCCGGACATCAGCGCGACGGAAAGCTGAATTTTAAAAATAACAATTTGCGCCAGTGCCACTGCCAGCCAAACCACGGCCAGTTTGGCCTTTTCCGGGCGCATGATTTCACCTTCAAGGGTTGTGGCAAAC
Source organism: uncultured Desulfobacteraceae bacterium (assembly GCA_964539365.1). GTDB lineage: Bacteria > Desulfobacterota > Desulfobacteria > Desulfobacterales > UBA11574 > S5133MH16. Next base: position 1,589 of record CAZIIV010000028.1, on the reverse strand, counting down.
GTGAGGGCTCGAGGTTGCGGCTGATTTCTTAAAATGTGAAATTTCTCCCAGGGCCCCTGCAACAGCAGCGTATCTCCCATTTGTAACCGAATATGCGTTAAATTGCTGTAAATAATCTTATTGCCGGTAAACAGCGCCACCGGATTCACACCGTATAATTCTTTAAAATTAACCTGGCTCATGGTTTTTCCGATCAATTCCGACCGGGGAGACACCACGGTTTCCGCCATTCCCGCATTATTTACAGCCAGGCTCTCTGCAAAAATATCCAGGCCGTCTTTGATCTTCCATCCGTATTCGTCCGCCAGCATATGAACCATTTTCACTTTCCCGATAACGGCAATATCATCTCCGGAAGAAATCATATGGGAGCTTTTCGGCACAAGCGTTTTTTCATTTTCAGATGCGAAATTAATAGCCACCACGGTCACCAGGAACTTGGGTCTGATGGCCAGGTCCCCCAATGTTCTGGGACCTTCAAAATTATCGGGAATGTGGATTTCAAATATATGTTCAAGTCCTTCATAGGACTCCATCAAAAGCGCCGTAACCCCCTTTTCAGCCTCTCCTTCTGCAGCCGGAAGTATAAATTTGCCGAAAATAAGAAAATAGATAATGCCACTGGCAAGAAGGCAGATTCCGATGGGGGTCTGGGTGAAAAGACCGAAAGGTTCCAGCTTTTTTCCGCCGAGAACCATCAGATCATTTAACAGAATCGTGGGACTGGCGCCTACCAGCGTGAGGGTCCCGCCGATAATGGCACAAAATCCCATGGGCATCAGAAGTCGGGACACCGGCACCCCCATTCTTTTACCAATGCGCTGGGTAGCCGGAAGAAACAGGGCGGCAGCGCCGATGTTCTGCATAAAACCGGAAATAACTCCAACAGTTCCGGATATCAGGGTAATCACTTTCTTTTCGCTGGTGCCGGCCAGTTTGATAATGGGTCCGGCCACTTTGTTCATTACCCCTGTTTTATCCAGACCGGCGCCGATGATGATCACCGCCATGATGGAAACCACAGCATTACTGCTTAATCCCAAAAATGCTTCTTTGGGAGTCACCAGGCCGATCAGCGGAAGCAAAACCATCATAATAATCCCAACAACATCCACGCGAACCCATTCAAAAATAAACAAAACAATTGCAAATCCCAATACAATCATAGTCAAAATCATTTCAAGTGTCATCGCTGAATATTCCTTCCTGTGTCATCGCATTAGAGTTTTTAATTTTTTTATATCCTTGGTCATTTCTTTTGTCTGAATTTAAAACACAGCCAGAATGCAAAGCCGACAAGTACAAGACCAAAAACAAAATGTGTATCCATATCTGCCTCCCTCATATTTCATTGAAAAATTTGTTGTGTTACATAATTTTTGTTTCGGTAGTCAGCATCATTCGTGCCAACTTCAGTAACTGTAATATATCCTCTTGATATCACTATGTTTATTAAAAACATGACCATTGATAAAGGCATAAAACAGGTGTTGCAGAACGCAACAGGTTTAAAGCAAAAACAATTTATAATAATGGTTTCAAATTATTATATAGTGTTGCACAAAAGAATAGGGTGTTGCAGAATGTAA
>CAZIIV010000027.1:16263-24297 GCA_964539365.1 uncultured Desulfobacteraceae bacterium | reverse complement strand
CCCAAAATTATATCAAATGTGTCTACCCTGGAAAAACATACAGTGCCCCTTGACAGTGGCCGATTGTATAAATATTTTCAGCCAGTTGGATTATTCATGATGTTAATACCCGATCTTCAGAAAGTGGAGATGCCCGTGGATTCATATAACCTGTACAAGAAGGTCTTGCTTAAGGATCTATCCTCGTAGGACTCATAATCCACGGTATAATGTCCCCCTTTGTTGTACCACACTCTGTCACAATATTGCTTTATCTCTCGGATAACTTCCGAAGACGAAGTGCCGAGGACCTTGACATCTAATTCCAGATTGAAATTTTCGATATTTTTTCTCGTCAGATTCGCCGACCCTAATACAGCAACAGCGGTACCGTTTTGTTTTTCAACCAGGGTGAGTTTGGTGTGAAATTGCTCTCCGTGGGTATGGTACCACCTGATTTTTATCTTGCCGCGTGATTTTTTCATCAGCTCATAAGCCACAGGCTGATTGGGAATACCGTTTTTTTCACGGCCGAACGCATCCTTGCTCGGGTCAAGAATGATTTTTACCTCCGCCCCGGCTTGGGCAGCCCTCAACAGCGCTTGTATAATGTCTCTGTCGGAGAGGTAAAACAATGCCATGAGAACACGGTCACCCGGTCCCAGACCCTCGAGCTGACGAATCAGTTCGTCTTGGATCTTTTTTTCGGTAATTAGATATACAGACACACAATTTGTTTGACCGGGATTTACACGATCCGCATTTTCAAAGACAATATCATGAAGTTTTCCCCGGGAGAATGTGGCAACCGATTTTTCGGCACTATAGATCTCACGACTAAAGTTGCCGGTAATCTTCAAGGCAATATTGGAGTGAGCCGAACTGCCGTCGTGGGGATTGGCGGAGGTAATGAGAGTTGTCCACGTTCCCCGGTTATCCGCCAAAACAACCTTCCGGTGATTTGCCTTGTAATTCAAGAGAGATAGGTATGATCTTAACGTAACCCCCGGCTCATCCTCGCTGAAAGGGTGTTTGAAAATACCGCCCCTGTCAGAGTTGCCAAACCATTGAATGAATATTCTCCATATGGGAGAATACAACAGGTTGCTGTCACGCAATTTTTTAAGATCAGTGTAAATAACATTAATTTCCGCCTTCCTCATTAATTCGATCTCTTTGGATTTTACTCCGCCATACACATTATTTACCGGATCGGTGATAAAGTCTATTTTTATAGACGGAATTCGCTTTTTCTTCTCTACCAGTCTGGTCATGAGCTCAAAACAAAGCCGACGGTGTGCTTTTTCTGCCTTTCCTTGGTAAGAATTGAAGAGAAACATATCAATGAGAATGTACTTGCGGGCGTTATCAATCAGAGTAAAAATCGTGTCAAAAATTTCCTGTTCATGTACGGTCTCTCCAGCAGTATTCTTATAAGTTAAATCCACAAGGAATTCTATATCCTCGGGCCCAACACAATATCCTTTGCTTCGGTAATCGATTCCTTCGGGTAAGTCCTTGATTGAGTGAACACAGCCTGAGAAGATCAGGCATAGCAACAAGAGTAATAATGTCAGGTTACGATTGGTTTTAGCGGAATGCACGGTGATCTCCTATTCCGAATAAGCCGGAACCAAAAAATATTTGCAACCGAGGAATATGATCTGTTTGTTGATGTCCGTTTTGTGCAAAATTTAAATATTAATATGTGATTCAATAATTTTCAAGCTTAGGATATATGTGCGGTGAAAAGGAAGGTATAAGGTAATGTGAATCATACCCCAACCGGCTCAAGCTGATGATGGGCGATGGCCAGGCTACGGCCATAAGCAAAGAATTGCCTGCGGTCAAGGGTGCGCCGATTGAGCACAAGTGGCTGCTGACCTTTACATTCACACCGGCGGTCCCGGCTGAACCCGGTATGCCATGGCGGATTATGGACAGGGACAACAACATCTATAGTGCAGTGCTTCTGCATGCCAGTGATCATGATACCCCGGAAGACAGGGCCAACGCCCTGCCGGGCAAGTACAAGACCAGCAGCTGTCAGTACGCTCGGGTGGATGATATCTGGTATTGAAAAACCGGTATTTTCGGTAAGTCGATAAATTTTCGAGACACCAAATTATCTGCCAGGAAAGGGGGAAGCCTTACAGGAAACGTATCTGATTTTCGGGGATAGCGGTTCGGAGCAGGGCGGTGAGGCATTTTCCAGAGCCAAGGCCGCGGCATTTTTTTCATAAAAACAATCGGGCTCATACGTCCATCCGTCTGCCAGCCGTCTTTCTTCTTTTTTAAGAACAGCATAAACGTATCTTCCTGCAAGGGGAGCGATAATCCTTGTCTTCCATCCGAAGGTTTCATAAATTTCCTGGAGCAGAGAATTCATTTTTGCGGCCATTGGTTTATTTGTCCGGAATCGTTTCTTCATTGCCCAGACCGCAGCGGCATAAGTTGTTCGGAGCGGCTTGACTTCCCATGCAAAACGGTCTCGAATACGCTTATCCGGGTAATGTTCGTATTTTTTCCAGCCCTTCAATAAGGTTCTGATCAATCGGGCAAGACTGGGGCCGTTGACCTCGAAATCACGCTGAAAAGCATCAAGGATAAATTGTTCTTCCCGGCCGTTTGGAATGTGTTGATGCCGGTAATTAAAGCGATACTGCCCATGGCTGTCCGCTAACGGGAATTCCGATTCGGGCAAAAGGGTTCCATGTTTTTGATGCTCTTCATAAAGTGGCGTCCCGGGAATCGGGGTGTACAGCATAAACTGATGAAAATCCGTATTATGGCGGAGGGCGTGGTCTATGATACGATGAATGTTGTCGGGGGTATGGTTTTCCAGGCCGATAATCGATGATCCCAGAACTCGAATTCCATGGGATTGAAGACACCGGACCAGAGACAACGTGTCTATATTTTTGAGCTTGGAATATTGGCTTTGTTCGCCTTCCAGTCCCATCCACACCCAGGATATTCCCAGCCCTACCAGTTGCTCAATGGTATAAGATTTTAATACCCTGGCCGAGCTGAAAACATACAGTGACCAGCTTTTATTGTTTTCTTTCATCAACTCAAGAAGTCGTAACGCTCTTTTTCGATGAAGGAGAAAATTTTCATCCATGGTAAAAAAAGATCGAACGTTGAGTTTTTCTTCCAGTTGACACATGATGGAAAAAAGCTCATCGCCGGTTGGGTAAAAATTGATAAATTTGCCCTTGCCGCCGAATAATGCAGAAGTCGAACAAAAATTACAGCCCACGGGACACCCCACGGAAGGGAGTAAGACAGCGGCGGTATCGCCGGGCTGATCTCGAAGCGTAATTCCAAGGATTCTGGTACCGAATCCAGAATAGACCGGCGGATGCCTTATGGCGTCCGTTGTCTTTTGTCCCAGAAAGGTGCGGAGCCATTGAACCCCCTCTCCCTTGACGATATGATCCGTGTCAATGATTTCGTGGAGGTCGCCTTTATTTGCCACATGTCCTCCAACGACAATCGTTGCTTTTGGCAGGTATTTCCTCACCAGTTCACACATTTTTTTCAGTTTTCCGATATTGGGTATAATCGAGCTGATGCCGACGATGTCGTAGGAATGATGCTCGATTTCGTGAACAAAACGATCCAGTGATGGAAAATCGAGAAGGGTGCAAGGAGATTCAATATTACTCTGTATTAACATCAACCCGAAGCTGCGATGAAACATTCGAAGGGAAAAAGCGCCCTGAAGCCTTGTGACCTGGTTATGATAAAGTTCCATGGGATTGATTTCCCGGCTTCCGTATTCGTCGTTTTGGGCATATGGCCCAAACACGCTGGACAGTAACACGTTAGCACGGATCCCGAGTGGATGGACAGACGGTGCAGTATTCATAATCTGTTTCCTGAATTTTAGAGGTGTATGACTGAAAACAGTCATTTTCCAAAGGGCTCAATTTATAATTTCATGTATTCCAGTTGGACCTGCCCGCTCATGCCTTGCAATGGCAGGCGGGGCCAAGGCTTTTTGATTTTATAATAGGAATGGTTGAAAAATTACAGAGATCTTTATTGGTTTTACAAAAGTTTTACAAAGCCTATAAATATAGCCTGTTGAAAAAGATTATCGTAACTTCTCAAAAAATGTGGTTTATTAAATAATACTCCACAGCAGGGTATCCGGAAAAAGACAAATTATCGGAAGCCGATATAAATGGTTGTTAAATTAGATAAATTTGGTATATAAGTTTTTTTAAAATAGACGGGGGAACAGACCATTTTTAAAGACATCTATGCTGTTGATAAAATTGTATCTCAATTTCCCCAAAAATATTTTCATTAAAAAACGGTAGGGACCTAATGGAGCGGGTAATAACTCGAACAAAATGGTTTTTTCATCCCATCTTTGTTTTTATATTTTCCATCGTGGCATTGGCCCTGTCTCTTGTATTGTATATTTACTGGTATATGGAGGTCAGCACAGGGTTCAGGGAAGTTGCGAAAAAATTCGACCTGGACCCTGGGCAGTTATTGGAATCCGAAACCTGGGTGGTTATTCTGATTCTTTCGATTCTTGTTGGAATCATTTTGGTAGGGATTTTTATTATTTTTGTGTACAATCAAAAAATAATACAACTCTACCGGCTGCAAAACAATTTTATAAATAATTTTACCCATGAGCTTAAAACTCCCGTCACCTCGTTGAAACTTTATCTGGAAACATTCACAAAATACGAACTTCCCCGTGATAAGCAGTTAACGTATCTTGATTACATGATTCATGATGTGGAGCGGCTTTCGGAAAATATCAACCGCATCCTGAATCTCGCCAGAATTGAGAGCAAGACTTACGCTGAAGATTTTGTTGTAGCGGATCTTGTGGCCACGGTTGAGCGGTTTATTAAAGATAATGACCATGTTTTTCAACATTGCAAAATCAATATTTATAATCCTTCGGGACGCTCCTTTGCGTATCGTATTAACTTGTCTTTATTTGAGATGCTTTTGATGAATCTTATGACCAATGCGGTTAAGTATAATGACTCGGAAAAACCAAGGATAGATATTATTTTTAAGTTGTATCATTGCAGATTGCATATACGATTTGAGGACAACGGGATCGGTATTGAAAAGACGGAACTCAAAAAAATTTTCAAGAAATTTTATCAGTCAGGCCGGGCGGATGATATGACTGCCATGGGGAGCGGACTCGGATTGCATCTGGTGCAGAATATTGCACGAATTCATAAGGGAAAAGTCGTCGCTCAAAGCGATGGGTGCGGGAAAGGGTCGGTGTTTATCGTAATCCTTCCTTTTAAATCTTGACGGATTTGTAAAAAGTCGCTTTTCTTGCTTTTTACGAGACCAATTAATCCTTTAAAGATTATATATTTAAATTTTGCAAAAGTCGGTGGGTTCTATTGGTAAAACAAAGGGATTATGAAACGGATTGAAAAAAAACGCATTTTGGTCATAGAAGATGAGAATCATATCGCCGAAGGCCTGAAACTGAACCTGGCACTTCAAGGGTATGATGTAATGATAGCTCCGGACGGGGTTTCAGGCCTTAATCAATGGAAGAAATGGCAGCCCGACCTGATCATACTCGATATAATGCTTCCCGGTATTGATGGATTTTCGGTACTTCAAAGCATACGTCTTGAAGATGAACAGGTTCCGATTTTGATATTGTCTGCTAAAAGCACTTCAGATGATAAGGTCAAAGGGCTTTCATACGGTGTGGATGATTATCTTGCAAAGCCGTTCGACATTGAGGAGCTTTTGCTGAGGGTAGAGCGTCTTTTAACCCACGCCTCTTGGTATCGAAAGAATGGCGGCCCTGACGAAAGCTATCCTTCTTCATTGACAAAGACCTATAGGTTTGGCGGGAACCGGATCGATTTTGAATTGTCTGTAGCCTATTGCAACTGTGGAGAAATATGTCTCACTGAACAGGAGGTTAAGCTTTTGAAGCTGTTTATCGCCAATAAGGGAAAACCGATTTCAAGGAGCAAGCTGTTGGGGATCGGCTGGGGATATACAGGGAGTATGACCACACGAACCGTGGACAATTTTATAGTTAGATTTCGAAAATATTTTGAGGAAGATCCAAAAAAACCGGTTTATTTCAAAAGCGTCAGATCAGTGGGGTATATTTTTGATCATGATTCGAATTGATAAAATCGTCCAACACTGTGGTACGTTATCATTTTTAGCTTTGTGTTAATTTGTATTTTTATGTAACCGCTCCGGTACCATCTGCCGGAGCTGCTCCGATGAAATTCGCTTCGCTCCTCATTGACATGAATTTCACGGAGGGGTTAAAAATCTTGTGATTTTGATAGGTTGAAGTAATTCCGAGATGTTTAACTATCTTCCGGCTCGGCCCACACAATTTCATGTTTGTTTATAATAACGACCTTGCCGGACATGCCCCTGTGTTCTGCGTCGGACAAAACCATATACTGATCCGGTGATTTCTTAAAAAAATCCGATACTCTCGGAAAATCGCCGATATTCAATTTGCCGGTAATCGTTGTTCCATCTTTAATCTTAATTACAACGGAACGAAAATTTTTTACCCAGGTGTCAGCCATCGATTGCATAATTCAATCTCCGTGTTAGAGTTTTTTAAAACAGTGATTATGAAAATGTACTAGTTTTGTCAAATTTATCAAGGAGCTGTTTTGCTTTTGGTGTCAGATATAAACGAAGTTTGTTTTCCGTGTTTAATTTTTGCTCAACCAAACCCTTGGCCATCAGAAAAGAGAGCGTTTCATTGACCGGCTCTTTTTCAAGTTCCGGATCTTTGAGCAGACCGACCAGACTTTGATGGACAGGGTTACCGGCTGCCATTACCTGCAAAATTTTTAGTTCACCTTCCGAAATTCCATCCCGGCCAAACCGGTCCTTTGAAACTTTCCGGCCGCCGATGTCCAAATCATGGTCCGTTTCGACCGGAGCGGCGTTGCCGGAGTCTCTGGTTATACGGCCGGTTGCTTGGAACCGCTTATTAAAAACGTTTTCTTTCAATCTGCAGGAAAACAAAGCAAATAAAAGGCAGATACTATTGAAGATAAATAGATTGACCGGTTTTTTGTACGCAACCGTGAGCAAATTACTGGAGATCATGTTCAAAAAAAGCGGTACGATTAACGCTGAAACAATTCCCAACAGGCAATCGCCAATCACGGCTTTGCAAATCCGAGGTTTATGATATTCCGATAGAAAAAAATTTACCAACCCCCCCAGTATTCCCGAAATTATCATGATGCCAAGGATAAGAAACATGAAGCCGTCGGAAAAAGTCGCGAACCCCAGGGCATCTTTTGCTACGTGAGTATCCATTTAGTTTTCCAAAACGGCAAGTTTTTTAAAAGATTAAAAATTTACCCAAAGTTCAAGAGCTTTTTTTTGTGCATTCGGAAATTTGGAGCTTAAGTTTATGATTTTGATAGTGTTGTTTTTAATATCCGTAAGATGAGTGATAAATCTGGTTAAATGGTTTTGTAATAGAACCGCTCCTTGTTTGTCTTCATCGTGAAAGTATCGAATGTCTCGATGATGATAATTAACTTTTTGAATTCCCTCTACCCTGAAACCGTTTTGAGTTAAAAAAACAGAAAGTCTTTCCATTAATTTTTCATTTTTTTTATTCGTATAATGCACATACACCGTGTACATTCCGGATTGAATTCTGTCCTGTGGCGCACTTGTTTTTCCTCCCACAACATCCGTTGATACTGGCATCTTGTTATCTGTTGGTTTTTTTTTATTCACCCCTTGGGTTGCATGAGCCAACTGTGAAATTTTTGAATTTATCTGCTTCAACTCGGATAGAGTTTCCCGGCTTTGTTCCAGAAGCGTTTGTGTGGTTTCCGTGATCTTGTCCGTATTCTTTGCTGTCACATAAATAATTGCAAGGGTGAGGCAGCTGCCGATCAACAATCCGGCGACCACTCCCAGCCAAGTGTATCGCTTTCGCAAAGACAGTGCCACCGATTTTGTTAACGTGTTAACCAGGAGTTTTAGTTCCTGAACCGAAATTTCGACATTTGACAAGTTGTTGTTCATTTT
>CAZIIV010000027.1:10459-16163 GCA_964539365.1 uncultured Desulfobacteraceae bacterium | reverse complement strand
TTTGTATCAAAAAAAGGTCAATATATCTGGGATCTAAATCTTTTGGTGATACATCACCGTATTCGCTTTGGATCTCACTGAAAAGATTTTCCAGAGTATGCCCCAGTTTCCGGGAAATCTCGTAATTCTCAAAACCGGTCCGGTCTGAAAGCCAGTTTAAAAACGATTCTTTCATGGACTGTTTTATTTTATACGGTTTTTTTTTGTCTGCCCAGAGATCATTAAACAGGCGCTTGAATTCATCAAGACGTAACGGTTCAATTTCCCCTGACAGGCCCAGGTAATCTCTCGCCCAGAGGGTCAGTATAAAATTTTTACAGGTCAGAAAACGGTCAATAACCGGTTCGGGGTTTATTGCCATTAAAGAAAAAAGATCGTCAAAAAGGATAATTTCATTCAATACGTTCTCCGCAGCCCGTATGTCATCCATGGACATAAATTCCCTGTAGAGCACCCCTGTTTTATAGTTGTCAAAAAACAGCGGTTTTTTAATCAACAGCCCTCCCAGTACCCCTAGCCATTGTTCACCCCAGAAACTCAGCAGCAGACCTTGTTTCTCAAACCAGCTTTGTTCTCGCCATTTTTCGGCCCTCCATTTTAGCTCAAGGGCCATCCCGTATCCCACACTGAAGATATCGGAAAGGGGATGGTTGCGTATTAATGTTGAGCAGTACCCGGCACCTGGAGTCTTGTCGTCAGGAGATAGCCGTTCAAGCCCGATACTCAAGTAACCGGATACCTTTTTAACAATGCTTTTCAGTTCTTCTTTTTCTCTGATATTTTTCTGGTCCGCAGAGATGATAAGATTACACAGTCCGGCGAATTCGATCTGAATCTGTTCAACAACATCATCTGTTTCTATTTTTTTCAAGGCCGAAGCAAACAGGTTTTCTTGTTCCAGCATTCCGGAATGATAAAAAGGTACCGGAAAAAACAGCTTTCGATCAGGATCTGTTGTGATAAATTTTGTGTCCTGCTTTTTAAAATCTTCCGCTTTCAACGGTTGATATACGCCGATGGCTTCTTCATGCGGCAGAAACCCTTTTTCCGCCAGCCTGACATTGCGCAGTCGATAGGCTTCTTCTTCGGTTTCTGCGGGGATCACGCTGCACGTCTCCAGGAGAACCTTTTGATATGTGATGTGGTCGAAGGCTGAAAGGGTCTTGAAAAATTGTGTAAGAAACGCGTTGCGATCTTTTTTTATGGTGTCGTCCGGCGCACTTTCTTGGGTGTCAGGCTCGAACGTATCATCGAGAAACTTTACATACAACGTATCGTCATAGGTGAAAAACTCATCGCCGAATTCCGATGGATCCTGGTCGGCCTCTCTGATTTTAACTTCGATGTTTTTGAACAGATAAAATTCCATGAATTCGGTCTTTCGACGGAGGAACCATTTTATAAAACGATCCGGGTCTACTTTAAACAGCAGATCAAACCATCGGGTAAGCGATTTTAATTCAATTCTATCTTTTTGCCAAACTTCGAGATCTACGACGTATTCCCACTGCCTGTCGGACGCAAGGGATAACAGGGGGTGAGAATCTTCGACCCCGATATTATGGATTAAAAAATAAAAGTCCTCTTCGGGAAAAGAATGGATCAGGGCAGCGGGTTGGGGTGAATCTAAAATAGCGTTCAAGGCGTTTTCAGGGGACATGGAGACGATTTTTTTCCTCATCTGGTGAAGATTTTCGATTCTCGCGATGACTTTTTTATCTTCCATAGTTTGATCCCGCCTTTTGAGGATTCCAGGGCGCAAATTTAAAAAGAAGGAGCATGCCGGGAGCAGCGATAAGCGTACAGCCAATAAAAAAACTTACCCATCCCATGTTCTTGACAAAAAGCCCGGTGGGCGCCGAGGCCATCACCCTGGGGACTCCCATGAGGCTGCTGAGCAACGCATATTGTGTAGCAGTAAATTTTTTATGGGTTATGCTTGCCATAAATGCGATAAAAGCAGCGGTGCCCATCCCGCTGCTGAGATTCTCAAAAGCGATAACTGTGGACAACAGGGGAAGACTGTTCCCCACCCGAGCCAGAACTGCAAAACCGGCGGTGGATAAGGCCTGGAGAAATCCAAAAATCCACAGGCTTCGGTTAATCTCCAGGCGGAGCATGATCACCCCTCCGATCAGAGTTCCGGCCACGGTAGCCCAGAACCCGAACAGTTTTACTACAGCGCCGATCTGAGTTTTTGAAAACCCTATGTCCAGATAAAACGGTATGGTCATGGTGCTGGCCATTGTGTCGCCGATTTTGTAAAAAAGAATAAAGGCCAGTATCCATAACGCTCCCCGCCGACTGAAGTATTCGATGAGCGGATCAAAAACCGCTTGCTTCATGCTCTCCGGGGTTCCCTCATCAACTTTGGGTTCCGGTGCCAGAAGCGTGGTGACAATCCCGGGCAGCATACAGGCCGCCATGATCTGATAGACCATGAAAAAGGGCATGTGATCTGCCAGAATCAGGCCGCCGCCGGAAGCGAGCAGCATCCCGACCCGGTATCCGTTGACATACAGAGAAGAGCCCATCCCCAGCTCTTGATCCGGGAGATCTTCCCTTCGATACGCATCAACGACAATATCCTGTGAGGCGCTGAAAAAGGTTACCAGAACCGCCGCAACTGCCATCATCCATGGGTTCTTCCCGGGATCAGTGAAGCCCAGGCCGGATATTGACACCATCAGGGCCGCCTGGGTCACCAGAAGCCAGCCTCTTCTGCGGCCCAGAAAAGGAAGCGTAAAACGGTCCAGAACCGGCGCCCAGAGGAACTTCAACGTATAGGGAAGACCCACAAGGGACATCATTCCGATCACGGTCAGATCCACCCCTTGTTCTTTCATCCATGCCTGCAGTACGGTTATAGTCAGAAGAAGCGGCAAACCGCAGGCAAAACCCATCACAAGAGCGACCAGCATACGGCCGCTGCAAATTACGTTAAAAACGGGATTAATATTATACTTCCTCAAGCTGGGACGGCGTTACAATCGGGCCGTATTTGTCTCTTAACGCCATGAGACCTTTCTTTTGTTTGTTTAGAACTTCGAACAGTCTTTCCGGGAGATCAGGTTCTTTTCCATATGCCTCTACTTGCATGACTATTCCGGCAATAATATTATCGATATACAAAGAAAACTGCTTAATATACAGGTCTTGAGTATATTCTTTGTTGATTATGGATTGAAAAAGGTTTTTCAGATCATTAAACTTAGGAAGATTTCCGATGGGAGTTTTAATGACATCGACGTCGTTGTGCGCATGTCTTTCCAGCCAGGCCAGCCAGACTTTTACGTCTCTTTTTTCTCCGATCAGTTTTTTGGAAGTGCCGCCTCTGGATTCATGGGTCAGAAAATAATTCAATCCCGCCATTACCGGTTTTTTATCTTTTGCAATTTTTTCATTGCCAAAAAACTGAAATTGAGCGTCCATATAATCGGCCAAGGCGCCCGGAATAAAGGGAGCATTGGCCCAGGGCGCGCGTTTAACGCCGGTTGCCCCCACTTCAGTGGCGGTGGCGGCAGACACGATACACGCGCCGATGACCACACCGTGATCCGAATTTTTAGCGGCCCAGACCGGCGGCATGGTATCACTGTCTCTACCGCTATAGGTAATCACCCGGGTTTCCACACCATTGGGATCTTCCGCCCTTTCAGAATAATTGGCGAGGTCCGACGAGGTCAAGGTGCATCTTGCATTGGGATGGGATATGGGGATCGGTTTTCCGTTTTCATCGGTCATCCCGGGTTCCCATGGCCCCTGAAAATTTATTCCCTTAAGCGGGGGATCGTCTCCATCCCCGGTCCATCGGGGAACACCGTTTTCGTCAATAAGAACATTAGACCAGATCACTTCTGTTCCGGGCTTTCGAAGAAGTTCCATAAGATGCGGGTCACCTTCCCAGTTGACATCTTCGACAATACCGAAAATACCGCATTCCGGGTTTATGGAACAGATAGCGCCGGTTTCATCAATCCACATTTGTGCCAGATCGTCACCGATAAAATAGTTGCCCGCCATGGCCGTTGTGGTTTTCCCGCATCCGCTGGGAGCGGCGCCGGCACACCAGGTTATGCGATTTCCGGGCCCGTCTATACCGGTAATAAACATATGTTCCGATAGCTCATTGCCCCTGCTTTCGTACACGGCCTTGTCCACGGAGAACCGGTGGTTTCCTTTTTTCAGAAGTAACGTATTGCCGGCATACGTGCAGTTAAAACTATAGGTGGTTTGATAACTTCGATCCATAAATACCCGTGCGTTGGGCAGATCTTCAAGCCGGTTCAGACCTTCACTGTGGATATTGGTGTAAAAATGTCCCAGACGATCAACTTCTTGGTCAAAAACGGAAAATGTATTCCTGTAAAGGATTTCCGCGCTGTGTGACACATACAATGAACTGGTAATCTCCAGAGCGGGATTGGATGCGGGTGCCCCCACCGGTCCGCGCATATAAAACCCGACGATCATGGTTTTCCCGTGCATAATCCCTGTCATTTTATCCCGGATGTCTATAAGCGCTTCCCCCCTGTCCATTCTGTTGGCCAGAGAACTGACATCTTCTCCGGGGTTGGTAATATAAAACGTACGGTCTATAATGCGGCCCTGTTCGTATTTGAGATCATAATGAATTGTGTGGCCGTGCATGGGGAGTTTGGCTTCTTCTCCCTTATCTATGGCCATTTTTCTGATCCGCTGTTTATCTTCTTTAGATCCGGTATTAATAAAAACCGCGTCCGGCTCACACATGGCGATTGCATTGGCGATTTTAATAACAACTTCGGGATGTGTTATTTGTTGTATTCGAGATAGATGGGTTGGGTCCAATTTATTTTCAAAAAGCTTGTTTGCCGATTCAAAAGTTGTGATGCCTCCGATTTCAGTTACGATGTCTATGCCTTTTTTCTTCTCTAACATTCGGTTTCTCCTTTATTAAATTGAATCCACAATAATATCGTTCAGATTTCTTTTGGGCACATGATGGATCCCCTGGTTGTCCCGCCAGTACCGGATATTATTGTCGGGGCCGACAGGTTCTATCACAACTTGTTCTTTGGGTTTTCCGATTGCGATTACAAGAAGTATTTTCAACGGCATGTCTATATTCAGTATTTCCCTGAGCTGTTGACGGTTTATTGCTCCGAACATACATCCGGCAAGCCCTTTTTCTCTGGCACCTAATAGCATGCTCTGGCCGGCAATACCACAATCGTATCCGATATAGAGGTTGGATGTTTCGCTGTCACCGAGCATAATAATATATCCTGCGGGACGTTCTCCTTGTTTGGGCCCGGGCCAGTCCTTTAGGTATGCCGCCCATCCAAGGCATGAAAACACTTGGGCATTTTTCTCAGGGGTCGTGCAAAGGATGTATTTTAATGGCTGTAAATTTGCTGCTGACGGGGAAAGTCTTGCCAGATCCACCAGCTGTTTCAAGGTCTCCGGAGTAATGGCATGGTCCTGATAAAACCTGCGACAGCTTCTGTTTATTTTTATCAGATCTGCAATCATGGGTTTAGATTTTTCAATTGATGCGAAGTTATAAAAAAATCAAGATAGTTCGCTTCACCCCGTTTGCCATTGCAGGGCACGAGCGGGCAAGTCACAATTGGAATATTGGGTTATGGTAAAATTCTTGTTGATGTGAATTGAATAGAGGAATATCATTCCTTTTAAATCATTATTCCAACATTCCATTATT
>CAZIIV010000027.1:0-10359 GCA_964539365.1 uncultured Desulfobacteraceae bacterium | reverse complement strand
CATTATTCCAACATTCCATTATTTCATCATTCCATGTCCGAGTTAAAAATATAAGGCTAAAAATCACCTTTATTTTCAATACATATTATAATTTCCGAAATATATCCTCACCCATGAATTAATTCCTGAACCGGAATGTGCTGACGGATCCAGATCAAGACCTTGTCAAACTCGCCTTTGAGTTCGGCAAAGGCTTTTCCTCTGTGGCTGACGCGGCTCTTTTCTTCTCTGGTTAACTGAGCAAAGGTTTTATTTAACGGCGGATAAAAGAAAATCGGATCGTATCCGAATCCATTTGAGCCGGCAGGGCGTTCCGTGATCAGACCTTGACAGCGCGCTTCATATGTCAGGGCAGGCCCCGTGGGAACCGATATGGAGATAACGCATTCAAAGGCGGCATTTCGGTTGGACTTTCCTTTCATTTCATCAAGAAGTTTTAAATACCTTTGTTCGTCGGTTGCATTTTCCCCTGCATAGCGTGCGGAATGGATGCCCGGAGCACCCCCCAGTGCCTCGACCAAAAGCCCTGAATCATCGGCCAGCGCAGGCAACCCGAGAATTTTTGCTGCGAAACTCGCTTTTTGATAAGCATTTTCATCAAAGGTCTTACCCTCCTCTTTGAGTGGGGGGATGGGGCCGAAATCATCCAGATTTTTAATATCAACCGGAAATCCCTTCAAAAGATCCTTGATTTCCGCTGTTTTTCCTTTGTTGCGCGTAGCAATAACAAGCGTCGTCGGTTTTTTCATTCAAACCTCATTTTTTTAGAAAATCTGGTCCTATGGGTCAGGATTCTTTACCATTGAAATATAAGTGTTACCAAAGGTTATTACTATAAATCATGGTGAAATCTTTGTAAAGTTTTTTCAATCCCTTGATTGTCTGAAGAAAATTCTTTACACGTCAAGGGATGCTGATATATGAGTCCTTCATAACACCACACGGAAAATAAAAAGTGTCATATCAAGTTTAAGGAAGGTATCATGCATAAATTACTCACGGAAGATCCCGGTCTGAAAATGCTGCTTTTGGGCAACGAAGCCATTGCCCGGGGGGCCATTGAGGCCGGAATCGCTGTTGCAACAACATACCCCGGGACTCCCTCTTCAGAAATATCAAACAATTTTTTCCAGATATCCCGGGAAACCAACCTCTATTTCGAATTCAGCACCAATGAAAAGGTGGCACTTGAAGTGGCGGCCGCTACCGCAAATTGTGGCGTCCGCAGCATGTGTGTCATGAAGCATGTGGGAATGAATGTGGCAGCGGACGTTTTTATGACCCTTGCATACATTGGCGTTAAGGGAGGTCTTGTTATTGTTACGGCAGATGATCCGTATATGTTTTCGAGTCAGAACGAACAGGACAACCGGTATTACGGAAAGTTTTCAGGTCTGCCCGTGGTGGAACCGTCCTCGGTGCAGGAGGCCAAAGATATGGTTGCGTATGCTTTTGATATTTCAGAGAAACTTCAGCAACCGGTTATCTTCAGAACCACGACCCGGGTAAATCATTCCACGGCTCCCGTAGTTTTTGGGAAAATCAAGACAGCCGAAACCATCGGTGATATTTCCAAAGATCCGTTTCATCAGGTTCCCGTTCCCGCGGTTGCCAGAAATCTTCACGCAAGACTATTAAGCAAACTTGAGACCGCTGAAACCATGTCCGAAACTTCCGAGTACAATTCCGTCAAGGGCAACGGCACCTGGGGAATTATATGCAATGGAATAAGTTACAATTATGTGTCTGATGCCGTTAAAGATCTGAACATAGAAGATCGAGTCAAGATATTGCGGATCGGATTTTCGCATCCCATGCCCCGGGCCATGGTAAAAGAATTATTAAAAGACTGTGAAAAAGTTCTGGTTGTTGAGGAAGGGGAGCCGTTTATGGAAGAAACGGTCAAGATGCTGGCACAGGAGGAAAAATTAACCCTTCCGATTTTAGGAAAAAGTCAGAACTATTTCTCACGACTGTATGAATTCGATCCTGCTCTGGTCAGACAATCCCTGGCAACCTGTTTTGACGTGTCGTATACACCGGTCAAAGTTCCGGATCTTTCTGATATTCCCGAAATTCCGGATCGTCCGCCCAACCTTTGTGCGGGATGTTCTCATCGGGCCACCTTTTATGCGGTGAAAAAAGCCTCTGAGGGTATGGATACTATTTGCCCCACGGATATCGGCTGCTATACCCTGGGATTCCTGCCGCCCCTTGCCATGGGGGATTTTCTGATATGTATGGGAGCTTCTGCAGGGGTATCCTGCGGTTTTTCAATAAAGAGCGGCAAAAAAGTTATTTCCTTTATCGGAGATTCCACCTTTTTTCATTCCGGGATACCCGGTTTGATTAATGCGGTCTACAATAACCATAATTTCACCCTGGTCATTCTGGATAACGGCACCACCGCCATGACCGGACATCAGCCTCATCCGGGTGTTGATATGAAAAAACTGGACGTTGACGGGTATGGGATGGTGTCTATTGAAGAGATCGTCCGGGCTGTAGGGGTATCCCATGTTGCGGTTATTCGGCCGTACCGGGTTCAAAAGAGTATTGACGCCGTCAAAGAGGCTTTGAACTTTAAAGGTGTTTCCGTGGTGATATCCAAAGAAATGTGTACGCTGTATGCGAAAGGTCTGAAAAAAGCCCGGGGCAAGCCTTTTTTTGTCAGCGACAAATGTAAAAATCATAGAGATTGTATCAATGATCTGGCCTGTCCGGCATTTTTCATAGAGGAGAACCGGGTGAACATCGATCCCGTCATGTGTTCGGGGTGTTCCGTCTGTGCCCAGATCTGCCCGGAGCATGCAATTTTACCCGTTAAGGATACACAAGCATTCACGGGTTAGGGGTTTAGAAATTGTATATCTGTTCACAGGGTCTTTCAATTAATGGAAATTCCAAATAACAAATTCCAAATATCAAACAATTTCCAATGACCGAAATTCAAAATTCGAAACCGTATGATCTTGAAGCAAGACAGACGAATTTAAAAAGATATTTTTATCAATACTGGAAAAATCGGAATGGTTAAGATCATTGGAATTTTTGATTCTTGCCTGACTTTGGCATGATGTTTTGAATTTGATTCTTGAGATTTGGGATTTATTTGTAATTTGGTGCTTGGA
This sequence comes from uncultured Desulfobacteraceae bacterium, assembly GCA_964539365.1. Taxonomy (GTDB): domain Bacteria; phylum Desulfobacterota; class Desulfobacteria; order Desulfobacterales; family UBA11574; genus S5133MH16. Next base: position 7,228 of record CAZIIV010000027.1, on the reverse strand, counting down.
ATTTGTGATTTTAAAAAAATCCGTAAATTGTTACAAATACGCAATCGTATTTAAGAATGCGTCTACTAAAGAACCACATTATCACGATAACTCAAAGATTGGATTGCTAAATGAACATAACAAGATTAATAATAGTGGCTGTGGGCGGACAGGGAAATCTTCTGGCTTCCAGGGTTATCGGGGAAGCCGCACTCCTCTCCGGTATTGATGTGCGCATGAGTGAAATACACGGCATGGCTCAAAGGGGAGGCGTGGTGGAATCCTCAATTGTGTTTGGGGATGCTCAAAGCACCGTAATTTCGGACGGTGAGGCGGATGTGCTTTTAGGGTTCGAGCCGTCGGAAACGTTGCGGGCCCTACATAAATGCAATTTGAATACGGTTGTTATTACAAATCTGGCCAAACTTCCGTCTTTTACGGTAACCACGGGAAAAAGTGTTTATCCGGATCTGGATGAACTCCAGGAGTTGATTCGAAAGAAAACGGCAAAGCTTATTGCCTTTGATGCAGCGGCCGTGGCCGTGAAAGCCGGAAATGTTTTGTCCGTAAATATGGTTCTGCTGGGCGCTTTGATTCAAACCCAAACCGTTCCTCTGTCCACCGAAAATGTCAAAGAAGCGATAACCAAAAGAACCCGAAAAGCGTTTGTGGAGTCCAACCTAAAGGCCTTCGACCTCGGGCTTTACGCCGCCCAAGAACTCGGACAATAGAAATCCTGGGCACAAGGACCAGGCTTTGATTATCCACAAAGGGGGTTTGCTTTTTTGGAAGTTCATTGAATTATTGAAATTCCAAATATCAAATTCCAAATATCAAAAAAAATCCAATGACCGAAATTCGAAAATCCAAACAATATCTCGTCATGCAGGGTTTAGGTCACGCGCAGCGCAGGCGCTTGCGCCGCGTGTTGAATATTGGAATTTGAGATTTATTTGTAATTTGCCTGCCCGCCGGTTTTTTGGCGGGGTGCTTGGAATTTATGATTTTAGACACAAAAACTCAAGGCAGAGCCATCTATCTCTAACCCCCGCAAGACGGGACAGACTTGGTTCTCTGAGCCAGGATTTTACAGTTGCCTGCATGCTTCAAGAACTCTCCATTAAAAACTTTGCGATCATCGATGATCTTCAGATATCCTTTTCGGACGGGCTGAACATTTTAAGCGGCGAAACCGGTGCCGGCAAGTCTATTATCATCAATGCGGTCAATCTTTTGCTGGGAAGCCGGGCAAATGCCGGGCTCATTCGCACCGGCAGCCAGACCGCGGAACTTGAAGCATTATTTCAGATTGCAAAGCAAAGCGCGGTTGCCGATATTATGGAAAAAAACCATCTTCATCCCGAGGAAGGACTTTTGATCAGAAGAATTGTTTCTCGCAAAGACCGCCACCGGGTTTATATCAACGGACATCTTGCCACCACTCAACTGCTGAATTTGATCACCGAGAATCTTGCAAGCATATCCGGTCAGCACACGCATCAGAGACTCTTAAAGGAAGAAAGTCAGCTGGAGATCATCGATCAGTTTGGAGATTTGATTCCCCTGCGAAATGAGGTTTCCGGGTGTTTTCATGACATACTCCCGTTGATCCGGACCCTTGAAAACCTGAAGTCCAAAAAGGCCCGTCACGTCGAACACATTCAGTTGCTTGAATTCCAACAAAAAGAGATCCGGCAGGCCTCAATAACTCCGGGAGAAGACGTGGCTTTTGAACAGGAACGAATACGTCTGAAAAATGCAGAAGAACTTTTTCAGGCCGTTCACGACAGCGTTGAAGCGCTTTACAATGCACAGGGTGCGGTTGTTGAACGCCTTGTGGCGGTGAAAAAAGAACTTGAAAAAGCTTCCCGCATAGACCCCGCTCTGGCCCCGGAAACAGAGCGTATTGCCGAAACAAGCATTTATCTCGAAGATATTGCCGAAGCCCTTAGAAGTTACCTGAACACGATACAGATGGACGAAAACCGTCTTGAAACGGTTGAAGCGCGCCTTGACACCCTGGCCCAGCTCAAGCGCAAATATGGACCCACTCTTGAAGACGTATTTCTGAAGCTCGAATCCATAGACCGGGAGCTTTCAGGAATCGAAAATCTGTCCGAGGATATCGCCGATACCGAGAAAAAACTTTCCGAGTTGCACGACAATCTGGTCAAACGGGCCATAACCCTTTCCACCAAAAGGAAACGAACGGCCGCGACCCTTGCCGGAAAAGTGGAAAAAAAACTCGATACCCTTAAGATGTCCCAAACCAAGTTTGAAATATTCTTTGGAACCGTTCCTGTGGAGGAACATACAGAACCCTATCTTGCAACCCAAGAGATCGTCATTACTGAAACCGGAATCGACCGCATCACCTTCCTGATTGCTCCGAATGTGGGAGAACCGCTCAAGCCCCTCAACAGTATTATCTCGGGTGGAGAACTTTCACGGGTTGTTCTTGCGCTAAAGGCCATACTGGCCAAAAGCGAATCATTGGAGACCGTTGTTTTTGATGAAGTTGACGCGGGAATCGGAGGAAGCGTGGCAGAGGTCGTGGGGAAAAAGCTGTCATCCCTTGCCCGACACCATCAAATCATCTGTATCACTCATCTGCCTCAAATCGCAAAATTCGGCGACCATCATTTCAATATCTCAAAGCAGGTTGTCCGGGGAAGGACCAGAACAACCATAACCCGTTTAACCGAGTCGGAGCGCGTCACAGAGATTGCCAGGATGCTGGGCGGGGAAAAAATTACCCGCGCCACACTTAATCATGCCCGTGAGATGCTAAATAAAACAGTTTGACATTTCTGAAATTATAAAATGATTGAGATTAATCGGGGTGTGAATCACGGCTGTTGGCAATATGAAAATTCATGTTCGTCTGCGCTACGTATTTAGCTTTGGGGAAAAGGTGTCAGGTTTCAGGTGTCAGGGTCGAGAAACTTGAAGAGCTGAAACCTGAAACCTGAACACTGACACCTTACGATTGAACTCAATAACCAACAATCTTGATTTACATCCGATTAATCGTGATTGTTGAGGAATGATCTATCTGCCTCGCAAATGGAATGATGGAGTATTCCAACATTCCAACTGTGAGCCAAGCGAACTCTCTTGAGATACCATGACGTTTTATAGCATTCCGCCATTTCTGACATTGTGCTGCTTTCTCGGGCTTGCCGCTCTGACTATTTTCTATGCCCCCAGAACCAAAACCAACTTGCTTTTTTTTACGATTTGCATAATCGGATCTTTTCTTTATATCGACATACTTTATGCATTCACTGCAACATCTGCCGAAACCGCTCTTTGGGTCAGTCGTACCGCCCATTTTTTTGTTGTGTATGCATTCTCCGTATACATTCATTTTTTTCACATCTATCTCAATATTCCGGGCCGAAAATGGCTTATCCGGGGTGCATATGCCTATGCATTTTTTTTGATGTGCCTTACGCCGACTTCTTATTTTTTCGAATCCATGCAGAAATATTATTTCGGTTATTTCCCAACCGCCGGAGGTCTTTATATCTTGTCAGGACTGGCCGTGTTTTTAGCTACCCTTTATGTCCTGACACTACTGGTGAATGCTATCCGAAAAGAAACAAACAGTTCCCATAAAAACCGGCTTAAATACTTGTTCGCCGGATTCGGTACTATGGGCCTATTGAATGGGTTTAATGTCTTAACGATATTCGGATGTTCGGTATATCCCCTCGGAAATTTGAGCTTTGTTCCCCTTATCGTTTTTGCTGTGGGACTGTTTAAGCACGATCTGCTTGATATGGGAATATTTATTAAAAAGAGTCTTATCTATTCAATTTTGACCGCATTTTTAACCTGTCTGTATGCTCTGATCATCATTATGGCGGATAAGGTCTTTAAGAACTTTAATTTTTCGGATTCCATTTATTTCCCCATATGCTTTTTTCTTTTGATCGCGTTTGTTTTCGGACCGCTAAAATCAAAAATACAGGTTTTTATCGATGGCATCTTCTACAAAGGCAAGTATGATTATCAGAAAACCATCAAACGGGTCAGTCAGTTGATCGTATCCGTGCTCGAATATGATCAGATCGGTGAACTTTTGATGGATACGGTTGTTGATACCATGAAGGTTCGTCATTGTGCGCTTTTTTTAAAGGATACCTCCGGACCGGGGTTTAAAACTTTTTCCGCCCGCAAAGAATCCATTGACCCGGGTCGCTCCATTTTGACAAAGACCCCTGGGTGCGTGATCGAATTTATGAAAAAACAGCGCCGGCCAGTTATACGGAAAAATATTAAGCAAAAAATTTCAGCGCCCGAAATACGGGATGTGGTCAAAGATCTGGATGAGTTGGATGCGGAAGTTGTTCTTCCCATGATTTTCGAAGAAAATCTGAACGGATTTATGGTCCTGGGGGAGAAACTTTCCGGGGATCTATACACCCGTGAAGATATGGATCTTCTTGAAACACTTGCCGGACAGAGTTCACTGGCTGTTGAGAATGCGCGTTCCTATCAGTCGCTGAATGATCTGAAGGAGAATCTTGAAAAGAAGGTCGAAGAAAGGACCATGGACCTGAAACACGCCTTGGCTGAAAAGGAGCGAACCCAGGAAATGTTAATCCAATCGGAAAGCCTGGCCGCAATCGGACAACTGGTTGCCGGCGTTGCCCATGAATTGAACAATCCCCTGACAACGGTGACCAGCCTGGTACAGGCCGCCATAGAAGATATTGAGCAATGGGATGAACAGCACCCCCTTGATCCGGACGTGATTGACGATTTAAAGTTCGCCGATAAGGAGATAGGCCGGGCCAAATCCATTGTGGCCAGTCTGTTAGGGCTATCCAGGCAGGCCCAGACCTATTCGGAGGCGGTGAACATGAATTCGGTGATAAAAGATGCGTTACGGATTATGCACAACCAGTACAAAGATCACGATCTTGAAATCGCGGAAAATTATGACCCGGACCTCCCGGATATTCAGGGAAATTTTGCCAATTTGGGTCAGGTGGCGCTGAACATTATTCAAAATGCCATACAGTCTGTTATCCATAACTCGGGAGTCATATCCCTTGATACATGGTTTGATTCTGATAACCGACAAGTGGTTTTTTCCTGTAAAGATACGGGGCCCGGTATTCCCGAATCCAGGCGGCAGGATATTTTCAAGCCCTTTTTCACCACCAAAGAGGTTGGCAAAGGAACCGGCCTTGGATTATATATTTGTCATGAAATTGTCCGGAAACACGGCGGCAAGTTAAAACTCAAAGACGGTGACGGATCCGGTGCGGTGTTTGAGGTAACGTTGCCCGTAAAAAGTCAACCTTGACAATTTCGAAAAGATGATAAAATATATTCGATACAATATTCAAGGAGAAGACAAACATGCCGATATACGAGTTCAAATGTTTAAAATGCGAGGAATTTATTGAGATGCTTGTCATGAATCAAGATGATGAAATTGAATTAAAGTGTCCAAAGTGCGGCAGCGAGGAACTGGAACGGGTTCTGAGCACCACCAGCTACACCATGGGATATGGTTCCGCAGGCACCAAGGTTAAAACTCAGAGCAGGACTTGCTCGAGCGGGAGCTGCACCACCTATGACATACCCGGGCACACCCGGTAAGCGTTTTTTCCGAAAGAACCATGCTGATTTACGATGATATATTTTCATGGAGCGGATGGGGCGGCAAACTCAAGCTGGGAAGCGGGAAGTGCCGACTCCGGATCTATGATCTTAAAAAAGATGATAAAAAAACTCTGATGCACCTGAGGCCGATTATCGTGGTGGTTTCAGATGTCCCGGGCAGTAAAATGTCGGTAAGGGCCGCCACCAGCCACGTGGTCACCATGGTTGCAAAGGAGTTTAACCTGGATCCGCACCGTATGCTCTGGATAGAATATTATCCGGAAAACAAATATGGTGTTGATGGCAAACATGTGATTCCGGAAAAATTTGATGCGGTTGAATTCACATGGCATGAGGACAAGGCCATACAGCCCAGATGGCGAACCTTAAAGCCCCCGCTGCTGGATGAGATCAAAAAACTGATAGATAGTTGATCAACACCCCATAACTACTTGTGAAATTGAAATATTTCCCAAACCGAAGCAAAGCTATTCAGGAGGCCGTTGCAAAAAAACTAATACGCCTTGAAAAAAGCCGCTTAGCTCAAGAATGTGCCCCATAAGCACACACCGATCTGTTTGCAACACCCGGGGCAGTGTCCATGTGAAGCACTATCGGAAGCAATCAGTTTCTTAAAAAATTGTAAAATTAAAAAATTAGATACTGTCTGCGTGAAGAGGCGCGAGAAAAAAATAAAAGCAATGGTATTTAATCCACATTCTGGTGGAGTAAAAATCATCCCCAATAGCAGCTGAAGTTAAAAATCGTATACACGGATAGGCATTCAAGGAAGTTTCGACCTAACATATAAAAAGGCGGAAAAGAAAATAATCGAATTTTAAAACCGTTATGTCAGAAGGGAAAAAACATATGGAAACAAAGAGATATGTTTATTGGAAAGATGAGGATATATATTTGGGTTATCTTGAAGAATTTCCGGACGATATGACTCAGGGTGAATCTTTAAATGAACTTAAAGAAAACCTGAAAGACATCTATAAAGAGGTCACCAGTGGAAATATTCCATATCAAGAGATGACGGCTTCGTAAAACGCCCAATTTTTACGTTGCAGGTCTTCCCACCTCTCAAGATAAACGTTCACGTCATCTGCGCCGGTACATTTCAATTCCCCTTCCCCTTTGTCTTTTTGTCATTTTTCGTTGGTTCCAGCATAATTACCCAAAGATATTGCCTGGCTGAATACGGATCTTATTCTTTCACAATTTAAGGGTAAGGATTCATACAAAGCTTATCGTGAAAAAGTTCAGAAATATTCTGAAGAAGACGCTAACATATTCCGCGGTGAGCCGCCGGGCAAGTATTGTCAAGTCACAAATATCCAGGTCATCTGAAATGAGGCGGAAATACAGCATGATTAAATCAATAATCAAGGTTTGACTCTTATCTCTGGCAGGCGCAGGCGGCAGCTATATAAGTCACTCATTAACAGGAGAAAATTTATGTTTAAGGTAGAACAATATGGTCTGAATCGTTTAGATATTCAGTTGAGTGGAAAGTTGGACACTATAGTAACAGCTTATGGGTTATACTCCTTCAGTCAGCATGCAGAGCCTTTCGGACAGTGTTTGCGATTTCATCCAAAACAACAGGCTTCATAACAAAAGC
>CAZIIV010000026.1:0-25108 GCA_964539365.1 uncultured Desulfobacteraceae bacterium | reverse complement strand
TTCAAACAGTTGCAGAGCATCTGGACTCCGGTTTTCACCGGAGTGACGACTTTTTACGAGTTCATCATTTTTGGCATTCATAATTCTTTGTTCGATATTTTACAATATAAAAAATTTAATGTATTATACATGTATTCACATATAGAAGGATATATATGGTATGTCAAGAAAATAAATAACACAATATATGCTAATTAAAATTTTCGTGATTTGAAGAACAGTTGAAAAGGAGCAATAAATGGGTACCTGTCAATTCTGCGGTTCAGCGCACAACGTCGGATTTATTTCAACCCGTTTTGCCGGCACAGATGGTGTCTCCCTGGAAACAGCCAAATGGGCAACTGTTTTTCAAAGGCAGGGATTTCGCTGTTTCTTTTTTGCCGGCGAACTTGACCGTCCGCCCGATTGTTCCTATCTGTCAGAAGAAGCTCATTTTATACATCCTGATATCAAAGACATCTACAATAATTGCTTTGGGGTTCATAAGCGCGGCCGGCAGGTTACGCAAAAAATTATGAACCTTAAAAAAAAATTAAAGGACGACCTATACAAATTCATCGAAAAATTTGCCATCGACCTTTTGGTTCCGGAAAATGCACTGACAATTCCGTTAAATATTCCCTTAGGCATTGCCATCACCGAACTCATATCAGAGACCGGCATACCCGCAATAGCACACCATCACGATTTTTTCTGGGAACGGCAGCAGTTTTTGACAAATGCCGTCTGGGAATATCTGAACATGGCATTCCCCCCTCATCTGCCGTCCATACGTCATGTGACCATAAACTCTTCCGGTGATAATCAATTAAGCCTCAGAACCGGCATCTCTGCAACGATTATTCCGAATGTCATGGACTTTGAAAACCCGCCGCCTCCGCTTGATGAGTATTCAAAAGATGTACGGCAATCCCTGGGGATCGCAGATGATGAGCTTTTTATCCTCCAGCCGACCCGTGTGGTGAAGCGCAAAGGCATTGAGCATGCCATAGAACTCGTCCACAGGCTGGGGAAAAAGGCCAAGCTTATTATTTCCCATGCCTCCGGTGACGAAGGATACGACTATGAACAAAGAATTATGGAATATTCAAAGCTTATGAAGGTTAACACTGTTTTTGTGTCGGATATAATTAATGAACGCAGGGGAATGACTGAAACCGGAAAGAAAATTTACACCCTTGATGACATTTATCCGCATGCCGACCTTGTCACCTATCCGTCAACTTTTGAAGGATTTGGCAATGCCTTTCTCGAAGCCGTATACTTTCGTAAGCCCATAGTTGTAAACAAATATTCAATTTATACATTTGATATCGAGCCAAAAGGGTTTCTCGCCATAGAAATAGACGGTTATGTCACAGAGGACGCCGTTCGCAAGGCAAGAGAAGTTATTGAAAACCAGGCGGTTCGCCAAACTATGGTCGAGACAAACTACGAAATTGCAGCATGCAATTATTCTTACTCGGTTTTAGAGCGACGACTTAAAAATCTTATTCATGACTGTGTTACCTGCAACCCGGAAAATATGAAAAAACAATTTTGTGCGTAACCTGTTACAACAGCCCTTTGGGAGCAACATCTCAAAAAGTTAGGTGTATTAAATGACCCAAATATATCCAATCGGCGGTGGAAAGGGAGGGGTTGGAAAAAGCTTTATCACGGTAAATCTGGGAGCGCTGCTGGCCAAACGGGGCAAAAAAGTCGTACTGATTGATCTGGATCTTGGCGGTTCAAACCTTCATACCTTGCTGGGAATTAACCACCAGAAAGGCGGTATAAACCGCTTTTTAGATAAGACAGTGAACAACCTTGAGAATACGGCTGTCTCCACGTTCATACAGAATCTGTTTTTTATTGGCTCTTCCTTGTGTTCCATGGAAATTGCAAATCTGTTACACGCTCATAAACTAAAAATAATCAACGCGATACAAAAGCTCTCTTTTGATTACATTCTGCTCGACCTTGGGACCGGAACAAATTTTAACACTCTTGATTTTTTCCTGACCTCCAAGCAGGGGATTTTTATATGTACCCCCGAACCCACGGCAATCGAAAATTCTTTTCGGTTTATTAAGGCGGTCTATCTAAGGAAATTAAAACAGATTATGAAACGGCACGCCTTTACCTCTGCGACGAAGGAAGCGGTTGTCAGCCCGAATAATGGGACACGCACGTCTCCGGATATCATAGAAATTTTGCTGAAATATAATCCAGATCATGAAAAACTCTTGAGAAATAAATTAAGCGAATTTAACTTCAAATTTATTTTAAATCAATTTCGCAAAAACTTAGATGCAACCATGGGAGATAAAATTCAAGACTTGTGCAATCGGCATTTTTATTCTAATTTTCAGTTTCTTGGAACTGTCGGTTATGATGTGCGAATTCATGATTCAGTTCTTTCAAAAAAAATTTTTATCCATAGATACCCTTATACGCCGCCGGTTTTGGATATGACGAAAATTGCGGAAAAGATGCTCAACAACAGACCATGGGATCATAGACAGGGAAAATTTCATGAAAAACTTTGACGGATTAACTTATTACGAAATTTTAAAAATTCCGGCAAATTCATCCTCTTTTGAAATCAAACGTGCTTACAAAGATGCACTGTCAACGTACAACGAAGACTCCCTGGTTACGTATTCCTTGTTTTCAGATAAGGAAAGAGAGAAGATTCTTAAAACGATCAAAGAGGCTTTTTTAACACTGACAGATGAAAACAAAAGGGCCGCATATGACAGTATTCTCTGTGATTCCGGAAAAATAAAACCGCAAATTCCATCCATGCAAAATCAAAAAAATCCGTCCCACGCTCATACATTTAATATGACAGTCAATGACGATTCTGCTGAAAAGGTTAAGAAAAAATTGAGAAAAAAGGAACTCGAAACGCTTTGCGATGAAATTTTTTCTAAGGAGTTGATTTCAGGTCATGATTTAAAAAAGATGAGAAAAACGGCGGGAATTGAACTGTCTGAAATTAATGCCGTTACTAAAATCAGTGTTTCTGTTTTAACGTCCGTGGAAGAAAATCGGATCGAGAGTCTTCCTCCGAGCCTTTATTTAAAAAATTTTTTAAGACTCTATGCGGAAACGCTTCAAATAGATCCACGGAAAATCATTGACGGTTATCTGAAACATATCTCTTCTGCTCAAAAAAAGTGATCTTTTGTAAAGGTCTCGACACCTGATTAAGATAGAAGTGATTTGTTTCCCTGGACACAGCACTAAAATCCCAAATCACAAGACTCAAATTACAAATAATATCAAAATTACAAATTCCAATGACCAAAACATTTCAATCACTTATTGGATGCCTCGCCGTCATTCTATCTGTTTTGAATTTTGAATTTCGGTCATTGATATTTTTTTGAGATTTGTATTTTGGTGCTTGGAATTTTCATGATTTTCATAAGCCAGTAACTTTATTTATTCCAAGCAATTACCTGTTTAAATGACGTGGCCCTGCCTATATGGCAGCCGTATAATTCGGCCCTACGATCAAAAGATTGTTGGATATGGTAGACTGTATTTTTTCCATTTTGCTCCCAAAAACAAAAGTTTTTAAAGGATGGTGACCATAGGCGCCAATGACAACAAGGGCGTTGTGAGGCACATCATAGAGGTTTTCTTCAAAGGTTCTGTTTTTTAAAAAATGCCAATTATTCACATAACGGCTCATTTCCTTTTCAAGACCTTCATCCGTGACAAGCTTCTCATATGATTCCTGTGAATTGTTTTCTATCAGGGTAAAAATATCCAGAGGCATGCCGGAAATTCTGCATAACCGAAATCCCAGTTTTAAGGCATTGAACACATTAACCGAACCGCCGAAAAACACGGCGATACTTTCCCACTCTTTATAAACCGGGCTGGTGATAAGAACGGGAAATTGTGCGGACTTAACGATGCGTCTGACCCGTCCTCCTATATACCCCAGGCCGATTTTTGAAGACAGGTCGCTGACGCTGCGCGGGCAGCTCATGTAGTCGAAATTCGTATGGATATCCGGCAGAGTTGAGGCGGTATAATGTTTTGGATCCAAAAACCCGGGCTCCAGGCCCGCTTGCTCCAACAGCTCGGTCGCATGTTCCAAGGCGGTATCCGGAGCCATAAGATATGAATTGTCCAGGTCAATCTGAACCACATCGTTTTCAAAATACATTAAAAATTTAGTGGAATTGGGAATGTAAATAACCGGAGAGACTTTTACACGTTTGGAAAAATATATCGTTTGGAGCAGCGTTTCCCTCCCCAGAGGACTGTTTCGAAAAATATGGAGGATTTGGTGATTCATTTGATTCTCCTTTGTATAATCTTTGTCAAATCGACTGGCTCGTCTGAACCATAAGCTCTTTGCGATATTGATCCAGCAGAGTCCCTTTTGAAATCAGGCCGATGAACCTGTTGTTGACGACAACCGGCATGGAATAAAGATGATTCGCATCCATTTTACGAATAACATCAGCCAAATCATCGTCAGGGTTGACCACGTCAATCGTGGTATTCATGATCTGACCTAAAAATACCGTATCATACATCACCGGATTGAACAGATACTTCCGGATATCATCCAAATGAATGATTCCCATAAAATGACCGGTCTCTTCATCTTCCACCGGGAAATAATTTCGATGAGATTTTTTGACGATGTTGATAAAATCGCGCAGCAGCATGTTTTGTGTTACGGCAATGCAGTCCTTTTCTATAAGTTCTGAAACATTAAGATCGGACAATACCCGCGCATCGGTGCCGGGTCTTAAAAGGTGTCCATAGTCTACGAGTTCTTTCAAATAATACGACGCGGGTTCCATATAATGGCAAGCACTTGTCGTAATGGCAGATACAATAATCAGCGGCAGGATTACTTCATATCCTCCGGTAATTTCTACAATAAGAAAGATTCCGGTGAGCGGCGCCTGGAGCATGCCGCTGATCAGACCCGCCATTCCCAGCAAAGCAAAGCATCCCTGGTTTACCCATGGTACAGACGGCCATAATAAAACAAGACCGTGATGATACGTCAATCCTGCAAGGCATCCGATGACCAGACAGGGCGCAAATATTCCGCCGGACCCCCCCCATCCCAGGGTGAAAGCGGTGGCGGCAATCTTTGCGATGGTAGCCAGTCCCACAATGACAAGCCCCTGTGAAAAAGCCCCTTCGATGGTGGTTTGAACCACATGGTATCCTTTCCCCAGAACCTCCGGAAGAAACAGACCGATCAGACCCACCACGCAACCGCCCATGGCTGCCCGTATCCATAGGGGGGCCGGCACTTTCTTTGCTATTTTATCCATGGATCTGAGCAGCCGGGTGAGCAGAATAGAAGCTGCGGCCGTCAATATCGCCAATCCAACGCAGGCAATAATGTCCATATGGTGAATATGGAACAGGCGGTGGCTGAAAGGAATCTGGTTTCCCTGAAGGATTCGGCTGATTTCGGTACCCGCTACCGACGCAATGGCTATGGGAACAATATGTACGGATTTCCATTCGCCGATGATCACTTCAATAGCGAATACCATGCCGGCAATGGGTGCGTTGAAGATGGAAGATATTGCGCCGGCCGCTCCACAACCGACAAGGGTTACCCGCTGGCGGTCATTTAAGGAAAAATATTTTGCGATATTTGACCCGATCGCCGCACCGCTGATAACAACCGGGGCTTCGGGACCCGCCGAGCCCCCGCTGCCGATGGTAAGCGCGCTGGAAATGAGCCTGGAAAAGCTTGAGCGAAACCTGAGCAGGCCGCCGTAACGCGATACACTGTAAATGACCTCCGGCACACCGTGCCCGGCCCCTTCCTTAACGATTTTTTCCAGAAACAGGGAAGAGAGCGCAGCACCTGTCGCCGGCAGCACAAAGACCCACCAATAATGGCGTAAATGATGAAACCAATTGAACATGGCCATAAGTGTTCGGTTAAGAATCACGGATGCCAGACCGCTACAGTTCCCGACAATAATAGCCACCAAAATAAGCAACAGACGATCGTCTAAACGAAAAATTCTCCAGTTTGCAGGGTAGCGCCAGGATTGAAAAATGCGCATATTGCCAACACCTAAGTTTCTGCTCGATCGAGTTGTCTTTCGAAATCAGCTATTTTTGCAAAAAACGATGCTTCATCAGGGTATGTTTTTAAAAATTCCACAAACGAATTGTCCCGAACACAAAAAGAAAACCGTGAAAGAAGATGAAGATGAATTTTAATAGACTGGCTGAGAAGAATAAACATAACAAACACGGGGCGGTCATCCACTGCACCAAAGTCTACGGGTTTTTCAAGAAAGCATGTGCTTATTAACGGGTTTTTCAAACTATCCGAGACCGGGTCGCGGGGATGAGGAATGGCAACCCCTTTGCCGATGCCGGTTGATGTAAGATGTTCTCTTTCAAGCAGGAGTCGATAAAGTTCTTTTTTTGAGGTTTTGGATAAAACAGGCATATGGTCAACGGCGGATTTCAACACCGTTTCCATGTCATCTCCTTTAAGATCGTACAACACCCCGCCGCGCTTCATGGCGTAGAGGAGATTTTCGGGTGGCTCTTCATAGCCCCGAGATTTAAGTTTTTCGGGCATTGAAAACGGCAGCCTGTACATATTCGCCCATTTTTTCAGAGCGGATTCGTTAAACAGATAGCCGTTGCCGGTTTTTTGTATCGGGATTCTTCCCTGGCGTATCCAGCGTTCTATGGTACTTATATGAAGATTGAGGCACTGGGCAACCTCATGGATGGTCATTTTCATACGGGTATTATGCGATAAAAAATTGAATTTTTCATTTCTGACTCCAGCCAAATTTTAGATATTAACTTTAATTGGCTTTGAAATCAAGAAGTTTATTAGGCGGGTTATCGGCTGTTCCCCGATTCTATTCGGGATTTATTTATTATGGTAATATCCCTTTTCGGATAGGGGATTTCGATCCCGTTTTTATCAAAAACCCCCTTGATGATGTCGGTGATACTGGAAATCGTGTGTATACGCTTTCGTGCATCATCAATCCATACCCGCAACTGAAGATCTACCGAAGATTCGCCGAAATTTTTTACAACCACCACGGGCGGGGGTTCCTTTGAAACCCAGGGCAGAGATCCCGCGACTCCCCTGATCAATTCCTTTGCTTTTTCAATATCCGCATCATAAGACACCCCGATGTTAATCCGGACTCTGATCTTTGTGGAAATAATTGTATAGTTGATGATATCCCGTTTCATGATTTCATTGTTGGGGATGATAATGATAATATTGTCGGTCGTCTTGATCTTGGTCGCACGCAGGCCGATATCCATAACATCTCCCCAGGTGGCACTACCGGCGGGCGCACTCCACACTTCGATACGGTCGCCGATTTCAAACGGCCGATCGATAATAAGCAGCACCCCGGCGATAAGGTTGGATAAGGTATCTTTGGCCGCAAAGCCGATGGCAATGCCGGCCACGCCGGCGCCGGCAATAAAGGGCATAACATTGGCTCCCAGAATATCTAACGCAAGAACAGCGGCGGTCGCATAAATAATAGCCCCTGAAAATTTATTGAGAAGATCGAAAATAATATCATCCACTTTGGTTTTTGTTTTGTTTGCTAAATTTTTCTTGAGATAGGTCATTACTATTAACAGACTGTCTTTTGCCGGAGTTGCCAGGAGTATAATCATAAATGCTTGAAAGATTTTTTCCAAAAGAATGCTATTAAACAGTCTGATAAGATACGTGCCGGTCGCAAGAAACAGACCATAAAGAAGCGCTTTGCGAATAACCGTGAAAATTTGACTATTCATTTTTATAAATTTAAACTCGGTCTTTTTTTCTTTTTTCTCAAAAGAATTCAGGACGCGTTTTAGAACAAACCAAATAAAATATGCGCCCGCCAAGACCGCCAGGGCCTTGAACAGGCTATGAAAATACGTTGTATCAATACCGAGCGTTGCGGATAACTTATCGAGAAAAGAAAAAAGGTTTTTCATAAATACCTCAATATTGACGGGTTCTAAAAAATATCTTTAAATAATTATCGATCACCCAACTTCTTATCTTTTTAAACCTGACTTTTTATGGACGTTTTAAGTTTTAGGCGTTAAGTTTTAAGTGTCTGTTAATATAATTAATTTTAATTTCCTAAAACCTAAATCTTAAAACCTAAAACGTGATAAATGCTACTTTTTACGAGTTCATCAATATGAAAAATAAAAAAATTTAAAAACATGAAATCTGTCAAACGAAAATTGATTTTTTATGACATGAGCAGTTTAAAAAATCCAGGAATAAATTTTCTCCAACTTCTTCCTGTTCAGCTGTCTGCCGGGAAAAACCGGCCCATTTGTTTTCTTCATGAAACAATCCGGATAAATTCAGCTTCCATTTCTTTCCTGCCGGTCTTTACGGCCTGAACCGTGCGGATGAACTTGTCCTGCAAAAATTTGGGCTTTTGGCGAAGATTCGCCTTCTGTGCAGGACACAAATACCAAGTGCAGACCCAGGGTCGGGCAAAGCGTGGCAACATACAGCCCCCGGGACCCCAGTAACGGCAGGTCTCCTTTAAATTTGCCAGGAGTTGGGCGGGGGGTATCTGATGAGCATTAAGATGAAGAAATAGTAAATCTTTAAAATCAATCCAGACCTTGGCTGTCAGACAGCAGGGATCGGGACACCAGGGACATGTAACCGCGCACAGATCGTCCAGAAGCAAAAAAATAGATTCCAGCCGGGCCTGTATGTCCCGGGCCAAAACTACGGCCCGGTTCAGATTGGGACCATGGCGCCGGATAAGGTACTCTAAATTCCGATTCGCGGTTTTCCATGTATCCGCAGTTCCCCATAACGCTTCAGTTCTGTAAAAATCACTCCTCATAAGTTCATTCACCTTAACCCCTACCAAAAATCCACATCCAAAGATTTATAAAACCCCGAAACAATTTTATAGACGCCTCAATATCTCATATACGCTTTTTTTAATACCATATTTTTTTATTTTCCAAAAAAAAGAACTTGAAAGCTGTTTTGCATTATGGTAGGCACTCTCCTTGGTTTTTTACGCCCACCTTATTATTATATAGATATTGAAAGGATTTTGCTGAAATGACTCCAAAAAAAGAACTGCAATTGGCCTACGGCCTTATTATCATTCTATTTTTAGTGGGAGTTATAAGCTATGCAGCCTTTCCTGCCAAAACCCCGGACCAACCCGTCAGAATAATGTACAAGGGGGTTGCCGGAAAGGTTCTATTTGGCCACAAAACGCATACTTCAGAAGCAGGGTATGGTCTTTCCTGCAGGGACTGTCATCATCATCCCGAGGATGAGGAAGAATCGCTTCGGGCCTGCGGCGACTGTCATCAAACCCCGCCGGAAGGTCAGGAATTTCCTGAATCCTGTATGGAATGTCATGAGGCAGATGAAATCGAATATACGGAAGTCATAAAAAGAACTGATGCGTTTCATTCCCAATGCGAAGAGTGCCATCAGGAAATTGGAGCCGGACCCGAAGAAAATAGATGTAGTTGGTGTCATGTTTCATAGGCCGTTCGCCGTATCATTACCGGCCATGGCTTTATTTTGCCCTATCACCTTTATACCGAAAAAAATATAGGTTAACCCATGATAAAAAGACCCTTTATCAGTTTGGCAAAACCCAGGATAGAATATGAAGCTTTGGACGTTACCTTACCGGAACCCAAAACGATTCCAACCCCAAAAAAAGTTACGCTCTTATTAAATGAGCCCTTTGAACCGTTTGGCAAAAAAAATGCCGTGTTATTAAAAAAAGATGATTCGGTTAAAACCGGTCAGAAACTTTCTTTATATGACGGCAGTGATGCTTATGTCATTTCCGGCGTTACCGGAACCATATCTTCCATATCTTCCTTTTTGGGTGAATTTGGTCGTTCTTATACCGCCATTGACATAGATGTTGCTGAAGACGAAGAGATGGACGAAGCATTCAAAGCTCTGTCCGTGGAACCCACCATGGATTTTGCCAAAGCTTATTTGTCGGAGATTCCCGGCAATCCGCCGATAAGCCTGTTTTCCAATGGCAGCGCATCACCTTCCATAGATACCATTGTTATTTGCGGAGTTGATAGTGATTTATTAATTACTGTCAATCAGCATACCCTGGTATCCGATGAAAAAGCACTCCAAAAAGGAGTAAGCATCTTAAAACAACTCACCGGAATTGAAAACATTATTATGGCCGCACCCGAGCACCTCATGCAGAATGCCGCTTTAAGCGGCGCCCAGGTCGCCGTTGTAGATGCAGGATATCCTGCGACACTTCCGCGGATCATGATGCAAAACGTCCTCGGAAAAATAGTGCCCGCAGGTAAAAGCTGTGAAGATATGGGCGTCTGCTTTGTCAGTGCCGAGGCGGTGGCATCCTTGGGCATGGCGTTTGACCAAGGTCAGATACCGTTTTCCAAAAAATTCAACCTTATCAAAAAAGACGGAACTTCGGTAATGATATCGGCCCGGGTCGGAACTCCGATCCATGAAATTTTTTCCGCCTGCGATGTTACCGTCAATGAAAAAGATCGTATTATCCTGGGCGGGCCCATGACCGGCTCTTCTATTTATTCAGAAAATCACCCCATTCAACCCGATACGCATGCCGTCATGATTCAGGACGGTAAAACCCTTCCGCTGGTTTCAGACTATCCCTGCATTAACTGCGGAGAATGTGTTCGAATCTGTCCGGCAAAAATTGCGGTGAACATGCTGGTCCGATTTCTGGAAGCCGGTCAATATGAACAAGCCGCGGAAGAATACGACCTGTATTCCTGCGTTGAATGTGGTCTTTGCAGCTTTGTCTGTGTATCGAGAATGCCGATCTTGCATTATATAAAGTTGGCGAAATATGAACTTGGCCGGATCATTACAGCGGAGGCAACAAATGCTTAATCAGAAAAAATTTATCGTGTCACATGCTCCTTTCTGGCATGACGGGGGCACTGTAACCGCCCGGAGTTATAATATGATCGCTGCTGCGCTGCCTGCGCTGCTGTTTGGGTTTATCAGCTACGGCATGCCGGCGGTGGGCGTGGTTTCACTCTCTATCTCCTCTGCCATTGTCTGGGAATTACTGTTTAATAAAATATCAAAACGAACAATCAGCATCGGAGACGGTAATGCAGCCGTTATCGGCATTCTGTTTGGCATGCTTTTGCCGGCAACATCTCCATGGTGGCTTGTTATCACCGGCACCTTTGTTTCGGTGGTTATCGGCAAACAGATTTTCGGCGGCATTGGCGGAAATCCTTTTAATCCGGTCCTGATTGGACTGGCCATACTGATGGTGTCCTGGAAAGATTTTTTTGATTTTAATGAAGCTCTGGTCAATTATGATCTGGGTTTTGCCATGGCATACCCCCTTGCATCACTGAAACATTTCGGTGTGTCCGCCATATCCGACTTCAGTGCGGCCGACCTTCTGATGAGCCAACAGTCAGGGGGCATCGGTGCAACCTTTGGACTGGGCCTTATCATCGGCGGAATCTATCTTATTATCAGAGGATTTATCCGATGGGAGATATCGGTATCATTTTTGGCCGGTATCGTTGTCACCGCTTTGTTTTTCAATATTTCCGACCCCGCCCGTTACGCAGGACCTGTTTTTCACCTTTTAACCGGCTATACCCTGATCGGAGCATTTTTTCTGGCCACGGAAGACTCTTCTTCACCGGTCAACTTCATTCCCATGCTTATTTATGGCGCCGGTGCCGGAATAATGACGGTACTCATTAGAAATATCGGAGCCTATGTTGATGGTGTCGTGTTTGCCATTCTGCTGATGAATATTGCAAATCCACTTTTGGATAAAATCAGGCCCAAAGCGCTTGGAAAGGTGGTTAAACATGCGTGAATTGATAAAAATGGTTGCGGTCCTCACCGTTTTGGCCGCCTTTTCCGGCGGCTTGCTTGCCGGTCTGCGAAATGGAACGGCCGCCCAGATCGAAAAACAGCAGCTCGAATTTGTAAAAGGACCGGCCATCAAGAAAATTCTTGAAGGCGCGTCCAATGATCCCATTGCCGACCGGTTTAAAATATCGGATGGTGACGTTGAAAAAAGTTTTTTCGTGGGGAAATTTGACGGCAAGGCCGATACGGTTGCATTTGAAAGTTTCGGAAAAGGGTATGGGGGTGATGTCGGCCTGATGGTGGCTGTAAACCTGGACACCGATAAGATTGTTGGCATAGAAGTTACGACCCATAGTGAAACCCCCGGACTGGGCGCGATGGCAAAGGATGATCCCGCATTCGTTTCTCAATTTAAAGGCTTTTCAATCTCAGAGCCCGTTAAGGTTACAAATGACGGTGGTCAGGTGAATGCCCTCAGTGGCGCAACGATTACCTCCCGGGCAATTTGTAAGGCTGCCACCGATGCCGGCAATGTGTATCAAAAGCTGAAACCCCAAATTTCTGAAAAAATAAAAGAATTTAACAAATAGGGAGATCAAGATGGCTAAGACGATCACTCAGGAATTTACCAAAGGACTGTGGAAGGAAATACCGCCGTTTCGGCTGGTGCTGGGTCTATGTCCGGTGTTGGGTGTCACCACAACCATGGAAAACGGAATCGGAATGGGTCTGGCCACGACATTTGTCCTGTTATGTTCAAATATCCTGGTTTCGGCATTACGGAACATCATTCCGCCAAAGGTCAGAATCGCTTGTTTTATTATTATTATTGCCACGTTTGTTATTGTGGTGGAGCTGGTGATGCAGGCCTATGCTTATCCGCTGTTTCTCAAATTGGGCCTGTTTATCCCACTGATTGTTGTGAACTGTATTGTTCTGGGACGCGCCGAAGCATTTGCTTCCAAAAACGGTCTTTTGCCTTCAATTGCCGACGGTCTGGGTATCGGCATCGGCTTTACCCTTTCCCTGGCTGCACTTGGCGGGGTTCGGGAGGTTCTGGGCACCGGCACTTTCTATGGCGCATCGGTATTCGGACCTTCATTTCAGCCGTTTACATTCATGGTTCAGGCACCGGGTGCGTTTGTCTGTCTCGGGTTGATGCTTTGCATTATGAATCTGTTTGAGTGATAAAGAGGAGAAGTTAAATGAGCGAACTGGGCTATTTTTCAATCATTATCAGCACCATTTTTGTTAACAACATTCTGCTGGCCAAGTTTCTGGGCAACTGTCCTTTTCTCGGCACATCAAAGAAAATGGAAACCGCTGTGGGGATGGCCATGGCGGTCGTCTTTGTCCTGGTCATGGCAGGCGCCATTACCTGGGTGATCTACCATGCTTTTTTGGTGCCGTTTGATCTGGTATATCTCAGAACCATCGCATTCATCCTGGTCATTGCATCTCTGGTTCAGTTTGTCGAGTTGTTCCTGAAAAAAAGCATCCCGGCTCTGTACGCCGGGCTCGGTATCTTCTTGCCGCTGATTACCACGAACTGTGCGGTGCTGGGCGCTTGTGTCATAAACATCGACGAAGAATTAAGCTTTATGAAGTCGCTTGTGGCATCGTTTGGGTTTGCCGTGGGTTTCGGTGTTGCACTGATTCTTTTTGCAGGTGTTCGTGAACGCATTACGTTGGCCAGGGTCCCGAAACCACTCCAGGATACGTCCATCGGACTGGTCACCGCCGGAATAATTGCACTTGCATTTTTCTCTTTTAAAGGGATGGTGTAAGCATTGATGATTGTCGATTGAAGATTTTATTGTCGGATCATCTATTAGAAAAAAATGAACTTAGTTCGCTTCGCTCACAATTTGGAATGGTGGAAGAGGGGAGTTGTAGAATTTCCGAGACGTTAATTTAAGGAGGTCATTGTGTTAACAGCTCTTTTGTTTATGTTGGGTCTGGGGGCAGTATGCGGACTCATGCTGAGTGTCGCCTCAAAAGTTTTTTATGTATATGAGGACCCCCGAATTGCCCAGGTGGAAGCATTTATGGCCGGCGCAAACTGCGGAGGTTGCGGATATACCGGATGCTCTGCCGCGGCCGTTGCCGTGGTTGCCGGTGAAGCGCCCCCCAGTGTCTGTATCGTTGCCGGTGCTGAAGCCGCGGCCAATATTGCCGCTGTCATGGGCGTGGATCCGGGTACGGCGGAGCCCTTGCTTTCTTACAACACCTGTACGGGCGGCGATCGCGCGCCCGATAAATATTATTATATGGGGATTAACAGCTGTCAGGCCCTTGCCACCTTGTATGGAGGCAAACGAGAATGTCCGGTAGGATGTCTGGGTCTGGGCGACTGTGTCAGGGCCTGTGCTTTTGATGCTCTTAAGATGGGGTCTCATGGATACCCCGTTGTTGACGAAATGAAATGCGTGGGATGCGGTGCCTGTGAAAAAGTCTGCCCGAAGGATATCATGGAAATCAAAACCATGTCCCAAAAGCTGCTCCACCTCAATCAGTATGACGATCGTATTGCCCCCTGCCAGCAGACCTGTCCCGCCGAAATTGACATTCCCAGATATATTTACCAAATCAAGAACGGAGATTACGAAGGAGCGGTAAACACCATCAGAGAGCGAAATCCCTTGCTGTTATCCTGCGGCCGGGTCTGTCCCCATCCGTGTGAAAATAAATGCCGCAGAGGCATTGAAGACGAACCCGTGTCCATCAATCAGCTGAAACGGTTTGTTGCCGATTATGAAATGAATTCAGGACGCCGTCTCCCCATATCCGTGGCCCCTTCCACCGGTAAAAAAGTGGCTGTTATCGGCGGCGGCCCGGCCGGATTGGGTTGTGCTTTTTTTCTCCGCCGCTTGGGCCATGACGTTACCATCTTTGACGCCATGCCCAAATTAGGGGGAATGATTCGGTATGGAATTCCCGAATATCGACTCCCCAAAGAGGTTCTGGCTTGGGAAACCGATGGGATTTTAAATATAGGGATTGAACACAAGCCAAACATAATGCTGGGCCGTGATTTTGACATCGGATCGCTTATGGCTGCCGGATATGACGCTGTTTTTTTAGGTATCGGTGCCTGGAAAGACTACACGTTGGGGGTTGAAGGTGAAAATCTTGGCGGGTGTTATACCGGTATTAATTTTCTGACCAAATTTGCTTTATGGCAGCAGGAAGACGGTAATGAAGACCGTCGGCCGTTTGTCGGCAAAAAGTGCGTGGTGATCGGCGGCGGAAACACGGCCATCGACTGTGTTCGGACCCTGATTCGGCTGGGTGCCGAAGAAGTATCGATTGTGTATCGCCGGACCCGCAAAGAAATGCCGGCCAATGAGGTTGAAATCGTAGCCGCCGAACATGAAGGCGTAAATTTTACTTTTCTGGCTGCACCCACCCGCGTGATCGGAAATGAAGAGGGCAGTGTTACCGGTCTTGAATATCTGAAGATGGAGCTTGGTGAACCCGATGCCAGCGGCAGACGCCGACCGGTGCCCATTGAAGGTTCGGAAACCGTCATGGAAATCGATATGCTGATTACGGCTATCGGCCAGGGGCCGGATGTCTTTTTCAAAGATGAAAGCAAACGTTTGGACCAGGATTTAAATATTACCCGCTGGAATACCATTGACTCTGAAGATCCGGTGGCCCTGCAGTCGAGCATCCCTTATATTTTTACGGGGGGAGATTCCGCTACGGGTGCGGATCTGGTTGTGTCTGCGATCGGAGCAGGCCGACGAGCCGCCCGTTCGATTCATTTGTACATCAGCGGCCAGGATATTACGCCACCGGAAAAGACCTTATTTACGAATAATATACCGGTGACGATTTTTGATTCGGTTGAAGGAATAGAAAAGTCTGCAAGAACAAAGATGCCGGAACTTCCGGTGGAAGATCGGATTACATCTTTTGTTGAAGCGGACCTTGTTATCAGCGAAGAAGAAGCCCGGTATGAATCGAACCGCTGTCTGCAATGTTGCCTGACCTGTTATAACAAGGATGTGGCCTGATAAAGCCCATATAGTATTAAAACGTTAAAAAAAACACTATATGTTGGACTTCACCAGTATCTCACATCTCCGGTATCCACATGTACGAAATCGGACCCGGGATAATACCCTACGCCGCCGGTTTGCATCTTCATACAGATATTGCGCAACCTTCCGGTATCATAGTCCGGAATCCGGATATCGGCGGCCTTCCCCTGCATATGAAGACTATTCTTTGCAACAGCCCTGGTTTTTCTCCGAAGCATGGCGTTTGTTTCAGGAGAACGGTATCCGGAAATGATATGAAATTGAACGTCATGACCGATGGTCTTGGAAATGGTATGGAGAAAATCGATAAGATCTTTGTGGATAGGTTTAATTTCTCCCGAATAATGATCCCGAAAAATATAATTGATTTTTCCCAAGGCACCGGGCAGATACCGCCCTTGGGTGTAATAGCAAATCTCAAGTCTCTCATGGGTATGGGTATTATAGAAGGAGAGCCTGCGTTTCGATATCAAAAACCGGTTGATTGACGCAACGGCCGGTATCGGCAATAGACTGCTTATCGCTGCTTGGGCCCCGATTTTAAAAAAACTGCGACGGTTACAATACATTTCTTTAATTTCAATCTTTTTATCGAATGCGGGTAACGCTTTTCCGGATAAGTCGGGAAAGTGCCTAAAATTTGGCCATCTCATTATCAAAAGAACGTCACATTCGTCAACCCATAAATCCCAACCCACAGGTCCACGTCATTTAAACTTTGACGGTATCGTAAAAAATCTCAACCGTTTTCTCTCCGAGCCGTAGACCGTCATTCCGGCGAAAGCCGGAATCCAGGCTTTTCAAGAAATTGTAGAACGTCTGGACTCCTCCCGGACTTGATCCGGGATCTACCGGAGTGACGACTTTTTACAAATTCATTAAAGCTGAATTTGACGTTGCCCCGGTAAGTACGGGCATATGGCTTGACACTGGAGCATGGGGTATATAGAATGAAAAAAAATAATCCTTGCATTTTCCTTTGGATGAAAGAGGTATGCCATGAAGAACGTATTAAAATGGGGAATTATCCTGATTGCAAGTCTGGTAGTGATCATTATTGCAGCCATGTTGATCATTCCCAGGGTTGTGGATGTTCAAAAATACAAGCCGGAACTTGAGAAAAAAATTGCCCGGGCTTCCGGACGTCCCTTTTCCGTGAGTGATGATATTCGTCTTTCTGTTTTTCCGTGGGCCGGTATCTCGTTTTCTGATCTTCAGTTAGGCAATGTTAAGGGATTTAAAGAAAAAGATTTTCTAAGGATTAACTCCTTTGAAGCCAGAATCAAACTTTTGCCGTTGTTATTTAAAGATATCCAGGTTAAAAAATTCATCTTAAATGAACCCCGCATGGTTTTGATAAAAAACAAAGACGGCCGCGTAAACTGGGAGCTGCCCAAAAAATCCACCCAGCCCAAAAAGGACGAAAATATACCGCCCGGAAAAATTTCTGATACATCTCTTCCCATTAGTGCGCTCTGGGTCGAAGATTTTTCCATAAAAAATGGGGAAGTTTTGTGGATTGACCATACCTCGGATACTCGCAAACAAGTATCAAAAATCAATCTATCCCTGCAAGAGGTATCGCTGGATCGGCCCGTGCAGCTTAAATTTTCTGCGCTTCTGGACAGCCAACCGGTGTCCGTTCAAGGAACTGTGGGACCGGTTGGAAAAATCGGGCAGGGACCCGTTTCCATGGATTTATCGTTAACGGCTCTAAACGAGATAACCATGCGGCTCAAGGGAGCTCTGCAAAATCTGTCAGTCGGTCCCGGCGTTGAACTGGACCTAAATATTGATGAGTTTTCACCTCGTAAAACATGGGCGGCCTTGGGACAAACGGTTCCCATCCAAACGGCCGATCCTCACGTTTTGAATCGCATGGCCCTCAAAGCCCATATCACAGCAGACTCGAAAAATCTGTCGGTCTCCAAGGGCATCCTGGATCTGGATGAATCCAGGCTGAATTTTTCCATGAACGCCTCCGATTTTTCCAAACCTGATGTGACATTTGATCTGGATCTGAATCAGATTAACCTGGATCGTTATTTACCTCCAACATCCGACAAGAAATCATCCGCAGAGCAACAGCATCAAGAAACCAAATCTAAAAAAAGGGAAATGAGCAAGGAATCTGCCCCCGGACCGAAAAAAAAGGCGGATTACACGGCCCTGCGACGACTAATTCTGGATGGGCAACTGAAAATTCAAACGCTCATTGCAAGTAAAGCAAAAATTCAAGAGGTAATGCTGAAGATCCATGCAAAAAACGGGATGTTCAGACTGGATCCTTTGAAATTAAATATGTATCAGGGTAATGTGTCCGGCAATGCCACACTCAACGTGACCAAAGATATGCCCGTGACCCATATCAGCCTGATCGCCAGCAAGGTTGAGTCCGGCCCGTTACTTCGGGATGTTTTGGAAAAGGATATTCTGGAAGGGATTATGCACGCAGACGTGACCTTGGCCATGGCCGGCACCGATCCCGTGGTATTCAAAAAAACGTTGAACGGTAAGGGCGAATTATTGTTCAACGACGGCGCCATAAAAGGCATTGATCTTGCCGGAATGGTCCGAAATGTTCAAGCTGCGTTTGGTCTTGCGGAAAGAACGGATCAGAAGCTTAAGACAGATTTTGCGGAACTTAAAGCTCCGTTTACCATCGTCAATGGGGTGCTGAATACACCGGAAACCCGTCTTAAGTCACCGTTGCTAAGGATCATCGCAAACGGAACTGCCGATCTCGTGAAGGAAACTTTAGATTTTCGGGTAGAGCCCAAAATCGTCGGGACGATCAAGGGACAGGGGGACGAAGAGCAGCGTTCCGGAATCATGGTGCCGGTGTTGGTAACGGGAAATTTCTCTTCTCCAAAATTTCGACCGGATTTGACAAGCGTTGCCAAACAGCAGCTCCAAGAGAAGGTCTTAGAATCGGAAAAGGTCAAAAAAATACTGGAGAAAGAGGAACTCAAGTACCTTCAGGAAACAACCAAAGGTTTGCTAAAAGGAGTGCTTGGCCAGTAGCCGATGTTCAAGAAATTGTAGAAGTTTTAAAACGTTGCCTGTGGTATGAATCCATGGTTTCCTTTTCCAAAAGCTGTTCCAATCCTTTGTACCTGGGTGAGAAATGGAACGGCGTAACCTGTTTTACCCCGGCTTTACCCGCAATTTTTCCGGCTTGCCAAGCGGTGAGGTGGCATTTTCTTTCGGCAATATCCCTGTCCTTTTCAAGAAACGCCGCTTCAATAAACAGGTGATCCGCGTTTTTGACAAGTTTAATAATCTTGGCCTCATTTGATTTGCTATACGCCGCATCTACAATATATGAAACTTTCTGACCCGGGGTGATAAGAGCAATTTGTTTTGCGAGGTCACCCAGGATAAACCTCTTTTTATATGAACCTCGCCTGCCGTATGTAACCTCAAATTCCGAATCAGGATCTATATTATTGTACAGCGCCTGTTTAAATTCATTTAGCCACGGACCGATCTCAAACCCGAGAGCGGCAACATTTTCTTTTATTATATTTATGTGGAATCGTTCTTCAATGGTGAACCCGAGACATGGGATACTGTGATCGAGAACTTCCGAGGAAACGGACAGGGCCGGTTCTTTGAGCAAAAAGCCGTCAAAAGGCTGCCGGATATCCTCTTGCGCCGGCATGAATCGGTTTTGGCATATGTAATTTCTGGTGGTCATGTGGCCGGTATGTACCTCGGTAACGTTCAATACAAATAGATTGCTGTAATGTTTAACAAGATCCCATGAGTACCCGGCAAGCTTCCCCTCAACATTTTTCAAAAAACCTCCGGGACCGTACAGGAACAGTTGCTGTTCCCGACCGAGGAAAAGACGCAGCAGCCTGTCAAATCCTATGAAATGATCCATATGCGTATGGCTGATAAAAATATGGCTGATTTTGAGAATGTCTCTGGCCGAAAGCGAACAAATGTCTCCCAGATCGAAAATTATGGCACGTTTTTCAAAAAGAAAGGGGATGAATAATCCGGGGTCGTCAAAAGGTCCGTTCACTAACCTGGGAAGGAAAGAAGGGCGCATATTCAGGAAAGAAATTTTACGACTTGCCGATGAATGCAAAGATATATTTCTTCGTCAGAACCGAATATGTCGACGACCACTTTATGGTTAATAAGGGTCTCTATTACAAAAGCGGTGACATAAAGGCTGACAACATTGGGCTGTGTTGTAATATGCCTGAAGGGCGCAGTCTGATATTCAATTTCAAAGTCGTCCGCACGGCTTAATTTTTCAAGACATTTTAAAATCTGTTCCTCAAGTACATTTTTGTTTGTGGTTTCCACAAGGTCGCTTTCAACAAGCTTCATGGCAATGGCGTTGGAGAGCGGTTCAATACAGTCTTTTATCCTCTCTATTGCTTTTCTCCGCACATACTCTTTTGAAGATTCGATTTTTGATAAGATCCGTGCTTCGCGACTGCTTGGCCGAAATATCTTAGCCATAGATTTAACCCTTAATTGTGTCAGTTCATGTTATCGATTTTTGATGAACTCGTAAAAAGTCCGATTTAGACGGTTCCGTAAAAAGTTCAAATTCAAGGCGTGCAAATTTCGTAATCATGAGGCGTACTTGTCGTACGTTGAATGATTGCGGAATGCAGCACAACGCAGAAGTTGGACTTTTTACGAGACTGTCATTTTTTAGTTTGCTTTCAATAATAATGTCATGGACCAACCATTGCAAGGAAAATGTTTAGTCCAAAACCTGAATTATGCCTGACGTGCTGATATTTTTAAAAAAGCTAACGTGTTTCGATCTCTTCAATAATGATTTGGGCGATTTTCCCGCCGTTCCAGCGGTTCCATCTCAACCGGAATGCGATACGATCAAATCCTTGTTTAACAGGGATATCGGGATTCGCATTGAAATGAATGGCATGAAACGGCTTACCGGTGTTTCCTCCGGACTGTTTTAACAGCATGCGCCGATGACGTTTGCCCACGATTTTCCAAGACACAACCGTTACGTTTCTGGCCATAAAAATCGGCTCGGGGTTGCCGGTGCCAAACGGATTTAAAGATTCTATCTCATCAATGAGACCCTCCGAAATATCATCAAAAGCAAGTTCATAATCAATGAATATTTTTGGTATAAAATCATCCGGCTTTATTATATCGCCCACAAAGTTTTCAAACTCTGATCCAAACCGGTCTATTTTTTCGGTCTTAATTTTCAGACCTGCAGCCATTGAATGACCGCCAAAACTCTCAAGATTTCCGGCACAAGCACAAAGCCCGTGATAAAGATTTACTCCGGGGATACCTCTGGCAGATCCTCTTCCAACTCCGTCTGATGTGCTAATAAGCACCACGGGACAAAAATATTTTTTCACAACCCTGGAAGCAACAATCCCAAGAATCCCCAAATGCCATTCCGGATGTGCCAAGACCAGAGTATTTTTTCGGAGCAGTGAGGGATTTACCTTAAACTGATCTTCGATTTGAGCCAGCATCTCAGTTTCTATGCTACGCCGTTTCCGGTTCATATGATTGAGCAAATTTGCAATTTGTCCGGCATTATCCATGCTTTTGGTTAATAATAGTTCAACGGCCAGAGAAGCGTGATCTATCCTGCCTGCGGAATTTAATCTCGGAGCCATACCGAAGACCACATCCTCACTGTTCACGGCATGTTTATTAATTCCGCAACCCCCCATCAATGCTTTCATGCCGGGACGTGGACTTGAACTGATAACATCGAGGCCTGTCTTTGCAAGTATTCGATTGTTACGCGTAAGGGGAACCATGTCTGCAAGGGTGCCAAGTGCCACAAGATCACATTTGCTTTTTAAATTAGGCTCCGGTCGATCTTTCCAAAAATTATCGTCACGCAGTTGTTTTCTGAGACAGATCAGGAGATAAAACGCCACCCCAACACCAGCGAGATCATCAAAACCTGACGGACAATCGTAACGCATGGGATTTATGACAGCAACCGCCGGAGGAATCGTATCCGGCATCACGTGATGGTCGGTGATGATTACATCGATGCCTGCCGCATTTGCCGCGGCCACGGCATCGTGACTCCCTGATCCGCAGTCTACGGTGATAATCAGGTTTATCTTTTTGGCCAATGCGTCATTCATAATGTGGCTGCTTTGCAGGCCATAGCCTTCCCTTATTCTGTGGGGAATATAGTATGATACATCAGCACCCACGAATTGGAAAAACTCCAGAAGAATTGTAGTTGCGGTAACCCCGTCAACATCATAATCGCCAAAAATCAGAATCTTCTCTCTGCGATATATGGCCTTTAATATGCGGTGAACCCCGATATCCATATCCTTTAGCGTGAACGGCGGGCTTAAATGATTCAATGAAGCACTAAGGAAGTTCGAGGCCTCCTCCGGGGCGGCAATATTTCGGTTGACAAGAATTGCGGCAATGGCGGGATGGCATTTCAGACTGCCGGAAAGTTTTTCGACACCCCCGGGATCAGGACGTAAAATTTGCCACTGTTTTTTCATTAACAAACTAATTATCCTAAATTTAATATTTGAGCAATAATTTATTCCATTAACGTTTCGTACCTCAGCGTAACCGCATTTGATCTCGGCACAGCGTTGTTCAACGTTCTCCCTGTATTGGGATTCAAATGCGTATACCCTGTTTCGTCCATAGTTTTTTTCATTGAAACAATGGATGATATGATGATAGTATATGAATTTTCGGCGTGGCTTTACAATAATCGAAGATTAATATTTTAGTGAAAAGGCTATATGTTGTTTAGTATTGCCTTTTAATGTACTAAATGTGGTCATTTTACATTTCACTTTTCACTTTTTACGAATTCATCAAGATTGATGAATTCGCAAAAAGTCATAAAATACCGTTTTCTCTCCGAGCCGTAGGCGCTACGAGCCGGAGGCCGTCATTCCGGCGAAAGCCGGAATCCAGTATTTTAAAACAGTTGCAGAGCATCTGGACTCCGGCTTTCGCCGGAGTGACGCCTTTTTGCGAGTTCATCAAGATTGAAGACCATAAAAAAATATTTTCGTGTGGATCGCAGAGAAATCGCTTTTCTCAAATTTATTTTTGAAGCATATGACGGCATTGTGACCCTAACCACCGTGGATCCGAATCAGGGGGTCGTGATGCTTTGCATTGCTCCGGGATGTGAGGATGATGTTGACATGATTTTGCGGGATATTAAAAAGGACATACTGATTGAACCGGCGGGCTGATAAATATTTTATGAAAACAAAGCAGTTACATATCAATACCATCGGTTGTCAGATGAATGTTTACGATTCCGAGCAGATTGCCAAGGGATTACAGGCGTTAGGATATAAAACGACCCCATTTCCGGAAAAGGCGGATCTGATCATTGTTAATACTTGTGCCATCCGGGAAAAAGCCGAACAGAAGGTTTTCAGTTTTTTAGGGCGCCTGTCAGGCCTGAAAAAGAAAAAACCCGATCTTATTATCGGAGTTGGCGGATGCGTAGCACAACAGGAAGGAGCGAAAATCCTGCGGCGTGTGCCGCACCTTGACCTTGTCTTCGGGACACATGCCATTGGCCGGTTGCCGGGTATCATAAAAACCATAGCGTTGAAAAAATGTCGCATTGTGGATGTTGAAATGTCGGAAAAGATACAAGAGCTTGATTTTATTAATACAAAAAACGACAAAAAGAAGATTGCCGGCTTTGTAACCATCATGCAAGGGTGCGATAATTACTGCACCTACTGCGTGGTTCCCTATGTTCGAGGCAGAGAAACCAGCAGACATCCTAACAAAATTATTAATGAAATCCGCTCCCTTGTTGAATCCGGTGTCCGGGAGGTCACTCTGCTGGGCCAGAACGTAAACAGCTACGGGAAAAAGGAAGCGCTCTGTACATTTCCCGAACTGCTGGCACTTGTTAATCAAATTAACGGCCTTTTAAGAATCAGGTTTACCACGTCACATCCCAAGGACCTTTCGCCCGACCTCATGCTTGCCTTTAAAACCCTTGATAAAATGTGCCGTCATATACATTTGCCGGTACAATCAGGTTCAAACCGGATTTTAAAAAGAATGAACCGGAAATACAGCCGCAAAATATATCTTGAAAAAATAGACAAACTGCGTAATATTTGTCCTGATATGGCGATTACATCTGATATTATTGTGGGATTCCCAGGTGAGACGAAAGCGGATTTTGAAAAAACACTTGAATTGATTAAGGAAGTGGAGTTTGATGGGCTGTTTGCATTTAAATATTCAGACCGCCCGAACGCGGCGGCCGCCCGATTTGAAGACAAAATTTCAGAAAAGGAAAAAAAACAACGATTACAGCAGGTGCTCACCCTGCAGTCCCATTTTACAATCCAAAAGAATACAGCGCTGGTAGGATCCACGCAATCGATCCTTGTAGAAGGGTTGAGTAAAAAGCAGACCCGGATTGATAAGCACAACATGAATCTTGATATTCAGTGGACAGGACGAACATCAACCAACAAGATCGTAAATTTTTCCCGGGGGCATGACGCGGTTTCCGGTGATGAAATCGCTACAGGCCGGATGGTTACTGTCAAAATTTTGAACGCACATTCCCATTCACTCTGGGGAGAACCGGTTAATACAATGCCCATATTTTTGGGTTCAGGAGGAGAAAAAAGTTATGTTGCATGAAGTAAACATAGCGAGCATGGCAATAGATCCCGCATCAAACACACCCATTCTCATCTTAAAGTCGGTGAAAGGCGATCAGGCGGTACCCATATGGATCGGCTTGTTGGAAGCCACATCCATAGCCTCTGCTCTCAGGGACATCAAGTTTGACCGCCCTATGACCCACGATCTTTTCAAAAACTTCATCGACAGTCTGGGCATGGTGGTGTCGAAAGTTGAAGTGTGTGATCTAAAGGATAACACGTTTTACGCCAAAATATATTTTGTGTCTAAAGAAAGAACTTTTGATATGGATGCCCGTCCAAGCGATGCGATTGCCATTGCACTTCGTTTTCGTGCTCCCATTTATGTTCATGATAAGATTTTCGAAAAATCTCAAATGACGGAAAGCGATTATGAAATGCTAAACAAAAGCGAAGAAGGAAAAAAATGGGCGGACTATCTTGAAAACCTTTCTCCAGAAGATTTCGGAAAGTATAAAGTTTAATGGGGAGCATTACCGATTTGTTAAAATGGTTATCACACATTAACTTATTCATTTTTT
>CAZIIV010000025.1:0-25113 GCA_964539365.1 uncultured Desulfobacteraceae bacterium | reverse complement strand
TCCAATCATAGATATTCAACTGTTTCAGATAAGCAAATGCTTGCACAAACGATCAATAGATTCACTTGTGTTGGAACATTGCTAAAACTAAAACAGATTTCGGAAAAAGACGATTACAACTGACTTATGGGACTAAAATTGAACTCAATATGGGCAAACCAATTATGAGCTAAATCAATAAGCATTAACATTATTTCCAAACACCCGCGTGGTAAGATTTCGTTGCCTCGGTCGGTATGTGCCGTCATTTTTTTCTTTTTTAATCACTTTTTGATATAATTTGGTCATCTTTATCATCTGAGATTCATCTTTATAAAAAGTGTCCCAGGCATATTGGAGAAGTTCCTGTAATTTTTCCGGGGCCATGTGTTTTGGGTAGTAGACCACCTTGTCTGCTGAATAGTCGTTCCAGTCATAGGAAAATATCCGCTTTTTTCTGTGCAGGTCGTGAAAGGCTTTAGTATGGGGAAAAGGTGTCAGGACGGTAAATTCGGCCATATCCAGTTCAATCTCAAGGAGGAAATCTACCAGCTGTTTTATATCTTCCTCCGTATGATTATCTAATCCAAGCAGAATCGTACCTTCTACCGCAATACCATAGTGGTGGTAACGTTTGATGCGTTCCTTTATATATTCCGAGGTGTCGAAAATCGCCTGATACACATACCATGCACCAGCCTGTGCTGCCAGATTTAAAACTTCAGGCTTGTCCTCAATGGGATGGCTGCACCATTTTTTTTTGATCGGAATCATTTCCCGAAATAGATCTATCTCCCATTGAGTGTCCTGGGCCAATGAATTATCTACAAGAAACAGACGGTTGTTGTCTATGCTTTCCATCTCTTGGATGGTTTTATCTATTGGACGCGGCCTGAATTTTCGACCCCCAAGATAGGCCACCGCGCATGGATAGCAATGAAAACGGCATCCCCTGGAAGCATGGACCAGATCGAACATCTGGATTCCTTTGTAATTGTAAAGTTCTCGTTTTAAAATATCCCGCCGAGCCGTACCGACCATTTCAATGGGAGGGTGATCGTTCAGATAGTTGTATTTTTTTTGCAGCCGTCCTTTTTTGAAGTCCGAAAATACTTTTTCCATTCGGCCTTCCGACTCTCCGAGAAAGACGGCGTCTGCGTGATGCATGGTCTCCTCGGCATGGAGCATGGTTGCAATTCCGCCGAATATCACCTGAACCCCCCTTTTCCGATAAATATCGGCGAGTTCCCACCCTCGTTTGACCTGAATAGTCAGCATCATGGATATTCCGACAAAATCAACCGGATCATCAAAATTTATGGGTTCAAGATTTTCATCGATAAATTCGACGTCAACGTCATCCGGCAAAGTCGCTGCGAAGACGACAGGACCGTGGGGGGGAAGATGAAACTCAGTCAAACCTTCAAGTTTGGGCCATTTGGGATAGATCAATTTGAATTTCATAGACACATCCTGTGTAGTTCGGAAGGGCAGGAAATCAAAGTATATCGTTCGAAATTAGAATAAAAACTCGAGTTTCGTTCATATAATTTTACCTAAAAAATTTCCAGGCCTGCTACACTTTATCGGTGTTGCTGAATATTAACTGTACGAAACTTGAAAAAAAATATTACTCCGCCATGGGTTCTGCTTCCACGAGTTTTAAATTCAACGAATATCCGTGCCCTCCGCGGGCGATCAGTTCTAATCGTTCAGGGAGTTTATTTTTATAAAATAAAACGGAATCCTGACTTAAATAGGCTTGGATTGTGCGACGCAATTGGTTATGACGGTAACGACGTATGGTCCATCTGTTGTCAAAATGGATAAGAACATCGACAGTCGTCTCCTCATCGGTCTGATACCGGCAGATCCATTCACCGGTATCAGACACACCGGTTTCAATGTGGCGTCCCTCAGGCGGAAAGAATATTAACTGAAGGTCGGATATCAAGCCTTTGGCAAAATTATCCGATGCAAAGGGCGGAATTCCCCGGTTGATAGCGATTTTCCCGTCGTAAAGGGCATCAAATACAACAAGTCCTTCAATGGTCATCATGATACAATGGATTTTTTTCTTTTCCGGGTAAATCTGCGTGACTCCCATCATGAATGCTTTCTTTTCACCAGGTAACGTGGCTTCGATAAAGTGGACAAAGAGCCATTTTCCGATTGGAAAGACCCCATTACATTTATCCTGGATCTCTGTAGGTCCCAGGGACTTGACTGGAGAAATTGTCGGAGAAGTGCTGCAGGAAACGGTGAGTATAAACAGAAGTGACAGGGTACAGATACGTTTCATCGAACTTCCTGAAATAGAGAGTCTTTCAAAGGCTTATTTAATTTAACATTATTAAATATAAACTTCGTGTAAGAGTTATCATTTTCATATATACAAACCGTTTCGATAATCCCCGGCTGGTTTGAAAGCATAAGTTCGATGCGTTGAATGATTGCGGCGAATGATTTTTCTTTTGGTGTAAGCACAATTTTAGGACCGGGTTCCAATACGGCGTTGAAATTTGGATTATCATTGAACCGTCCTCTCAGCCAAAGCATGATCTCTTGCAGTACAACCTGCATTGCTTGAAGCTCTGCACCGGAATCCTGTATAAACCCATCATTACCTTTTATGTACCGCTTGATATTACCGTTGTGTATTAGCAGGATACTTTGAAAAGGAGATGTATATTCCCATCTCAGAGATTGGGGGACCTGGAAATAGAAAGTACCCTTTGAAATCAAGGGCTTTGACAAAATTTTCAGATGTTTTTCCTGAATAAAATTGGCCATGACCGAATTGATCTCCCCGGCTTTGTCTTGAATTCCCACCAAGGTGTCGGCCCAGCCGATACATAAATAACTCGCAATAAGGAGTATAATGATTGAAAGTGAACGGGCCATCTTAAAACATACCGCCGTTAACCGAGATGACCTGACCGGTAATATATGAGGCGTCGTCGGAACAGAGAAATCTGACTACCTTTGCGACTTCCTCCGGCCTTCCGATTCTGGCCATGGGGATCATCGCTTTGATCGTCTTTACAGGAGCCTCCTCTATCATCTCCGTTTGAATAAGCCCGGGTGCAACCACATTGACCCGGATGCCGATACGGGCGACTTCCGAGGCAATGGACCGGCTTGCTCCGATCAGACCAGCTTTGGCGGCAGAATAGTTGGCCTGTCCTTTATTGCCGATAAGACCTGCCACCGACGCGATGGACACAATCGATCCACGTTTACGGACGATCATTTTCTGTAAAACCGGCCTGGTCACATTATAAAACCCTTTTAGAGTCGTATTGATTACCGAATCCCAATCTCTTTCGGACATAAGGATAAACAATACGTCAGAAGTGATACCTGCGTTATTGACCAGAATTTCAATTGCTTCAAACCGGGAGGTAATATCTTCAATCGCGTTGCGAGTCTCACTTGAGTTCGAGACATCAAATTGAACATATTCTCCATCTCCCCCATTGTTTCGAATCTTTTGGAGGGTTTCGACAGCCGCCTGGGTGTTTGACTTGTAGGTTACAATTAGATAATATCCCTGTTTAGCCAGTTCAAGGGAAATTGCACGACCGATACCTCTGCTTCCGCCTGTAACGATCGCTACTTTTTTATCGTCTATGTCAGTCATTTTTTTTTAATTTTATATTTGCGGTTTATTCGAGTCAGGTAGTATTTCTCAGCACTTGCAGAACAATTTCACTGACAAGATCAGATCCTATTTTCGATATCCCAAGGATTTCCGTGTAATTGTCGAGGTTAAAATTTATCTTGGTCCACGTTCTGATACTAATATTTAAAGGGATTCTATCTATAAAAAAATCGGCGGCCTTTATCCCAACAAGCCACCCTTTACCCCCGGTATTATTTCCATTTTCTTTCAGTTCTTTCCATCCGATGGAAACAGCGGATGTCTGTGCCACGACTTCGATCAAAACGAGGGGATTGACAAAATTGTTTTGGACCAGAGGCCACTGGTCGGTCACAGTTGATTCTGTAACCGCTGTATTCTCGTCCACCTCGATAATTTTATCCACAAATTTCATCCTTCCGCGGTGGGGGATGAGATCTTCGATGTTGATGTTTACCGTATCCATGATTTTGACTTTTAGAAAACTATTGAAAATTATCTTAAAGAATAATATACATATTTATATAATAATCTTCCGATCCTGTAAAGAAGCAACTTGATGAGAATAGTGCTTCATGGCTTTTTACTGGATCTATCTGAGCAAATCGATGGAACAATTATTGAACGAACTAAATTTTAAGATTGTTGAAACGCTCAATCTGGTTGATGTGGCACCGGATGATATTGATCCGGATGACCATATGATCGGTGGAAAATTGGGATTGGATTCCATTGACATATTAGAACTGGTCATGATGATCGAAAAGGATTATGCGGTTAAAATTGAAAGTAAAGAACTGGGGGCAAAAGTTTTTTCCAGCATTAAATCGTTGGCCGGGTATATTTACGAAAACTCGCCTGGAATGTCTTAAGTGATTGATATAAAGGTTTATATAATCGGAATGGGCGTAGTCAGTCCTGCTGGACGTGGGATGAAATCACTTAAGAACTGGATCAAACAGGGTGGAAGGAGAATTCGTCCGCTAACCCTTTTTGCGGTTTCTCCGGAAAATCTGTTACCTGTAGGTGAGGTTTCCGAATCATTTGAAGTCCTCGAAATCCCCAGGTCCCATCAGCTTGCATTTGCTGCAACGCAGGAGGCAATGGCAGGCTCTCAAGCTCCACCCGATGCCGTAATTATCGGTGTGACAACTGGCGGAATACTGACCACAGAGATGCATCTGAAAAATCGTGTATCCGACCCGGAGGCTTTTGCTTATCATGCCGTAGGCTCGGTAGCCGAATATATCGCCGGTAAATATCACTGCAAAGGCCCGGTAATTACGGTTTCAAATGCCTGTTCATCAGGGACGGCCGCCATAAAGATAGCCCTGGAAATGTTGAGATCCGGTCGAGTCAGGCGGCTTCTTGTCGGCGGAGTCGATTCTCTTTGCCGTCTTACCTATTACGGATTTAAGTCTTTACAACTCATTGATCCGGCAGGCGCACGTCCTCTTGATCAGGACCGCCGTGGTATGTCTGTAGGTGAAGCCGCAGCCATGATCCTTCTGGTAGCTGATGAGGCCACGCCGGACAATGCAATTATCGAGATCCTTGGGGGTGGATTGTCTTGTGATGCCTACCATCCCACATCCCCTCACCCTGATGGCGAAGGTGCTCTGAATGCCATGCGGGCGGCAATTCGAGATGCGGGCATTTCACCTTCGGATATTGATTACATTAATTTACACGGAACCGGCACCCCGGATAACGATCTTTCAGAAGCCAAGGCATTGAAATCACTGTTTGGTGATAATCTTCCTCCTTTATCATCTGTAAAAGGCGCTTTTGGACACTCGCTTGGTGCGGCAGGTGCCCTCGAAGCAGTGATTTCCGCAATAAGTATCTCCGAGGGAATAATTCCGGCCAATACCGGCTGTCAAACACCGGATCAAAAGCTGGGGCTTGACCCTGTAATGGCGCCCATTGAAAAGAAAGTGCGGATTGTACTTTCCAACTCGTTTGGGTTTGGAGGTAATAACGCCGCCCTTGTCATGGGAAAATATCGGGAAAAGAAGCCTGTCCCCACAAAAAAAAAGCCAACCCTCACTATCGAAGGATCTGCTATCATCACTGGTGTTGGAGACATCAAGAAAACCCTGGAGCACATATCAGCAGGTAAAGACTGCCAAGGCACATCTCCGCTTTCGGAAATTTCCAAATCCCTTCAACCGTCGGTAATCCGGCGTTTAAGACGGCTGCCACGCATGGCCCTGTCACTAGCCCTTGAAGCGTGTAACAACGCGAACCTTCAAGAGATGCCATCATCGGTGTTCTGGGGGACGGGGTGGGGTTCTCTTTCTGAAACATATGATTTCTTAAAAAAACTTTATGAATCTGATGAGCAATTTACCAGCCCGACGGATTTTATTGGTTCGGTGCATAATGCACCGGCCGGACAGGTGGCGATATCCCTGGGGGCAAAGGGTCCTAACATAACGACAACCGGTGGCGATTATTCCTTTGAACAGAGCCTGCTGACGGCATCTATTCTGGCCGATAAAATCGATGCCGCTTTCCTTGTTATCGGAGCCGATGAATTTCATGAGACACTCTCCCCTCTGTTTGACCGATCGGTGAAAGTGGGTGGGATTCGATCCGATGGCGGAGGGGCAATCTGCTTGAATCGATCAGATGTTTCATGTGGACCAAAGATATGTTCCGTGTTTTTTGAAAACACTGCCGACAATCCGTACATTATACAAACTTTAATCGGCAAGCTGGGAGACTCCCGGGAAATTGAAAAACGATTTGGGACCATAATGGCCGGAATACCTTCAGCTTGCAGACAGGAAGGG
Organism: uncultured Desulfobacteraceae bacterium; assembly: GCA_964539365.1. Classification (GTDB taxonomy): domain Bacteria; phylum Desulfobacterota; class Desulfobacteria; order Desulfobacterales; family UBA11574; genus S5133MH16. The sequence continues at coordinate 18,693 of CAZIIV010000025.1, read as the reverse complement.
GAAAAGCAGCTACACGAATTTCTCGTCCTTTCCGATTTTCATCAACCGGTGATTGATTACAGAAGACTAACCGGAGAATTTGCCTCGGCCTCAGCAGTAGCCACAGTCCTTGCTGCGGAGTTCATCCGAAACGGAAAGATACCCGCTTCCATTTGTGACGGTGATGACTATTCTCTGAATGGAAAAGGCATTTTGATTATCGGATTCGGAAAATTTGTTACGGCTATTGAAATAACGCCTTAGGAAATATTTTTATGGATCAAAAGTTGAATAAATTGAATTATGAAAGTAATGCTTATTTCGACAAATAGTCTTAACTCTCCCTATCCAGCCTATCCGTTAGGCCTGGATTACGTTTCGCATGCCATTTCCCGAGACCACCAAGTCAAAATCACAGATATAAACGAATTTGGGAATTATGCTTCATTAGAGAAAATAATCAAGGACTTTTCTCCAGATCTAATCGGCCTTTCAATTCGAAATATCGACAATACAGACTCCACAGAATCCAAAGGCTTTATCGATCAGTACCAGAAACTGTCAGAAATTATTCGAGAACATTCGGAAGCCCCTATAGTTTTGGGAGGAAGTGGTTTTTCAATATTCCCCCGTGAAATAATGAAAGCATTGAAAGCTGACTACGGAATTATCGGAGAAGGAGAACGATTGGAGATTCTTCTGAAAGTTCTCCAAAAAAAAGGAGATACATCTAATATTCCCGGGTTGGTGATTAACGGCTCACAGAAATCCGTTGCCCCTCTTTTGGAACCTCCATTTCCAAGGCGGTTTGATGAAACTTCATCCCATTTAAAATACTACCTGAAAAAAGGAGGAATCTTAAATCTTCAGACCAAACGAGGATGTCATTTTAAATGTATTTATTGTACCTACCCACATATTGAAGGCCATAAACTGCGTCTAATTCCGCCGGAACAGGTAGCAGAAACAGCCTTACAGCTTCAAAACGCTGGCGCAAAATACCTGTTTATCACGGACTCGGCTTTTAATGCCGACTATCAGCACAGCCTTGAAGTGGCACGGGCCTTCCTAAAAGCTCGGATTTCAGTTCCATGGGGGGCTTTTTTTAAACCGACAAACCCGAATGAAAACTATTATAAATTCATGGCTGACGCTGGATTGACCCATGTTGAATTTGGCACAGAATCCCTATCGGACAAGGTACTCACGGCTTACAGAAAACCGTTTCTGAGGCATCATGTATTTCAATCCCATAAGGCGGCTAATGATGCAGGACTTTACGTGGCCCATTATTTTCTGATGGGGGGACCGGGAGAGGACTCGAAATCGGTGGATGAAACACTTAATACCATTGACAAATTAAATAAAGCTGTTTTATTTTGTTTTTGTGGGATGCGAATATATCCTCATACGACGCTATATGATATTGCAATAAATGAAGGGCAAATACATCGGCATCAAAGCTTATTGGAACCTGTTTTCTATCAGTCTGAATCTATAAGCATTAAGGCAATTATACAGCGGGTTAAGAAAAAAGCAGAGGAACGACGCAATTTGATACTTGGATCAGGCGGAGAAAAGACCGCCCGAATAATTTCACAGATGTATGGACGCGGTTTTTCTGGTCCGCTTTGGGAATTTCTGATTCGTTAACAAATTAATCCGACAACTAAAAAATTCGACAAGGAAGGTCTAAGGATCAATATTTATGAAAATTCATGAACCTGTTCTATCTAGTTTCGGATTACATAATCATCTATAAAACATAACATGGACAAGTGGTATTCTTTGACAAATATCAACTGTTTCGATAAAGGAAAAATATCCGCTGATATCAAGGTAACAGCAGACTCCCCTTGGTTCTCAGGGCATTTTCCTGGTGACCCGATTCTTCCGGGGATTGCACAATTGGCTATGGTTTTTGATGTGATAAAAAAGGGGATTCATGACGATTTAAAAATTACTTTTGTTCGGCGAGTGAGATTCAAGCAGACAGTGAAACCTGGAGATCAATTAAAATTAACGGTTTTGCCAAGTTCAGAAAAACCTTTTTATTACTCATTTCGGATAATGTTAGACTATGAAGTTGTGTGCATCGGAACGATGTTATTAACTAATAAGGAGAAATAGAAAAATGGCTCGGGGAATCGACAGAATTACCTTTCGAGTTTCAGAGGTTATGATTGATGAGTTAAAATTGGAAGAAGTGACACCTGAGACGTTTGATATTGATGTGGATCTTATAGATGAGGTGGGAATTGACAGCATGGATCTTGCGACGGTCGCTCTTGTTCTACAGGGGGAATATGGTATCAGGATTGACGAGGACGATTATCCTAAACTAACAACTGTACGGTTTATTGCAGAATATATTGAAAAGAAATTAAAATTATGAAATTTTTTATGATTAGAAGCTGTTTCAAAACCTCCTTGCGTTGGGCTGATTCTTTTGCAATCCGCTAAGTCTGCACAATTTATCCCAATGATATCGGAATCATATTTGTAGAATTCGGACCATCGCCATCAAATTTTATATTATTTAACGGGTAGAAATAACATGCCGTTGGTTACTGATAATCGGACTATATGGAGTATTTGAAATGGTTATCACGGAAAAAAATCAGCTTGCTGTAGGTAAAAGCGAAACGGAAAAATTTTGGAAATTTTCTGATATTTTGGCTAACCCAAAAATAGAGGAGCGATGGACCAAGGTTCGAAAATACTTTTTTCTGCGCGAGTCCGCCTATGATATGACCAGAAAATGTAACATCAGATGTAAAGGATGCTACTATTACGAGGGAGAGAAACAGTATGCCCAGGACAATCGTGATCCGAAAGCATGGCGGAGGGTTATGCTGGAAGAGAAGAAAAGAGGGATTACCTATGTAGTCCTTGCAGGTGCCGAACCGTCCTTGGTTCCGGAACTTTGTGAAATTTGTTACCAGGAAATGCCCCTCGGTACCATTGCTACCAATGGTTTAAAATATATCCCGGAATCAATCGGTTACAAAATACATATCTCAGTTTGGGGGAATGACGAGACGAGCCATCACATCAGGCAAGCCAAGAATATGTTACGTAGCCAGGTTGAAAATTACAAGAGTGATCCCAGAGCCGTATTTGTCTATACCTTTACCAGGGATAACATTGATGAGGTTTATGAGGTTATGGATTTTCTTGGAAAGCATGAGTGCAAGGTAACCTTTAATATGTTTTCTGCTCCGGTAGGATATGATGGGAGCTTAAGACATACAGAAGACTCTCTTTTGCATACGAGAAAGACCATTATGGAACTGATGAAAAAGTACCCCGAACATGTATTGTTCTCATCCTATAATGTTGTTGCTCATACCCATAAATATGGGCTTCATGATCTCTATTCATGTTCATATCCCAGGATGAACCCTTCAGAAGATATAGGACTTGGACGATCTTTCCGGCAGTATCGCGCAGATCTGACGTGGAACCGTGACACTGCTTGTTGCGTTCCGGATACGGACTGTTCCGATTGCAGACATTATGCGGCGGGTAGTGCTGTGGTAACGGCGCGGCTGTTTCGCCATGGTTCACATCCTCTTACGTTCAAAGCATGGCTCGATTATGTGGATACCTATCTGGCCGTGTGGGTCATGGGCTATGAGAAAGGAAAAAATCTCTGCAATGAACTTGTTGCACCGCCTGGACATGGGATTTTTTAAGATTAATGTAAAGGATAATATTTAATGAAAACAGTTAGTTCATTGCTAAAGGAAGAATGGTATGAACGATATAAAAGGATATCTAAACTTAATATTCGGAGTTCGATTTATGACGTAACGAACCAATGTAATCTGCGGTGTAAAGGCTGTTTTTTTTATTCATCTGGTGAAGATAAGGTGGCGAATGATGAGAAGGATATCAGAAAATGGAAAGAATTTATCCAAAAGGAAAAAGATCGGGGAGTAAATTTGGCCATCTTAATCGGTGGTGAACCGACCCTTCACCTGGACCGTGTAGAGGCTTTTTATCAAAAGCTTCCAACCTTTTGTGCCACCAACGGGTTAATTAAAGTATCTAGAGAGAGATTCCCGGATATGGTGGTCGGTATCTCTTTGTGGGGTGATGAAGAGGACGAGAAGATACTTCGTGGAAAAGACACCTTTTCGGTTTCCAGTAAAAATTATGAAGGGGATCCTTATACGTATTACCTCTATACTATTACGCCCAAACAAATCGGTAAAACAGAGAAGATTATTAAAAAAATTCATGATATCGGTTTAAAGGTTCACATGCAGCTTCTCTCAAATGATGAAGGAGTTGACGGTTTTTCCTGGAACACTAAAGAATTGAAAGATCTCCGTGCGGAAATGGATGAAATGCTTGATAAATATCCAGAGACCGTAATTTCCTCGAAGTATTATCACAAGATTATCACCACGGGAAAAATGCTCGGGCGCATTTTTGGCTGGAATGAGTGCCCTTCGGTCACCGAACCTTTGGATCATAGACATAATAAGCCCAAACGGTTGATTCATTTTATCCGGTGGGCATCTGATCTTAAAACTATGCACCGCTGTTGTACCTCTGAAACCAGGGATTGCTCAATTTGCAAGGATGGAGCCGCACACATGAGTTGGGTGATGGTGAATAAACGGGCGCATATGCGTTCGACAAAGGATTTCCAGGGTTGGATTGAAGTCTATGAAATGTTTGCCAAACTCTACCACTTTATCCCCTGGTAGGCGGCATTCTTTGTTTAAAGGTGTTTAAGAAGGAATGAAATTTCCTCCTAGGCACATTTTATTGTCTTATTAAGTATTGTCTTTAAGTATTAAGATTCGAAAATAATTTTCTTAACATTCAAAACTTAACGCATTACAAGAATTAGGATGAAAAAAGCGGTCGTAGTCGGATATGATGCCGTGTCATCACTGGGTACCGCCCTGGAGACTCAATGGGAACGTGCACTAAACGGCGAAAGTGGAATTGGGGAACTAACCCGCTTTCCAGTTAAAGAAAATTTCCCTGTGCAAATTGCCGGTCAGGTGGATGATATTGATACCACGTCATACAATTTTTTAAGCCCCCGTGCTTTGGCCTTATGGCCATCACCGATTTTCAAATATGCAATGCTTGTAGTATATCGTGCCCTACAAGCTAGCGGAATAGAAATTACCCATAGTTTGTCACCCAGAGTAGCCATTACTTTCAGTTCGGCAGTGGGTGGTCCGGACTCGCTTCTGAGTGCGGATCGCGGCATGGTTTCATCAGGCAAGTTGCCCCCACCTTATGCCAATCCCAACTCTTGCATTAACATGGTGGGTGGGAAAATATCCATTTTAACCGGGGCAACCGGCCCGATGACAACAACGGTTACGGCATGTGCCACCGGTGTTACGTCTATGATCATAGGGGCAATGCTTCTGGAACAGGGAATGGCTGATGTCGTCATATGCGGTGCGGTCGATTTTCCCCTGGTTGAACCAATCGTTGCGGGTTTTGCGACCATGAACTGCACCTATCGTCCAAAACAAGGGCTTACCAATGGACTTCCTCAAAGAGCGAGTCGTCCTTTTTCCGTTGATCGAAGAGGTTTTGTTATCTCCGAAGGGGCAGGGGCAATTATTATTGTAACTGAGGAATTTGCCCGGGCACACGGTTTGAACTATCATATTGAAATTGCCGGTTGGAGCATGACCTCAGACGCCTATCATTTCGTGGCGCCGAATTTTGAGACAGTCAAACGATGTATTGCCGAGAGTATTGAAAATTCCGGTATCAGTCCATCAGATATCGACGCTGTTAATGGCCACGCTGCATCAACCAGAATCGGTGATAAGGTGGAATTTGATGCCTTAAAAGCGGTTTTCGGAAAAAACCTGGCACCGGTTTCAGCTCACAAGTCCCTGATTGGCCATGCCATGGGTGCATCCAGCGCTATTGAATCTGTTTTTCTGATTGAAGGCATGCTTAATGATGTTTTGTTGCCAACCATCAACTATACACCGGACCCGGAAGTTGAACTGGATTGTGTCCCGGAAGGCAATAGGAAACTTCAACAGGAATATATATTGAAAAATGCTTTCGGTTTTGGTGGTTGTAACTCATGTATCGTTTTTCATAGGATACAATAGAATATTTAAAAAAAATTATGAAAGCACCTAAAAATAGACATGTTTTTGTCATTGGATACAGTGCTGCAACGCCCTTGGGCAGTACCTTTGATAAAACATGGAAACAGGCTGTACGGGGGGAGGCCGGCTTTCGAAAAGTGACCAAGTGTCAAGTCGATTCCCTTAGCAACGTGGTGGGAGAAATTCCTGACTGGGACCCGTTAGCCATGGACTTTATGAATCGAAAGGAGGTATACAACTGGAACGCGGAGTATGTCGTCCTGACCATGGCGATATGTAAAGATGCTCTTGAGCGCTCAGGACTACAAATAGATAAAGATACCGGGCCAAGGACGGCATGTCTTATCGGTTCTGCTTTGAACGGAACCGATTCTTTTCGAATTGCCATGGACAATCACCTAAACAAGGGCCCATTCAAGGTTAGTCCCTATCTGTTACCTAATTTATGCGCTAATTTGCCATCCGGTAAAGCTGGAATGATGATGGGCTTCACCGGCCCCATATTCTCCCCACAGGGTGCATGTGCTTCTGCGAATCACGCCATCGGTATCGGGGCAAGAATGATACGGGATGGTGATTGTGATTTTGTCCTTGCCGGTGGTGTGGATACATGTATTATTCCGGAAATCATTTATGGGTTTGCCAATATGAACGCTACCGCGAAGATCACTGAAGGAGATCGTGCATTCCATGATCCAAAACAGGCCTCCCGACCATTCAGTATTGACAGAAAAGGAATGATCCTTTCCGAAGGCGGTGGAGTGCTGGTTCTGGCCGCTCAAGAGATGATTTCCGTCTACGGTTTGACACCGAAGGCAGAGGTGATGGGTATTGGATGGACATCTGATTCCTATCATTTTACACGACCAAATCCGGAGACCGTTATTCGTGCCATACGAGGAGCAATTGATGATGCAGGAATCCGGCCCGGTGATATTCAATACGTCAACGCTCATGGTACATCTACACGAAAAGGAGATAAAATTGAGATTGATTGTCTGAAAATGGTATTTGGTGAGTATGAAATTGAAAAAATACCAATTTCTTCCAACAAATCACAGATCGGACATACACTTGCCGCTTCGGCCGCCATTGAAGCCGCTCTGGGTATCGAGGGAATGCAACACGGCCTTATACTTCCTACAGTGAATCATATCCCCGACCCTGAATTGGATAGTATAGACGTGGTTCCCAATACGGTTCGCAGAAAAAGCTACGATCTGTTTCTCTCTAATGCATTCGGATTTGGTGGAACCAATTGCTGCGTTGTTTTTAAGGGAGTGTAATCTGAGTCACCATAGGATGATAACAATAAAAACCATATCAATGGAGAACTAATCCAAAAATGAGGCCTAAGCCACCTGTTTTTAAAGCTTTAAACGGTGATGAGCGATATGCGAGAGACAAGGTCAGCAATCTGATATGGCACAGATGCAGGCATCGTGTTCTTTATGCCGACACAGATCGTTCCCAGCTGGTTTATCATTCCAACTATCTGATATACTTTGAATTGGGAAGATCATCGCTGATGCGAGATGCTGCCTATCCGTATCGCTTAATTGAGGAAAACGGTTATGTGTATCCAATCATTCAGATTGGTGTGAATTATTACAACCCGCTGAGATACGATGACCCCATATATATTTATACCCGTCCGTCGGAGTTGGAACGCGTGAAAATTCGGTTTGATTATGTGATCACCCTTATAGAAACCAATGAACTTATCTGTAAAGGATTTACCTGGCATTGCGCAACGAATTCTTCTGGAACACCTATAGGGATTGATGAAAATACGCTTGCTTTATGGAAAAATTTTCCAAGATAGTTGATAAAGTCCGCCTTCCCCTTAACATAAAGGTTATGCCCTATTTATTGGACCATCAATTTGAGGGAAAGCCCATCTTGCCTGCAGTAGAAGCCATGCAAATCCTGGCCGTCTCAACCCAATGCCATATGCCGCACACTAAAGTCACCTGTATTTTGGATGTGAGATTTGATAAATTTCTATATATTTTCCCTGAAGAAAAAAATATTACCGCGTTCAATGAAATTGAAGTCTATGAAAATGCTCGTATCATATCAAAATTGATTACCAAAACCCGATCGAAAAAAACACCCATTACCCGTGTTAAAGAACATGTAACCTTAAATTTTACCCTTACCGAAAGGACAACCGAAAAACGTCCTTTTGACGGTGATACAATTTCGGAAAAAACTAGTTATAGGATTCCGCCAGAACGTCTTTACAGCGAACTTGTGCCTTTTGGACCGGCCTATCATAATGTGGAGGATCTTCTGCACTTTTCCGAAAGTGGCGCAGTCGCAAAGGTCTGTAGCAGCAGTTTTATTCCTTGTAATGAATTTTTATTAGGTTCACCGTTTCCTCTGGATGCAGCGTTTCATGTGGCCTGTGCATGGGGACAACGGTATTGTCATGTAGTGGCTTTCCCGGTAGGATTAAAAGAAAGACATATATTCTACCCAACCCGTACAAGAGAATCCTATAAAGCCGTAATCATCCCAATTCAGAACGATCCGAAACTCTTGATATTTGATATTTGGATTTATGGTCAAAACGGTGAGGTTTGTGAAGGGGTTCTGGGAGTCCGAATGAAAGATGTGAGTGCGGGTCGGATGACTCCTCCCCAATGGATAATGAAGTAGTGTTTATCCAGAAATGAATTTTTTCAGCAACCTCGGAATAGAACTGAGGCGTTTTTAAAAGGAACCGTCTTAATACAAGAGATAAAGTATGTTTTTAAAAAAACTCGAGCAGATTCTTTCGGGTTATAGACATTCGAAGCGTGAATTTGTTATCTCTAAATACACTTATGAAGACATTTATACCCTTGCTGCGAACATACGTAATTCATTAAAATCGATAAATGGAACAACATGTGTTTGTACCGAAGACAAAGGGATTATTGCGGCTACCCTTCTGGCTTCCCTTGATTCCGATTCAACCATGGTCTTACCCTATGCCCTTTCAGAGCAGACTGTTCGGGAGATACACCAGGTTGTAGGATTCGAAACAGCAGTTACAGATCAACCGGAGAAACTTCCTCCTGAAATCAACCCGGTGGTTCCCGATTCATATTGTACCGTCGCCCCTTCTTTTTCCCTCATTACAGGCCCGGATTCAGTTTTTTTGAAATTTTATACAGGCGGTTCTACAGGTAAACCCAAAATATGGTCGAAAACTCCTCGAAATATGTTTGAAGAGGCGTTTTACCTCTCACAAAGATTTAATATATCCAAGGATGATCGCATTCTTGCAACCGTACCCCCTTATCATATTTACGGCTTCCTTTTTACCGTACTAATCCCTTTTGTTTCATCCGCCGGAGTTGTTGCAGAGATTTGCACCTTTCCTCAGGAGATACGGAATGCCCTGAAAAGGCATTCTGCAACAATTCTGGTAAGTGTTCCCATGCATTACAGAATATTGAGAGGTGGAGAAATCCCGGGTGATTCCCTCAGGATTGCCTTTTCTTCTGCCGGGAAACTCAATAAGAAGGATGAAACCTATTTTCACAAACAAACTGGCGTCAATCTCTTTGAGATTTATGGTTCTACGGAAACCGGTGGTATCGCAAGCCGCTGTCAGGCCGCAAAAGAGGCAACTATGGAACCGTTTGATGTTGTTGACTGGAAAGTTGTTGACGAACGACTTTATGTTCGGTCGGCTTTTATTTCACCTCAAGTCCCCAGAGACTCTGAAGGCTTTTTTATGACAGGAGATCGGGTTAGAGTTGATGATGACAATAAATTTCTGTTTCTAGGTCGAGTTGACGGTATTGTAAAGGTGGGCGGAAAGCGAGTAGATATGGAAGAAATAAGAAATAAATTAAAACAAATTCAAGAGGTTGTGGAAGTAGCACTTATAACTCTTCCCGACCCTCGGGGCAAGGAAAATGAAATATGTGCTCTAGTTCAGGGAAATATTGACAAAAATCGTTTCAGAGAGAGGGCCTCAAAAATCGTTGAGCCTTATGCTATCCCCCGTCGTATTAGAATCGTCGATAAAATTCCCGTTTCATCAACCGGAAAATATGACAGAAAAATCATTGAACATTTATTTCTTACAGTTGCGTCAAATAAATGATTTTCTGCTTTGACATAACCAAATCTTATTCGGATGATGGCATGCTTTTACTGCTCAATTTTTCAACCACGATACGGGTCGCCCACCGCAGAAAGATCTTGGCATATTGAGCGCCAGCAAAATACATTCCTAACAAAAATACCAAATGTGACAGCCCGTATAATAACGGACCACCGATGACCAGCAGCCAGGGCTCGTTCAGATAGATAGACAGCGTTCCCAACACGCTTATTGCGGGCCAACCGATAATATAACTAAAACCGATGAATGATATCCCCAGAAGCACCCGCAAAGAAGGCTTTTTTTTAAACGCGCTTAAATCGGCTTTTTCCTCTATGGTACCACGAACATACTCGGTGTTGGCAATTCTTTTTATGAAATTTATTTTCATCTATGCTCAATCTTTCTGACCGGGATGTGGAATATCCTGTGCTTTACCGGCTTGCCTGCATCCATAGTAACATGAACCTATCTAAAAAACAATCTCAGTGCTCATTGTGGCGTTATGAAACGGTTTGAGATGCTCAAATAATAAGTTAATGCTCTGCTTTTTCACCGCTCCACGCTTTATCCGCCTGGCGGGCTTACCCTGAACCCCGAGCCTATATTTGAATTAGGTATATATATCAAAGAGTTATAGCAATTGAACGTAAAAAAACCAGATGGCAGTAAAATGAAATTGGTTGATTTTTTCAAGCCAACCGTGTAAGCATTTCATGAGTAAAATAGTATCTCAACTGTGCGCATGTGATTGGAACAGCTTCAACATTTTTAAATTAAACAAAAGTATAGGCGAATTTTTAGCCTTATCTTAAAGGCCTCCTTGTTTCTACCGGAATGTTTAAGTTTCAAGACAAGTCTTTAGAGCGGGAGTGAAAGGAAAAACAAAATTTTCAATATTGAAATAGCTGAACACCAGGCCTGGAAAGGTAAGAAGGCAGAGTTGCCTATTTTAGAGAGAATTATCGAAACCCAGTCAACCAGAGTTGATGTAGTCAGTGGAGCGACCAACAGCAGTCGCGTTATTATGAATGCGGTTCAGAAAGCAATTGAAAAAGCTTATCAAAATTAGATGGGGTTTTGAAAGAGCTTCTACCGGTCTCTTATGGGCATGCACCCGTGACCGGCGACGTATAAAATATCCACTACAGTATCCTCGTCCGGCAAGCTCCTCGATTTTTGAGCGATGGCTTGCGGGGTTCAAGAAAATAATGAGTCATCGTCTAACGAATGATGAGAGCTGAAACTTCTGCCAAATATTGGGAGTATTTTGATAGAATCTATTGCATCTCGTTAAATGAACGACCAGACAGACGAGCGGACGCACAAATTCAATTTGCTAAGATCGGGTTGTTGGATAAAGTTGAATTTGTAATTGTGAAAAAGCATCCGCATAACAGTGAACAGGGTATATTCGAATCACACATGTCCTGTATAAAAAAAGGAATCCGGGCTGGCGCAAAAAATATTGTCATATTTGAAGACGACATCCTGTTTGAAAGATTCAGCCCGGTCGGTCTTAAAAATTGTGTTGACTTTTTATCGACCACCCCCCATTGGCATGCCCTGTTTTTTGGATGTCTGGTTTCGTACAGCAAAAGAACGGATAATAAATCAGTGCTAAAAGTGAAGTATCGAAGCCTTGCCCACGCATATGTATTGAATCGCAACTTTGCTGAATCTCTAGTTAAAATTCAATGGCAGGGGAGGCCTTATGATACCGTTCTGTATAATTTTACGGATGCATTTTACCTAATTTATCCTTCTTTTGCTTTTCAGAGCAACTCCCGTTCGGATAACAGCCGATATGCGCAACTGGATAAATTTCGAAGATTGTGTGGAGGACTTCGGCGAATTCAGAAATGGAATGAATTCTATCATCGTTATAGAATAATAATCATCGCGATTCACATTATTCTAATATTGCTTGTCCTGAAATGGGTTTTCTAATTGTTTGGTGTTTGTCTGATATGGAATCAATTTTCTTGCTAATGATAAAAAAAACAACCTCAGTTTTGCACATTTTAATAATATCGCAGTGGTTATAGATGCCGTATTGTTTGAAGTTAAATGAGTCTGTTTTTTTATCATGTGTGCAAGGTTTTCTTAAATATTCAAAAAAATACCTTCATGATCCAGGTTTTCGGTACAGATGAAATCGACGACTTTTAACTGGCGCCGGTTAATATTCATTGTTTTTATTGCCGTCGTTTTATTTTCCATCGGATTATATCGAATGCAAATCGAAATGGATATCATCGGTTTTCTTCCGAAAGATGATCCAATAATATCCGATGCGCTGACTTTTTTTACGAACCATTCAATTCAAGACCAACTGATCATTGATGTCAGTCATCAAAAAGATGATTTGGATATTCTCGTTGAATGCGGACAACTTGTTGAAAAAAAATTAAAGCAAAGCGGGCTTTTCAAAAATGTCGGCATGCAAGATATTCAGAATCTTATGCCGATGTTATCACTTCATATTTTAGATGACTTACCGGTGATGTTCTCCGCAAACGAACTGAATAATACAATTAAACCTCTGCTGAACCCTCAAAAAATTAAAAAAAAACTGGTAGATATTAAAACCCAATTGTTAAATTTGGGAGGCATCGGTCAGACTGAATTTATTTCAAAGGATCCGCTCGGGCTTAAAGATTTTGTAATGGCCAAATTGGCTTATCTGTCACCGTCGCAGAATGTCCGCATATATAAAGGGCAGCTGATATCACCTGACGGTAAACACCTGCTCGTAATCGCCAAGACGACAACTTCAAGTATTGATACGGCCTTCGCCCGAAAGGCGACCGAACTGATTCAGACGCTGTCAAGGCAACTCATCCAAGACTATTCTGAATTGGGATATCAGGTTACACTGACACCGGTAGGCGCATATCGCGCTGCCCTTGATAACGAACTGATTATTAGACGAGATGTTCGCAACGCAATCCTGTTTGCGACAATTGGTATAATGTTGCTGCTCATCATTGCTTTTCCTAGACCGTATTTGGGGTTGTTGGCGCTCATCCCGGCCGTCGCAGGCGTGATGGTCGCATTTTTTGTATTTTCATTGTTGCATAAATCTATATCCCTTATGGTACTAGGTTTCGGTGGAGCGGTCATATCGATATCCGTCGATCATGGTATCGCTTATTTATTGTTTCTTGATCAACCTCATATGACTTATGGCAAAGAAGCATCCAAAGAGGTCTGGGCCGTGGGACTGCTCGCAGCACTGACAACCATAGGTGCTTTTGCTGCACTGAATATAAGTGGGTTTCCTATTTTGAAACAACTGGGTCAGTTCACAGCGCTTGGAATTTCATTTTCGTTTATTTTCGTTCATACCGTTTTTCCCATGATTTTTCCTGAAATGCCACCGGCGCGGCCAAAGGCTTTAGTGCTTCAAAAGATAGTCGACAGGTTTGCCCAGGTGGGTAAAAAAGGCGCCTTTCTTGCCCTTATTTTTGCTGTTGTTATGCTTTTTCTCGCGAAACCGGAATTCAATGTCAGCCTTTCCTCAATGAATACGGTGAGCAAAGAAACCGCAACTGCTGATAATCTGGTTGCAAATGTGTGGAATATGCCATTCAATAAGATATTTATAATGACTGACGGTGGAAGCATCCGAGAACTTCAGAAAAAAGGAGATCGGCTACTTGAGATGATATATAAGGATCGGCTTTCAGGCACTCTGTCCTCAGGTTTTGTGCCGTCTATGATTTTTCCCGGAGAAGATCGAAGAAAACAAAATTTCGCAGCATGGAAAAATTTTTGGAACAACAATCGAATTAAAGAGCTAAAAAAAACAATGAAAGTATATTCTTTTGATCTGGGCTTCACCGAAGATGCGTTTGAACCTTTTTATGAAATATTAGATCCAGATTTTTATCCTCCTGAGTATACAGCTATTCCCGACAATTTTTTTGATATGATGGGTATTACAGTCAGCCCTGATAAAAAAACATGGATACAGGTCTGTAATATGACCGCAGGACCGTCTTACAGGGCGGATGAATTTTATGCAAAATATAGTTCGCTGGGTAAGCTGTTTGATCAAAATTTTTTTTCGAAGAGATTGGGCACGCTACTATTTTCTATGTTCTTGAAGATATTGGTAATTATTGGTATTGGCGTTACGATTCTCTTATTTATTTTCTTTTTTGATGTGACCTTAACCTTAATTTCTCTGCTGCCGGTAATATTTGCTCTAATATGTACCCTGGGGACATTGAAATTGATAGGACACTCACTAGATATTCCTGGGATAATGCTGGCCATTATCGTCCTCGGCATGGGAATTGATTATTCACTATTTTTTACCAGATCCTATCAGCGTTACGGCGATGCAACTCATCCATGTTTCGGTCTTATCCGGTTGACAGTTTTTATGGCCTCGGCATCAACGATCATTGGATTTGGCGTTTTATGTTCAGCGGAACATTCGCTCTTAAGAAGTGGAGGAATTACTTCGCTGATAGGTATCAGCTATTCTCTCATCGGTGCGTTTATAATCTTGCCGCCGGTTTTGGATCATCGGTTTAAATCTCGCAAAGTAGATAACTCTACTCACGAAAATCTTCAAGAGCGAGTCTTGAGGCGCTATAAAAATATGGAAGCCTATCCCCGATTATTTGCCCGTTTTAAAATGATTTTCGATCCTATGTTTTCGGAGCTGCCCCGATTATTGAAGAACCGTAATGAGAACTATACGATTGTTGACATAGGCTGTGGATACGGTGTTCCTGCCTGCTGGTTGCTCGAATGCTTTCCGGAAGCAACAGTATATGGCATTGACCCGGATTATCGAAAGACCAGAATTGCATCTGTGGCGGTTGGAAAAAGAGGTGTGATATCGAACGGCTGCGCACCGAAAATTCCGGCGGTCTCTGAACCTGTGGATTTAGCGATTATGCTGGACATTTTACATTATTTAGAGGATGATATTTTAAAATTAACGTTACAGAATCTTTACAATGATCTTCGTAGTGACGCCAATCTAATTATCAGGGCAGCTATTCCCCCTAAACGACAATTTCCATGGATATGGTGGCTGGAAAACTTAAAACTTCGACTTTTGAAAATACCATCTTATTACCGATCCGTCGAGGAAATTAAGACGGCAATTTTGAAAACCGGATTCATAATTGAAAAGATTGAGTCGTCAGGATTTAAAGGGGAATTAGTCTGGTTTGTCGTAAAGAACAGACCATGATTAAGTTAAATAAGTCTTTATGTTATGTTCCTAATCTGTATATTCCTAATGCCGGGGAATGACCGTTTGCCAGGGGAGGTGATAAATATTAAGAAAAAAACATCGGCTTTAACAAAATCGATCAATTCGGGAAACATACCGTTTTCAATGGCCGAACGCATCGGCATTGGGTCATTTCTCATTGCTCTATTTCTGTTGTTTTTTGATGCTCGGTTATCCGTAATTCCTCTATCAGGTTTTATCCTGCTTTGTTTGGTGGCGCCTTTCTTTCCAAATTTCAGTTTCTACCTTCCGATAATCAGTCGGGGAACATCCGGCAAAAATGCGATAGCTCTTACGTTTGATGATGGTCCGGATCCACTGTCCACACCGCTGTTGTTGCGGCTTCTGTCAAAGTATCGGGTAAAAGCAACTTTTTTTGTTAACGGGAAAAAAGTAGCCCAGCATCCGGAGTTAATAAAAGCAATCCTGCTGCAAGGGCACTTAATCGGTAATCATTCTTACACTCATAACAACATGATTTCTCTAAAAAGCTGTCAAGGTATCATCAAGGAAATCGAATCTGCGCAAAATGTGCTGCGCAATTTCGGTATACAACCAATGGCCTTTCGTCCTCCTGCAGGTATTACCAGCCCGAGATTTCGGCAGGCTTTGTTACAATCAGATATATATATCATCAATTTCAGCTGTCGTGCTTTTGATAGAGGGAACCGCTGGATAAAAAACATTTCAAGAAATATTTTAAATCGTATTCGTCCCGATGACATCGTCCTGCTTCATGATATCAGACAGAAAAATGAGCGTTTAACTCTGCACTGGTTAAATGAAATCGAACTCATTCTTATGGGCCTAAAAGACAAAGATCTATCGGTTATTCCTCTGTCTGATATTATCGGCAAACCGGTTATGATCCCGATTGATAATGGACGAAAGGTTGAAAGGTAAAAAGTTTTATCTTTAAATGCCAACAAAATTATACCGGACAGGTGTTAACAAAAATGGCAAAAAAAAATCATGCCGGTTGACTGATGATTATCTTGCATACCAGACAGATGGAAAAATTTCTTGACAATATAGCCCTCAAGCGTATTATCCGGAGAATTAGTCATATAAACTTGATCGGAAAAAAAGATTAAATGTTAAGCTGTAATAAGCTGATACCTGAGTATAACTCCATGAAAGAATCCGGAGATGTTTAAATATATGAACAATACTTTCTTCCTGGTTTTAGTTACAATAATACTTAGTTCTACATTATTGTCTGGATGTATTTATACTAAAGTAAGAGTTCCCCTTGATACCGATACGTATAAAACACAGCTTGGTTCAAAAATAGGAGAGTCACATGCCCACTCTATCGCATGGTTATTCCTTTGGGGCGACGCCGGTGCTGCAGCTGCTGCTAAAAACGGTGGCATAAAGACCATTAACCATTTGGATACGGAGTATTTTGTAATATTGTTCGGGCTATATTCCCGTCTAACAACAATTGCCTATGGGGATTAAATTTTTATGCATAAAATTTTATTTTTTTTCTTAATTTGTGCGTTTTATGCAATATGTTCAGGGTGTATGCAAGGTCTCATATATACCAATTCAACGGTTCCTCTGGTTTTAAACATGAATAATACTCCTGTTGGGAATAAATCTGCAGCAATTAGCAGCAATCAATTAAAGGAACCGGTTAGTGGTTTAACTATAAGTGCGGAGTGGAACAGCAGGGCTATAGGCGATGCAGCCAAACGGTCCGGTTTGACTCAAATTAATTTTGCAGATATGCATACATTTAGTATCCTTGGAGGGATATGGAAGAAACAGACTGTTCAGGTTTGGGGCGAACAGCAAAACAGAGATATCGGAAATTAGGGCATAGTCAACACTGCTATACTTTTTATATTAAAAGCTGATATACAATAACCTTACTTGTTGATGAACTCGCAAAAAGTCACAAAATACCGTTTTCTGTCATTCCGGCGAAAGCCGGAATCCAGTATTTTCAAACAGTTGCAGAGCATCTGGACTCCGGTTTTCACCGGAGTGACGACTTTTTGCGAGTTCATCACTTGTTAACCCACTGAAGACAATATAAAAAGCTTTATTCAACGACTAAAACAATGAATAAAAATAAGATCTATTCAATACTCCTCAAGGCCTGATAATTTTTTCGAGGCATTCAGCTCAGATCATCATGGTTGTCGGTGGTGAGATTTAAAAAAATCCCAAATGATTTCGGCAGCGTCAAAACCTTTGAGCGGATCATCCTTGGCCAAAGACGTCGTAAAATATTTTCCCGGCCAGACATGGCCCCAGTCTTTAATCAGATATAGCGTTATTTCCGAGTCGTTTTTGCAATCAGTCCATGACTGCACATAAATACTCCCATTAAGCAGATACTCTTTACCAGATTGAGGGCTACAACCATTGTGTTTAACCCAGAAATTTATCGAATCATTAACCGACCAGTAAGAGCGGGTTCCTTTTCGATGCTTACTGATACCTCCCTCAAAGCTGACATCATCGTCTGCTATGCCATGAAAACTGATAATGGAAATCGGCAGCCTGGGTTTTGGAATATGCCATTCCGGAGCATCCGCTGAAGGTTTACCGCCAATAGATGCGGCCAGTGGTGCGGCAGCAGCCAGAAGATCACCCCTTTCAGCTGCAAAACGATAGGTCAGCATACCGCCATTGGAAAAACCAACCATGTAGATACGGCTGCGATCAACTGATAGACGAGCACACACATCCTCAATAGCAGAAGCAACAAATCCAACATCGTCCAAATTGTCATGCGCAGCTTTTCCACAGCAGTGCCCTGCATTCCAGTGCTGAAAATATCCCAAAATTCCGAATCCATTGGGATACAGGACAATAAAATCTTCGCGATCTCCCAGATCACTAAAACCTGTAAACTTTTCCATTCCTTTGGCTGTATCAAAGGCTCCGTGGATGACAACAACTAAGGGAAGCGGCTTTTTCGGATCATATCTGGATGGAATGTGTACAAGATACGTCCGGTAAAAACCCTTTAGCTTAATTTTGGTTTTGATTTTATAAGTTTTTGGCCCCACCGGCCTATCTTTAGGAAATGTGCCCATACAACCCATAAATACTTGGCTTAGAAAAATCAGAGAGATCCCGGCAAGAACTGTTTTTGATAATTGGCTTTTCATTATACTGCAGTTTTGGATTTTAATCTCTTTATATATCCATTTATTTTAATCACCGATTTTCGCGCTAGGTTTAAGCGTCATATCAATATAAGAATTCCGTTCCAT
>CAZIIV010000024.1:0-26114 GCA_964539365.1 uncultured Desulfobacteraceae bacterium | reverse complement strand
TCCTTTGGTCAGCCGCTTTTTTGGGCGTTACCCGACGACGTCTCCGAATCGGGTCCTTGTTCGGAGGCAACGACCCGTTTGCCCGACCTCCACAGCTTTCCGATGCCCCAGGTACACAGGCCGAAACCGACGGCCAACACCGCGACGGCTGCGGCATGATTGCCGAACAGATCCGTCAGGGTGATCTGCCCCACGTTGGTGGGATCGTATAAAATGGGGATCAGCGTCTCGTGCAACTGGGCGAAAAGGGCTGTGCCGGCGAGTCCGCCCAGCAAAGCAAAGACCGCATCCATGCGTCCCTCGCCGGCAGCCGCCCAGGTGGTGCCGGGGCAGTACCCGGTCAGCCCCCACCCGATGCCGAAGATCACTGCGGCCAGCCCTGTGGCCACGATGCTGGTGGGCAGGGGCAGGGTGCGTCCCACGCCGACCGACTGGAGCCCGAAAAGGCCAACGGCGGACAAGGCCACCGCAAGAACCATGAACCGGGGGATGTCCGCATCCAGCATCAGGTGAGATCGGGCCATTCGATGGGCGTCGGTGGCGCCGATGCGCTGGATGACGAATCCGAAGGCGATACCCGAAAAAAGTCCCAGCCAAATAGTTGTCATTGGATCTCCTCCTTTTCCGCAATCTTGCCGAAGATCAGCCGGGCGGTGAGCATGGCCGCGGCAAAAATGACGACACCGAAATAAAGGCCGCTGATGGCCAGTTGTGTCGACCCGGAGATGAAAAGCCCCAGGGTGCAGCCGCCGGCCAGCCGCGATCCGAAGAGAATCAGGAAGCCGCCGAAAAAAGTAGCCGCGTACCGTTTTGCCCGGCTGTCGCCGAAGCGCTTCTTCCAGATGGGCGGCACATCGCGCACCGGGATTTCTTTGGATGTTCGCCCGGCGATAAAGCCGCCGATGGCCATGCCCAGCACAAAGGCGAAGAGCCACGAGCCGGGGCCGGGAATGGCCTTGTAGTGGGCCTTGGCCGCCGCGTAATCCGGCGCAGACCACTCAAAAAAGCCTTTGAGGAGACTCACGAATCCGCTGGACGAGGCTGGGGGTCCGTAGGTCGCGAAAATAAAGACGATGATGCCCGCCAGGGCAAACGCGGCCGGGACCCATTTCCAATAGGGGATGCATTGTTTGTTTTTATGTTCCATGTGGTTTATCCTCCGCAGGAGACATACCCGCTTTTGGAACCGCGGTTGTCTCCGGATGCAGCAGCCGCGCCGCTTTGTTGGGTCGTCTTTCCCGGACGGTTGAAGGCGGCGGATGGAAACCTCGTCCCCGGCAGGGCATCGCCGGCAAGAACGTTTTCCGCAGTTTCAACAGGGTAGTAATAACGTTTATTGCCCCATTCCATCCAAGAGGCATCATAGAGCGTCACGTCCTCGAAGCCCATTAGCCGGAGCACGAAATATCCGAATGATCCGCGTCGGCCCGAATAGCAGTAGGTGATCAGGGCCCTGCCGGGGTCGAGGCCTCTGTAAAGTTTCTGCAACGCCGCGTAAGGCTTGAGCGCCTTGATGTCGGGGGTGGTCCAGTTGAGGGTGTAATCGCTGTTAATTGCGGTCGGGACATGTCCCAGCCTGAGCACCGTGCCGTCCAGCGCAGTATTAGGCTTTTCGCCTAGATATTCTTCACGAGAACGGAAATCCAGGATCTGATAATAGGGATCACCGAGCCGCGGCAGCAGGTACTCGGCCTTCACCCATTTGCGCAGCTTGATCTCGCCCGAAAGGGCCTGGTAAAGGACCGCCTCGGGCTTGCGGGGTGTAGGCACCGTTGCTCCACCGGCATCGATCCAGCCGTCGATGCCCCGCTCCAGCACCTTCATGTTCTTGTGGCCCAACAGGTCGAGAACCCAGAAAATATAGGAACTGGTGGCGCCCCCGTCCCGTTTGACCGAATCGTAAAGCACCACGGTGTCGTTCCGGGCGATGCCGTGCTCGCCCAGCAGTTGCTGTGCCCTCGCGATCCCCACGAACACCTCGCCCATGTTGCCGGCGGTATCGCCGTACTGGAATTGCACCCAGGGCATGCGGATGGCGCCGGGGATCAGCTTCCCCTCAACGTATTTGTCCATTCGGACATCCACGATCACAATGGACGCGTCATCCTTGTGGGATTTCAGCCACTCGGCGGTAGCCAGGAAACGGGCGTTGGGATAAGCTTGACCGGCTGCGCCGCTGGTCGCCGATGCTGCCGACCAGTAGACGCCGAGCAGCAAAATCGCGACTGTCGCCGCATAACGAATCAGTTTGCCGTTTTTCATGTCTTTTCCGTCCTTTCCGTATTTAGGGTTCGCTCAAAAATAACTTCACATTTTCGCATCCCAGCTTCAGGCCATATTTGGCTGTTGCTCAATCGCGAAGTCCTCAAAATAGCTCGCTATTCCTGTGGCTTCGCTCAATCGCAGCAACCAAATCTGACCTAAATCTGAGCGCCAATTCTGCGAATTTATTTTTGAGCGAACCCTTAGTATATCGTCATCAATGCGTTCGAGTTGGTCCGGAAAGATGCCGATTAATTGTCTTTTTCCGGACCCCTGTCGAATTCGATGATCCTGGCAAATTCCCGGTCCGGCCCTTTGCGAACCCGGTGATACAGCGGGCTCTCTTTCCCGACCCGACCCCCCATGTCATAGGTGAATTCGGAGACGGCCACATGGCGAATCCAGTATCCGGTCAGCACCGGTCCCGCACCGTCGTAACAGGAGTGAAAATGCACAAAGTCGTCCCGGGGCTCCGGTCGCGTGCTTCGCCAGGCTTCGGGCGCTTCCTGAAAAAATATTGGATGGATCCTGTCCCGCGTGGGGACGGCGACATCGACCCGGGGCAGCGTTGCCCGCAGCGCGGCGCCTTCGTATAGTTTGGCGCCGTCGGGCATGTCCGAACTGTAGAACCGTTTTTCGTTGAAACAGACGAATCGCAACCGGCTCAGATCCTCGGGGTCCTCCGGCCGAAAATAATAGCCCACGAAGGGTCCGAACCCGATCATCCGGCCGTCATGCACCTGCTCCAGCCGGGCCATGTACCCATGAGGCACGACAACAACGCCGTCCGATGACCCATCGGTCCCCTGATCGGACCGGCAACCGCATATCACCGCCGCACACGCACAGGTCAGAAGCAACGTCAGGGTTGCCGCCTTGTAGAATCCACCCATTTTCATAAATCCTGAGCCCGGTTCTTTCATACAATTTGAGGTTACCGACGGATACCCTGCGCTGTTGAACGCACGGCAGCCTATGGCGCAGTCCCTCCTGAAACCGGAGCCGACAGGCCCTGGGTTTCATCCGGCGTCGCTTGCTTAACATATTGATAGAAGTCGCTGTCGGTGGTGAGGATCAGCACGGAATTCTCATTTGTTTTCTCTTTGTAGCTTTCAAGGGTGCGCAAAAAGGCGTAGAATTCGGGATTCTGATTGTACGCCTTGCCGTAAATGCGCGTGGCATCCGCATCGGCCTTGCCTTGAACCTCCTGTACCCGACGATAGGCCTCCGATCGGATCCGGCGCAGCTCTTTTTCCATCGTCCCGAGAATCTCCGCGCTGCGCCCTTCTCCTTCCGAGCGGAACTGCGCGGCGATGCGCTTTCGCTCCGAAATCATGCGCTCATAGACCTTCTCGCGGACGCTTTCCACGTAATCGAGGCGCTTGATCCGCATATCCACCAGCTCGATGCCGTACTGGGGGATGATCTTTTGCGCTTCAGCCAGGATCGTTCGGGTGATTTGCTCCCTTCCCCGGGCAATCTCTTTCTTAAGCTCTTCTTCCCGCTCCTTGGGGACCTCTTTCAGCACTTCGTCCTCGGGGACTTCCCACGATGCGCTGCGGACAAGCTCCACGAGTTCGCTGCTCGACACCTGGTCGCGCACCACCGAATCGATAATATCGTTTAAGCGGTTCTGGGCGCCCGCTTCGCTGGCCACATTCTCAAGGAATTTCTTCGCATCTGAAATCCGCCACCGGGCCGTGGTGTCGACCCAGATGAACTCACGGCCTTTGGTGGGAATCTGGTTCGGATCCCCATCCCAGACGAGCAGGCGCTTTTCGAATCGCCGGACCTCCTGCACAAAGGGCAGTTTCATGTGCAGTCCCGCTTCGGTCACCGTTTCCCCCACGGGCCGGCCGAACTGCACGACAATCGCCTGCCGGCCCTCTTCCAACGTGTAAAGCCCGCTGTAGAGCACGATAACGATGACCACCGCGATGCCGATGATCGCTGCTTTCAAGGTAAACTTCATGGTTTCCTCCCTTCCGCTGATGGTTGCCCGCCGGACTCCAACGGGAGCCAGGGCACCATGGCTTTCTGATCTTTGTCCACAATATAAAGCCCCTTCATATCCGCCAGCAACCCCGTCATGGCCTCTAAGTACAAACGCCTGCGCGTGACCTGCGGCGCCCCCTGGTACTGACCTAAAATGGCCTCAAACCGAGTGGCTTCCCCTTCGGCCCGGTTGACGCGCTCAAGGGCGTAGCCTTCGGCCTCGCTGATTTGTTGCACAGCCACCCCCCGGGCCTTGGGGATTTCCCGGTTGGCCTGCTCCTGGGCTTTGTTGATGGTCCGTTCTTTGTCCTGGCGAGACTCGTTGACCTCATTGAAGGCCGGTTTTACGGTATCCGGCGGGGTCACATCCTGAAGTTCAACGGTCACCAAACGCACCCCGGACTCATAGGCGGTTAAGATTTTCTGGATCTCCTCTTTTGCTTCACTGGCCACCGCCACCCGGCCGGTGGTCAGCACATCGCTGCCGAGGCGGTTGCCGACCGCCCGTCGCATGACCGCTTCAGTGATATCCCGGATCGTTTTCGGGGTGTCGCGCACCTGGAACAAGAAGCGGATCGGATCTTCGATGCGGTACTGGATGATCCACTGGACATCGATCACGTTTAAATCCCCGGTCAGCATCAGCGATTCGTCCTTGTATCCACCGGCCGGATTATATTGCGACTTCTCGCCGGGCGTGGTGGACAGCGTCCGGAAGCCGAACTCTTCTTTGAGCACCCGGGCGGTTGGCACCAGACGCACCGTTTCGACACCGAACGGCAGTTTGAAATGCAGTCCCGGGCCGGCCGTGCGCATGACTTTTCCAAAGCGCTGCACGATCCCCGTCTCTTCCGGCTGCACCGTGAACCAGGCGGTCCAGAAGACCACCAACACCGCCAAAACCGCAACAAGGATAAAGGCCGGCCCGCCTTTGAATCCTTTTAACTTCTCTCGAATTTTCTCCAGCATCTCTTCCAGGGACGGCGAAGACCCCCCCGGAGATTCATTCCATTCAGCCATCGCTTACCTCCTTTGCGTTTACACAGTTTTTGTGTTGCTCATAAATTTCGGACAGACCGTTCACACCCGCGAATTATTTCCGCACCACACGCCTCGGTTTCAAACATCATAATGCTACCCGTAGCTCTGTTCGGTATGATCTATTCGATCAACCCTTAACTTCAACATACGCCTTAAAGTCCGCATATGCTTTACGATTCAGTCGAAGATTGTTCCTGTATGAGAAGTTACCCACCCAGGTAATCAGCGGCTGGCGGCGTTGCCGTAAGCTGTCCCACACCTCAACATAACTTTCAAATAGGGTGAATGCTGTATTTTATGAAATATTTTACGCACGCGCGCCAGAAGTCGGTCCGAAGCTCGTCCCAAACTCAGCTTGTGCAAATCCGCCAGGGCCTTGCCGTGCATCTTCATCTGATCGCTGCTGAACAGCTCAGATCGCAGGGGCGGCTCGTCGCCGGTCGACTTTTGAGACAGCCCGGTCTTGCCGGGACGCGCACTCAAATGGAGCAGGGTCCGGAGAATCTTTTTGCTTTTTACCCTCACGATTAATATCTCCTTCGTATGCCATGTGCTGCCCATGGCTTACGGATTATGTCAAAACCTCCTTTCATTGCAATCCGCTGTTTGACGGTAATGGCCTGTCGACTGCGCCGCTTGACTCATTACTGTATCAGCGCCTCCCGCACCTTGACGGCCAGATCCCCTTTCGAGAATGGCTTTTTGAATACTTTTGGAATAGAACTTATCAACATTTTGCCGGTACAGGGCAGGGTGCTCTGTGCGGGTTGTTGTACAGCCACTAACGCGCCTGCCATTCAATCTGCGTTCTTGATCGGCTTTACTTGATCCGGCTTTTTCCCGGGGCATACCCCGTCATTCCCATCATGAATCGCACCAAGCCGTAACATAGCCAGCTCACCAGGCGCAGCCGGATGGGCTGGGT
This sequence comes from uncultured Desulfobacteraceae bacterium, assembly GCA_964539365.1. Taxonomy (GTDB): domain Bacteria; phylum Desulfobacterota; class Desulfobacteria; order Desulfobacterales; family UBA11574; genus S5133MH16. The sequence goes on along the minus strand of CAZIIV010000024.1, from coordinate 19,891 downwards.
TCTCCAATGATTTTGAAGTATCCGCCGTGCCCCTATTTTGATAGCCTGCTCCAGGCTATGCTTTAATTTTTTGGCAAACTTTTCATCGTCAACAACGACATTTGCCTCGAGAGCGAGCAGCAGACTGAAAGGGTCAAGATTTGAGGATCCCACCGTCGCCCAATGTTCATCAATCACAGCCACTTTGGCGTGCATAAGGCTCTTGTGGTATTCGTAGATCTCTATCCCTGCATCGAGAAAGCTGCCATACAGGGCATGCGAGGCATAATGCAACAATCGATATTCCACTCTTCCTTGCAGCAGCAAAACCACCCGGACACCGCGCCCCGCTGCATCCAAAAGCGCATGACGAAAATTCAATCCGGGCAAAAAGTAGGCATTTGCAAGAATGATTTCGAATTGCGACTGTTCAATTGCCTGCAAATAAGCATCTTCGATATCTCGGCGATGGCGGATGTTATCCCTTACCAGAAAAGCTGAGCGCATACGGCCCCTGGATTCGCTTGAAGGCGCTTGTCTGCCGTTGTTCCGACCCCAGCCAGGTCGCAAGCGGGTCCAGGCAACTCGCGACCACACCCGGCGGGTCGAAGCATGAATTTCTCCAACCAGCGGCCCTTCAACGCTTACAGCGTAGTCATAACGAGGCGATGTTTGACTCGGCATATCCATATCATCGATAATATTAATGCCTCCGACAAACGCAATCTTCTGGTCCACAACTACAATTTTCCGGTGTAAGCGACGCAACCTTTGGCGCCGCAGGGTCAAGGGCGATATCTTGGGCCGGAACTTCAACACCATTACGTCGGCCGCTTTAAGGTAATCGATCATGGTTTTCGGCAAACTATTCGAGCCGAATCCATCGATCAGCACATGGGTTTTTACGCCGCGCAAGGCCGCCCGCCTGAGCGCTTCCACAATGCGTCGTCCGGTAGTGTCATTTTCGAAAATATAGCTTTCCAGATAAATTTCATGCACCGCCCGGTCCAGCGCCGCTTCGATGGCCGGAAAATAAGCTTTGCCGTTTTGCAACAGGGTAATCCGATTGTTCGGAATCATGCGAACCACAGCAGACTTGTCCTTTTTCTAAGCTTTCCGGTGGCGTTTGCCAATAACCTCGAAGAAGCAAGCATTTTCCCCATCCCTCAAAGTTTGATTGGAAATCGAAAGGGGGAAAGTCGACGCATATTGAATGCCATTTTAATTTTCTTCTTTTCCGGTAATGTTTCGCAATGGCTGAACGGGCGATGAAGATGCCGTTCCGGGTTTGGCTGCCGACAACATCTTTCTAAGCTCCTCTCCCTGCACACTTTCCTTTTCAGAAAGAAGATGGGCCAAATCATCAAGAACCGTTCGCCGCTCCGAAAGGATTTTACGCACGCGTTGATGGGCTTCCTCGACAAACCGCGTGACCTCCTCGTCAATTTGAGCGGCTTTCGTCTCACTGTAATTTTTACCGGGAGAAAAACTTTCCGGGAGAAACATCGCCTGGCGCGGACGCTCATAGCTCACCAGTCCCAGCCGATCGCTCATGCCGTATTCCGCGACCATGGACCGGGCGATGTCTGTAGCCCGCTGCAAGTCGTTCTGAGCTCCGGTGGAGATTTCATTGAAAACCAGTTTCTCTGCTACCCGGCCGCCCAAAAGAACGGCCAGGCGATCGATCAGCTCCGAGCGCGTCAATAAATAGCGGTCCTCCGTGGGCTGCTGTTGGGTGTATCCGAGGGCCGCAATCCCCCGGGGAATGATCGAAATTTTGTGCACAGGATCGGCATGCTCGACAGACTCGGCCACAATGGCATGTCCCGACTCATGAATGGCGACAATTTCTTTCTCCTGAGCATTCATTACACGGTTCTTTTTCTGAAGACCCGCAACCACCCGGTCGATGGCTTCGTCGAAATCCGCCAGCTCTACCATTTCTTTATTATTTCGGGCAGCCAGCAACGCGGCTTCATTGATGATGTTGGCCAGGTCTGCTCCCACAAAGCCCGGAGTGCGGCCGGCGATCTTGCGCAAATCGACTTCGGTACCTAACAACACATTCTTGGAGTGAATTTTCAGGATGGCTTCCCGTCCATTGATATCCGGACGGTCTACCAGAACCTGTCGATCGAACCGTCCCGGCCGCAACAAGGCAGGGTCCAGGATTTCCGGCCGGTTGGTGGCGGCCATGATGATGACCCCTTTATTCGTCTCGAATCCATCCATTTCCACCAGGAGCTGGTTCAGCGTCTGCTCCCGTTCGTCATGCCCGCCCATCACATTCATCCCCCGGGCTTTGCCCAGGGCATCCAGTTCATCGATGAAGATGATACAAGGCGCTTGAGCCGCAGCCTGAGAGAATAGATCGCGAACGCGAGCCGCTCCCACGCCGACAAACATCTCCACAAACTCCGACCCGCTGATGCTGAAGAAAGGCACTTTGGCCTCCCCGGCCACGGCCCTGGACAGAAGAGTCTTGCCGGTTCCCGGCGGGCCGACCAAAAGCACCCCTTTGGGTATTCTGCCCCCCAATTTCTGAAATTTCTCCGGGGTTTTCAGAAATTCGACCACTTCCTCAAGTTCTTCATTTGCCTCATCGATTCCCGCTACATCAGCGAAAGAGACCTTGGTATCGCTCTCTGCAAAAATCTTGGCTTTGCTCTTGCTAAAAGACATGACCCCCATCCCCGGACCCATCCTTTTCATGATGAAGCGCCAGATCAGGAAAAAAAATCCAAGATAAATAATCCAGGACAGAATACCGCTCCAGAATTTATTTTCATAGCGTCCGGAGTAACTGACTTTGCGTTCATCCAGATCCTTCACCAGATCGGGATCATTCACCCGAACCGTCGTAAACTCCTGACCCGGCGTTCCTGCCAGCGTCCCGTTGATATTTTCAGGACCGATGGTCAATTTGACTACCTTGCCTTCGGTGATGTATTGCTTAAACTGGCTATAGGGAATGGTCTCCACTTTTGCAGAAAAAAAGTATTGTTGCAGATAGGTAAATAAAAGTATCGCCGCCAGGACATACCAGATGCTGAATCGAGTCTTCGGTGGCAACCCAGCTTTATTTTTCAGATGATCAGTAGAGCCGAAGAGGGAACGAAGCTTATCCATTAGATTGCCTATCGGATCTTTATTTCCATTGGATGCCATTTTTCATTTTCCTATATTTTTCTGCGATGACGTGCCATGCATTTTTAAAATTAATCGAGCGGCCGACTTTTAAATTCGATGCGTTACAACGGGCGATGATTTTTTTGGCCGATTTCCGCTGAACCGCCATGCCTCCGATAAAAACCATATCCGCCCATAAAAGGTCTTTATCCGTGAGGCTGCCCACATTTACGTCCACAAGGCGCTTGGACCATTCCTCCGGTAACAGGGCCGCGACGGTGATCAGGCCAAGCGGCGGGAAAGCCGCCTTCTTTCCGATAAAACTTAAAGCGTCCCCTTATTTTGCCGCAATATTTAAAATGGAGAATGCGATACTTGTAACTATGCACGTGATGGAAAGTAATAGAAGCCACCATTCTGAGATTATTTTTTTCATATCCTCATCCGTTAATGTGTCGACAATATGGAACTCAAAAGGTATTTTTTATCAAATATCGGCAATACGTTGGGATTTGCTTTAAATGGTTCAACCATCTTGGGGCTAACCTTGTAACAATCAGGACATTTAGCGACATACTTGTCCGATGAACATTCAACAAAAGCACCGCCCAACAATCCAAACCCTTCTAATGTGGGAATAATATCAATTATTACTACGCCTCCGCAGTCGGAACACTTCCCTTTAAAGATGATTGTCGATTTTTCTGGAAATGCTTCAAATATTGTTCTAAGTAATTCTTCCATTAGTGATTGACTCCCATAGTGGTGTTATTTTTTTAATATAAGCTTCAACTTTGACGGCTTCGTAAAAAGTCCAACTTCTGCGTTGTGCTGCATTTCGCAATCATTCAACGTACGACAAGTACGCCTCATGATTGCAAAATTTGCACGCCTTGAATTTGAACTTTTTACAAAACCGTCTAAATTGGACTTTTTGCGAGTTCATCAACTTTATATGCCTCGGATTTTCTGCCGGCGGCGAAGATTATAGAAGTGTCAATAAGAGCTTGAAGGAAGTGACGGCGGAATATTGTAACCATACTCTTCAGTATAGTCTATTCCACATCCCTCATTTAATTTTATAGAAGACGAATTCATTTTCTGAATAGCTTCAAGCAATTTGCACTCTTTAATGCACTCATCCTTCGGCAGATATTTCCTCGGACAATCTTTACATGGAGAACAGATCATTTTGCTTTTCCAGTTTAATAACTTCAAAGACCTTTAAAAGGTTCATTTGAAAATATAAATTCCTGTGGACATGGCTCTGGTTTCCAGTATCCTGTGATATCCTGTGATAAAACCGGGTCAGATTCTTTTGCCCCTGACGGCATTGACGATCCCGCGTCCTTCCGTATGCAAAACCGTGTGGATTTGAAGGTCTTGTTTTTTTTTCAATAGGATATTTGTTCCAAGCAACACGCTGAACCTGTCAGATCTCATATGATACTCCAGATCCTCGCGGGTTTCCCACACCTGAACCAGGCTGAAAGCATTCTCGTCCTCGATGTCCTGAAACACCTGATAGCTCCGGCATCCCTTTTCCTGCCGGATTCCCCCGATCATGGATAAAAGTGTCTGCAAAACTTCTTTCCGCTTTTCCGGGAGCGCATTCATTATTATTTTGGCAATGATCATGACAATGAACGTTCACTTTTCCTACAGGGTTATATCCAAAAAATTTATTGTTTATTTATTGCATAATCAAGTTTCGTGCCAGGCAGAACAGGTCTAAATACATTTGACATATCCTATTGATTTATATTCGAATAATAACATCAAAACGGCTGTCTGTAGAGGGATAAATCGGCGATAAAAAAAGCCATATATGACATTTAGTCATATATGACGGATTTTAAGGATATCTGTTACAGCGCCGGCGATTTGGGGAAGGGATATGAATGGACGGGCTACGGCCTGCGAATACCGAGTTTTCGCATGCGCGCGCGCAAAGTGCTGGAGTTGAGTCCAAGGACTTCGGCCGCACTGTTCTTTCCGCTGACTTTCCACTGGGTCTGCTCAAGCACCCGAACAATGTGGTCACGTTCAACCGTTTCCAGTGTTTTCGGGGTCGTCGTTAAATACTTTTGAGGGTTATCCAGGTTATCCATCAGGCGCAGTTTGTTTTCCGAAGCGTTGATCACCGCCCGCTCGATGACATTTTCAAGTTCTCTGACATTGCCGGGCCATTGATAATTCTGCAGGGCGTTCATAACGCTCTTTGGGATGTAATCAATGGACTTGCCCAGTTTTCTTGAAAATTTTTCCACATAAAATTCCACAAGCAAAGGGATGTCTTCCAGCCGGTTTCGAAGTGGCGGCACGGTAATCGGAAAGATATTTAACCGGTACCAGAGATCTTTCCGGAATCTCCCTATACTGACTTCCTTTTCAAGATCGCGATTGGTGGCGGCGATGATTCGAACATCGACCTTGATGGTTCGGGAACTGCCCAACCGTTCGAACTCACCATCCTCAACCACCCTGAGCAGCTTGGCCTGGAGTTCAAGCGGCAGTTCTCCAATCTCATCTAAAAAAAGGGTCGCGCCGTCTGCCACCTCAAAACGACCCAACCGTCTGGCAGATGCACCGCTGAAAGCACCCTTTTCATACCCGAACAGTTCGCTTTCCATGAGGTTTAAAGGCAGTGTGGCGCAATTTACTTTTACTAAAGCCCGATCTTTGCGAGGGCCGGAAGAATGGATGGCTCTGGCGATCAGCTCCTTGCCGGTTCCGGTCTCGCCAAGAATGATAACAGCCGTGTCTGTCGGGGCAATTTGCTCAACTTTATAGAGCGCATATCTGAGTTCGTCACTGTTGCCGATAATGTTCTCATAGTTGTATTGCAATTTGATTTCTTCTTGAAGATACTCCTTTTCAATTTCAAGACGGTTTTTTAACTCTTTTATCTCAATAAGGGCATTCCTAAGGTTTTGCACTGCCTCCATGCGCTCGGTGATTTCTTGAAGCGACCCGGCCATACGTGTGGCGTTTCCCCTGCCATCCCAGATCGCCTGCCCGCGCGCCATAAACCATCGATATTCACCTGATTTCATTTTCAGTCGATATTCGATGTGATACGGAACGCGTTCTTGAAGATGACGTTCCACAGCCGACCAGTCGGCATCGGCGTCCTCAGGGTGCAGGAGGCTGCGGTAAGCATCAACCGTTTCGGGAAACTCCTCGGAAGCGTATCCCAGAATTTTTTTGAAACGATTCGAATAAAATACCGTATCCGACAGGATATCCCAGTCCCAAATACCGTCGGTAGAGCCTGCGACGACCAGGGCGTATCTTTCTAAACTTTTACGAACCGCTTCCTCCGCCAGCCTGCGCTCTTTAATTTCCAGGTTCAGTTTCTTGTTGGTTTCCGTCAATTCGGCAGTCCGCTCTTTAACCTTTCGGTCCAGCTCGTCGTGAGCTTTTCCCAGTGCCTCTTCCGCCAGCTTGCGTTCATTGATATCGGTGATGGTTGTTCGGGTTTGAGCGATGTCCCCTTTCGTGTCATTCACTAAATTGCTTTGTAATTGAGCATGGAACTGGGTGCGGTCTTTTCTTACAAGTCTTAATTCGCAGACCTGTTTCGCTTTTGTTTCAAATAACGCTTTTCGGTGAAGGTAAAAAACATCCTGATCATTCTTATTTATGAGTCGAGAAAACGGTTTTCCGATTAATGAACTTCTTTCAACCCCCAACATGGCGGTACAGGAAAGGTTTGCCTGCAAAACAGATCCATTTTCTGAAATCGTAACATATCCGACAGGGGCAAAATCGTATAATTCGGAATACCTGTCCCGAGAAGCTTCCAGTTCCAACTGCGCCCGGCGCAACTCTTCGTTCTGAATCTCCAACTCAATTTGGTAAATATGCAAATCCTCAACCAGTTTTTTCACATCTGTGGACGTTATTTCGTTAGCGGCTTCGGGGTTTTTATTCAAGAATTCTTCTGCCCGCTTTCGCAATGATGATGTTTTATGTTTCATTCTTCCCATCAATTCGGTTTTCAGTGTTGCCGGATTTATTTTGTTTGCCTGTGTGGTTTGGAAAACATATTTTATGCTTTATCGGCGCTTTGTACGTGCCACGGGGTGTGTTTCCCCGTGAACACTTACGACGCTTTTTCTTTTTTTCTTGCGCCCGGTGATATCGTGTTCCGTAGTGGCTATGGCGATTGGTTTTCCATGGTCATCCACCAGCCTGCTCACCGTCAACCACACATTCAATTGTTTGCCGTCTTTGGTGATTCGCCGGGTTTCAAACGATCCCATCTCTTCTTTTTTCGATTTATTAATAAAAGCCAATGCTTCTTTTCGTTTGTCTTCGGGAACGAGATCGCCGATGTTCATTTCCATGGCTTCGTCCTCGCTGTAGCCGTACATTTTTACGGCACCCTTGTTCCATGCCAGGATATTGCCTTCAAAATCCTGCACAGTGACGGCGTCGTTGGAGTCCCTGACCACGGCAGCCAGACGTCGATTCACCTCGCTATCTCGCAAAGCTTTTTCCGCTCGCTTTATTTTCGTTATATCCACAAAGGTAATGACAACACCGTCAATTATATTTTCTAATGTACGATACGGCGAAATCCGCATGGCATACCAATTGTTGTCTGTGTCCTGTACTTCCGCCTCTTTAACGATCAATGTGTCAAGCACTTCCCGGCAATCTTTTTTTAGCCGGTCATATCTGATTTTTGAGGTAATATCGCTGATCGGCCGACCCAAATCTGTCTGGATCAGATTAAATATATTGATCGAAGCAGGGGTAAAACGCTTAATATTAAGGTTAGTGTCCAAAAAGATGGTCCCGATTTGAGTGCTGCCGAGGAGGTTGCTGATATCACTGTTTGCCTGAGACAACTCGTCCAGCTTGTGTTGGAGTTCCGTGTTGACTGTTACCAGTTCCTCGTTGGTGGATTGCAACTCCTCTTTCGATGTTTCCATCTCTTCATTGGTGCTTTGCAGTTCCTCGTTCGTCGACTGCAGTTCTTCATTGGTCGATTTAAGCTCTTCGTTGGCTGCTTCCAATTCTTCAATGGTTAGCTGAAGGTGTTCCTTCGTGGATTCCAGTTCCCTTTCAAGGCTCTCAATGACAGGGTCAGACTCATCTATTGCCGCCTTTTCCTCTCTTTTCTTTGCAGGTTTTTCCAAAGGAGTTCTATCATCAAACATGACAAGTATATATCCCGGCGTACCGGGGAATTCAGTGAGCGGCCTGACTGTCAGATCGACAATTCGAAACTCACCGTTATATTTTATTCGCAGGGAATTATATGTGGTTGTCTGTTTTTGACGGACAGTGTTATGAAGGGCTGTGCTCAATTTGAAACGCAAACCTTCCCGCGCCATTGATAAAATATTAAAACTGGCTTTTCCAACCGGAATCTCCAGGTACTTGTCTGTTTTACCCATAAAATGAATAATTTCATATTTTTCATTGACCAAAACCCCGGGCAGGGCAAAATTTTCGAGGATTGCTTTTTCAGCTGCCTGTTGGATGTCCATCTCCAGCGGCACCTTCTTTTCGTCGTTGTCATCCGGTTTAAGCCTGTGGTGAATAGGCAGGGCGGAATAATCGACAGCCGCTGCGACAAAAGCATCTTTGCGCTGAAAGATTTTCCATTTTTTGTCAATGGGATGGAAAAGGTCGGTAAATTCCCCGATACTCTCGGAAGTTCCTAAAAAAAGGACCCCATCTTTGTTTAATGTATAATGGCATAACGGCAATACCTTTTTTTGCAGCTTTCTATCCATATAAATAAGTAAGTTACGGCAGCTCACAAGGTCTATTTTAGAAAAAGGAGGGTCTTTAATCACGTTTTGAACGGCAAACACCATCCTGTCTCGGATCTGTTTCTTGACCTTATAAGTATTGCCTTCTTTTACAAAATATTGATTTAAGCGCTCCTGTGATACATCTGCGGCAATATTGTCCGGATAAGTACCCAAACGGGCATAATCGATGGATTGGGCGTCTATGTCACTGGCAAAAACCTGAATATTAAAATGCTGTTTTACCATATCCATGGCTTCGGAAAACAAAATAGCGATTGAATAGGCCTCTTCACCGGTGGAACACCCCACGCTCCAGATACGGATCAAAGAATCAGGATCTTTAGTTTTTAACCATGCAGGGAGCACCTGTTCTTTCAAAACCTTAAAGGCCTCGGGATCTCTGAAAAAATTGGTTACCCCGATGAGCATGTCCTTAAAAAGGATATCAACTTCAGGCGGAGTTTGCTGAAGATATTTGACATAATCCGCTATTTTATTGACCTGGTGGATGGCCATGCGACGCTCGATCCTGCGGCGAATGGTTGTCTGTTTGTAATGGGACAGATCGTGTCCGGTGACGGATCGAATCAGGGAATATATTTTCTGGACATAATTTGCGAACTGGTCGTCCATGACGATGACTTTCTTGGGCGGGACGATATAGGGCGCCTTAGTATATTTTACCAGTTCTGCGGGGATCTTTTCAACAGGCAGAATAAAATCTACCATCCCGGTAGCGATGGCGCTTCTGGGCATACCGTCATACTTGGCCGAATTTGGATCCTGAACCATGACAAGGCCGCCTTCTTCCTTGACCGTTTTTAAACCCAGGGTGCCGTCGGTGGCAGTGCCAGACAGAATAACGCAGATGGCTTTTTCACCCATTTCTTCAGCCATGGATCTAAAAAAGTTGTCAATGGGCAAATTGATCCCACCGGTTTTTACAGGATCCGTTAGCTGGAGAACGCCGTTTATGAGGGTCACATCCTTGCTGGGTGGGTTTAGATACACATGGTCCGGTTTGACCTTCATGCCGTTTATTATTTCCAAGACCTTCATTTGGGTATCTTTTGCCAAAAGACTGGCCATAACACTTTTGTGCCTGGGGCTTAGATGCTGGATGATGACAAATCCGATACCGCTGTCATGTGACATATTTGAAAAAAATGCTTCAAGCGCCTCCAGTCCACCGGCGGATGCACCCAGGCCCACGATGGGAAAATCGTGGGTTTCTTTTGCCCTGGCCATGGTTTTCTTTGTATTGGCAGCGGATTTGGTCTGCTTTGCAGGCTTCTTTTTTACTGCAGCTTTCTTCTTTGTAGAAGGTTTTTTCTTCCCTGCCATCTTAATTTCTCCCATCTTCTGAAATTGAAAAGACCCATATATCGGTTGAGTTGAATACTATATATGAGCCATTATCTGTTACATGTGGGCCGACTCTCTGAATTTTAGTTATATTTTATTTGATTTGCTGTTATTCTATTCGGTTATACATTGATTTAAATTATACCTTAAACTTCTTCACAAAGATGCAGAGATAAGAAATAGAGCTGCTATTATAGGGTCGCCGCGAAATATGCAGATAAAATTTTAGTAACACAAAATAACAATAATCGCAATATGTTTTGGGAGGAAAGAACAGGATCCAAATTTAATCAAGAAATATATTGCCGTTTCGGAAAAATGCGGCTATTTTATACGTTTTTATGATGATCGTGAGCCTGTTGATTTTTTGCAGCTACCTTTATTCACTCGTAATTGTGATACGATATTACCGTATCAAGCTGCTGTGGATAATTTTGGTCAGCGTTGAAAAAAACAGGTTGACAATCCAAAAATGTATCTCTCGGGATACAAGATAAGATTTCCGTACGTACGGAAATTATGAAATACCGCTTATGCAGAATTCTGCATAAGCGATTTTCAGGAATATCAGAAAGCAGGGGTAGACCTTACTTGGTATCGTCATTTTCAATTTGCCGGGAATTAAACAGATAATGATAATGACGACGATGACGATGGTTTTAACGTAAACGACTACCGTATCCGACAACACCGCCAATCTTATTGAGATCTTTCTATTTCAACAATCACTGCTCAGCGCTTTTTACAGTTCTAAACCCAATTTCTTCGAACCCTTCCCACGGAAGACGACCAACAACCCCGGGCAGGGAAGTTCCTTCTTCGGGAGCGCCCTCCATTCCACCGATAACAGCGTACTGATTGATTTTTGCCTGGTCCTCGGAAGTATCGATCGGGCGTTTCAAAACCCATTCACCGATTCCCTCCCTCAACCCCCGGATACCGAGCCTGTTTGGGGTGTAGTAAGCAGCCGGCAGACACAATTCCCAGATGCCTGCTTCATGGATCGAATTTTTTATCTGGTTTGGCAAACGCACTTCGTCTCTGTTTTCTTCCGTCGGCCCATGTTCCATTTGATCATTATGGTTGTCCATCATCCCCATCATGCGTCCCATGGGCATCCCGGTTGCAGGATCGGAAGATTCTTTTGTAACTGATTCAATCGTGGTCCCGCCTACGATCATTGCATACAGCATTTCAACCTCCGTTGGCAGTCGCCTGCCAAAAAATGTGGCGAAGGCAAAAGCGCCATAACCGGTTACACGCAGGACCGGACTGGATGTATAGGATATATCGCTTGTATGAAACTCTCCATTTCGATATACAATCGGCTCATAATCTGAGTGCACTTCCCCCAGAAGAAGCCAGTTTGCGCCATTGCCTTTCACTACGCCGTTTTCTATACTGATTCCGGCAAGATTTTGATTTAGAAAATCGACGAATTGCTGATTGGTGACAAAAAATTCGTCCACGTAGAAGGGTTCCACCTGAATCGTTTGCCTGTCATCGCCGGATGCAATTGTCGGGAGAACAATTTCTCCACCCGGAATGAAGTGTTGTTTCCCAAGATGTTCAGAAAAAAAAACATCATCGGTTTTATCAGGCGTTCCGGTAGATGTCGTATTACCGGATTTAGCTTTGAGCTCATGGGTTGCGCTGTTTGTCGGAATAACACCCCGCGTTGAATTCAAGCCGGGATTACCCATAAGATGCCAAACGGTCATCAGCAACACAGAAAGCATCGCAACGGCGATACCCGCCCAGATCCATTTCGGGCGGGAAAGCAGGGGTAGAGATTTTGCTTTGGTCGTGTTTTCTATTTGCTTTTGGATCTCGGGAGCGTTAACGGCCTGTTCGAGTTGAAAGTGAAACTCCTGAACAGATTCAATTCTGTCGTCTCTACTCTCGGCTGTGGTCTGCTGAATGATGTTGTCCAGTTTTTGAAAAAACCAGGATTGAGGTTTGGTCAGCTTGGCGGTTTTAAATGGCGTTGTCCCCGATTTGATCTTTCCCTCGACGACTTCGAACAGGATCTTACCGAGAGAATAAACGTCGACTCGTTGATCGGCGCGTTTAAAATCTAACATATGTTCCGGAGACATATAGTGAAGCGAGCCTTTGATATCCATGGATTGCGTTATCGGCTTCAACCTGTTTGAGCGGGCCAAGCCGAAGTCGGCAATCTTCGGAGTATCGTTATCCATAAGAATATTTTCAGGCTTCAGATCACGGTGAATGATACCGATATCGTGTAATGCCTTCACACCAGCCAGCACCGGCATGAAATAGCGATTGATCCAGCTTTTGACGGCGGCTTCTTCAGGGAAAAATCCCTCCTCTGACATAGTGGCCCGCAATGATCCCCCGGGAATGTATTCCATGGCAATATATTCGATCGGCGCCTCCTCATTGCATTTTTCGACCGTGATGGAATCATGATCAAAAATCTGAAGAATGTTGGGATGGCGAATCTGGGCCATGGCCTGTACTTCCCGGCTGAACCGATGGACCAGCGTTTCGACCTCTTCATCATCCTCGTCAATGGATTCGAGCCATTCGAGCGAGACAACCTTGATTGCTACATCACGATTCAGTCGGATCTGGTGCGCCCGGTAGACCTCACCCATACCGCCCTTGCCGATAAATTCGAGGATCACCCATTTGTTGTTGAGCACATCGCCAACATTGAATGTGATTCTACATGACCCCTTCATTTCAGATGATTCCATTGTATAATTAACATGGGTAAACCCCCGGCTTTGCCGGGGAGACTCCCGGAGTTTGACTAATATCCAATATATAATACCACAAGGTGGTATGTCAATAAATGATATGATCCGTTTTGTCGGGAAAATATCCTAAACGTATAGTGAACAACCCCACGGGATAGGATTCCATAGCAGAAAAGGACTTCTCTGATCACTGCCTTTATTAAATCAGGGAGAAAGTGAGGGGCTTGATTTACAATTATGTGACTGAATTTTTAAATCCAAAAAATTGAAGATTTTGAACCAAATTATCAGACATTAGTCCTGATGTCAAATTTATCCCCAAAGTATAAAAAAAAACAACAACTCAATGTCAGGTCATCAAGCCTTGAAAAAATAGCCGGGTTGAATACCGGAAATACAATTGCCGGCGCTGGCCAAAAAAACGGCAGGACTATTATCCGTGAAACACTTTCACCGGTGAACAAGCTCTCTGTCACACCAATCATCCAGCATAATCCACACCAGCACCAGGCAGAGAATAACCCGCGTATTTCTTTAAAGGGGAAATGTCAGGGTAGAATCGTGTTTTTTTGCTATAGTATAAGAATCTTACATCCAATTTACCCCATATGACCTGCCAACTGTGGACTGAATTTTCACTTGGATTTGATACTGTCCAGGCGTTTCGACAGTGTTGGTGACATGACCAAGGTTTTAGGTTGGCATGACAAAAACCCTATGGGATTAGGATTATATTACTGCATCCATTGTGAGGATCATTTGATGATCCTCGGTTTGGTAAGGGCGGCAGGTCTCTGAAAAAAACTACCCCAAATTTACCCCACCAGCAAAAAGAGGGGATTAGCGTAATCACTAAGCCCCTCTAATCATATAATAAAATGATGTGTATGATGGTCGGGACGACTGGATTTGAACCAGCGACCCCAGCGTCCCGAACGCTGTGCTCTACCAGACTGAGCCACGTCCCGACTTGTTTTATCTTTTTATGTCTCTAGTACTTAAATGTCAATCATTTTTGACGGTCTCGTAAAAAGTCCAACTTCTGCGTTGTGCTGCATTTCGCAATCATTCAACGTACGATAAGTGCGCCTCATGATTGCAAAATTTGCACGCCTTGAATTTGAACCTTTTACGAGACCGTCTAAATCTGACTTTTTACGGGTTCATCATTTTTTATTTCGGCTTAGAAAACCACGTTCTCTGGGCGTGGCCAGGGTTCTTTGGCTCTGCCTAAAAGATCGCTGAAAAAGTTTGAAGTGAGCTAACGATAAGGCAAAATACAAGTGACTAAAGTTGAAAGTGACTAAAGTTATGGTGCCGCCTTCAGCGGCTTCATTTTAAAACTTTAGCTCACTTCACACTTCACACTTTAGCTCACTATCCACTTCACACTTTAGATCACTTTAGACACTTTTAACTTGTACGGCTTTAGGTGAAGGGATTTTTCACGAGAATCGTTTCATTCCGGCCCGGGCCTACGGATACAATATGAATCGGGGTTTCGGTAAGCTCTTCAATCCGTTTCAGGTAGTTTTTGGCATTTTGGGGTAAATCATCTATTTTTCGCACACCGGATATATCTTCCGACCATCCCGGCAGGGTTTCCCATACCGGCTTACAGGCCCTGAGGATCTTTATGCTTGCCGGAAAATCATGGATAATTTCTCCGTTATATTCATAGGCGGTGCAAATGTTAAGGGTTTTCAGCTCTTCCAATACATCCAATTTAGTTATGGCAAGACCGGTAAGTCCGTTCAGGCGCACGGAATTTCTAAGTAAAACCGAGTCAAGCCATCCACACCGGCGCTTTCGCCCGGTTGTGGCACCGAATTCCGCGCCTCTTACTTGCATCGCGTCACCGATTTCATCAAAAAGTTCGGTAGGAAAGGGCCCTTCACCCACGCGGGTTGTGTACGCCTTTACGATACCCACAACACCTGTGATTTCTTTTGGTCCTATACCTGATCCGCAGCAGGCATTCCCGGATATGGTGTTGGAAGAGGTAACATAAGGATAGGTGCCGTGATCAATGTCAAGGTGTGTCCCTTGGGCGCCCTCAAAAAGGATCTGCTTGTTTGCCTTAATGGCTTGGCTCATCACAATAGAGATATTGACCACATGAGGGGCGAGCCGTTCGGCATATTTCTTATACGGAGCGATGATACTTTCAAGATCTACGGGTTCAGAGGAAAGGTAATGTTTCAGATAGAAATTTTTTTCTTCCAGAATGTTTTTGATCTTTCCGGTAACCCCTTCGAAATCAATCAGATCCACAAAACGGATTCCCCTGCGGCAGGCCTTGTCTTCGTAACAGGGACCGATGCCACGCCCGGTGGTTCCAATTTTTTTATCGCCTTTTTTCTTTTCGCGGGCACGATCTATCTGTTTATGATAGGGCATGATAATATGGGCTTTTTCGCTGATTTTAAGGGTGTCCGAACTCACGTCTATGCCTCTTTCTTTCAGATTGTCAAGTTCTTGGACCAGAACTTCAGGGTCCACCACCATTCCGTTTCCGAGAAGGCAGGTTTTTTTCTGAAAAATCCCGGAAGGAACCAGATGACTGATGAACTGTTCGCCGTTTACAACAATGGTATGCCCGGCATTGTTTCCGCCCTGAAATCTCACAACAATGTCAGAAAATTCCGACAGAAGATCGACGATTTTACCTTTGCCTTCATCCCCCCATTGGGTTCCGACAATTACGATGTTGGCCACGTGCTACTCCTTTTAACTGTATTGTAAAAGATTGTTTTTGGACGCGGATTAACACAGATTACTAAGATTTTTAAAATTATCAATAACCGCCAGCCGCTCTCACATTTTTTTAAAAATATTACACCGGTATTCCAGCATTGCAATTGGACAAAGTACCTGGTTTCCAATATTCTTATCTGTGAATATCTGCGAAAATCTGCCTGCCCTGTAGCTCCGGCAGATGGTACCGGGGTGTCCTGTTTAATCTAAATTCGTTTTTTTCGAAAAAAATCCTGGATCAGTGTCCGGCATTCATCCTCGCATATACCCGTTATGATTTCCGGCCGGTGATTCAATCGAGTATCATGGGCGATGTTGTATAAAGAACCGGCGGCTCCCCATTTTGGATCATGGGCGCCGAAAACAACCCGTGATACTCTGGCGTGAACAATGGCTCCCATACACATAATGCACGGTTCGATAGTAACATACAGCGTGGTGCTTAACAACCGGTAATTCAGAATCTTTTGCCCAGCCTTGCGTAGTGTGATTATCTCGGCATGTGCCGTAGGATCCGCGAGGCTTATGGTCTGGTTGTGTGATGCAGAGAGAATATTCCCTGATTTTGCAACAAGCACTGCACCTATCGGAACTTCCGACTTTTGTCCAGCTTTTTTGGCCTCATTCAACGCAAGTTTCATGAATTCCGTGTGTTTTTCATTCATTATGCTTAATTAAAGTGTAAAATAAATTAAATTAATCTAACTAACTTAAAATTAAATGAATTTATTTTTTCAAAATTGATTCGGGTTCAGGTTATCATTGACATATATCTTTGTATAGCTTATTAATCAGGTTAATTCCAATTAAATTTAATTGCGCCCGTAGCTCAGCCTGGACAGAGCGCCGGACTACGAATCCGTAGGCCGCAGGTTCGAATCCTGCCGGGCGCACCATAAAAATCAAAGGGTTGCAGCCTTGTCGCTTCAGCCCTTTATTTTTACTAATTTGCGGCAATATCTCATTATTCCATCACTCCATTATTCCAATATTGTGACCTGCCCGCATGTGTTCTAAACCGCCTCACCTTACGCCGTTTTATTGATAGATACAAACCGGAACGAGCCTATGTCATTAACCTTAATTTCAGCAAAACACTTAATATAAACGGAACAATGTTATCTTTCCTGCCGGTTTTTTATCGTAAAAATTCATCAGGGGAATCAAAAATGGCGATACTTTGCCCGGACGTCTGGTTGAAAAAATACATTTTTACAATTTTGCAATATCATGGCCTGTGATACAACAAAAATGTAATACTTTAATCTTTCCACTATATCCACAGCACCAGATAACTACCTGTATAAACACATAATAATGATTATATAGATTTGATGGCATGATTGTTGCTGATATTTCTAATCAAAAACATGGTATTATACATCATAATGAATCTTAAAAAATCAAAAATAGACCAAAGTCATAAGTTTATCGCTGAAAAGCTGAGAGAAAATACAGATCAGCTTGTCTCTGGTTTTTTAAACGGAAAAGAATTTTCTTTTCTTGAGCGGTATTCTCAGGTCTTGGACAATTATTTCCGAGAAAGTTTTGAAATGAGCCGCATGGGCCTCAGAATTACCCTGAATAAAAATCTTTACGCTATTCTTGCTTTGGGTGGTTACGGCAGGCAGGAGCAGTGTATCTGTTCGGATATCGATTTGCTTTTCCTTTTTGAAAAAAAGGTCCCGGAAGAGACCCAAGAGCTTATCCGTGAAATCGTTTACCCGTTATGGGACATCGGTCTTGATGTAGGGTATGCCACCCGATCGATTAAGGAATCCGTTAATCTGGGTTTAGAGGATGTTGAAGTGTTAACATCTCTTTTGGATGCTCGTTTTATATGCGGCATGTCACCTTTATATTCAACCCTCATGGAGAAGCTGGGGTACAGAATTACTCCCGGACGATCAAACAGAATAGTCGCCGCGCTTATAGAAAATAATCGCCAACGGCACCGATACTTCGGAGATTCCGCTTATCTGCTTGAACCCAACCTCAAAGAAGGGCAGGGGGGGCTGAGAGATTATCACACCATGCTGTGGATAGCCCGTATCAAATCCAATCTCAAGCAGTTTAGAGATTTTGAGTATTACGGCTATCTGTCTCACGACGAGTTTGAGTCCTTAAGGAAATCGTTACGGTTCATCTGGAATATCCGAAATCGTTTGCATTACATAACCGGTAGAAAATGCGATCAGCTGTATTTCGAACACCAGGCGTCTTTGGCTGCCGCCCTGAAATTTAGAAAAGAAAACGGGCAACAACCCGTAGAAAGGTTCTTGAGCGAACTCCATGGACATATGGAATTCGTAAAACAGCAGCATCTCATATTTCTTTATGAACTCGGGTATACCTCAAGTTCGAAACGGAAAAGAAAAACAAAAAAGATTACAAGGCTTAAGGGCTTGAAAGTATGCGGAGAGGGAATGCTTAATTTTGTTTCCCCCGAGGCTATTCTAAAATCTCCGGGACTTTTGATGAAAATATTCGAAGAAAGCGCCGGTTTAAACATCCCGTTGAGCATCGAGGCCAAAAGACTGGCCAGAGAATTTAAATACCTTATTGATGATGATTTTATATCTTTATCAGAGAATGTTCAATCCTTTGAGACCAGCTTGGCTGCCCCGGCCCCGACATTCAATGTGTTGAATGAGATGTTAAATACCGGCGTGTTGAGCCAGTATCTTCCTGAGTTTAAAAACATCGAGAATCGAATTCAGTATGACGAGTATCATCTCTATCCGGTGGACCGGCATTCACTTCGGGCAGTTCAAATTCTAAAATCATTCGGCACCAAAGACGGTGCTTCCAACGCTCCGCTATGCGGTGCCCTTTACAAAGAACTCAAAAACCGGAGACTGTTGTTATGGGCGGCACTGCTTCATGATATCGGCAAAGGCGCACCGGGTGAGCGCCATTCCAAGAGCGGGGCGAAAATCGTTCGCACGACGTTGTCCAAAAGAGGTTTTAAAGACAAGGATATCGAAACGGTTTCCTTTCTGGTCGAAGAACACCTGATGCTGTTTAAAACTGCAACCCGAAGGGATCTGTATGATGAGGAAACCGCCATTTTCTGCGCCGGAAAAGTAAAAGACATCAGGCATCTGAAAATGCTGTATCTGTTGACCGCGGCCGATGCCATGGCCACCGGTCCTAAAGCCTGGAACGAATGGACCGCGGCGCTTTTGAAAGATCTTTTCTTTAAAGTGATGAACATTCTGGAACATGGAGAACTTGCAACCCGTGAGGCTGTCAACGGCATTGAGGAAAAGAAAAAAAAGGTGCTATCGTCGGTATTCGAACTCCACCCCAAACAGGAGTTAGAAAGTTTGTTTAACTTCATGTCCCCGCGATACCTCCTTTATACATCGGCTGAAGATATCCTGGAGCATATCAAACTTTACCAAAATATGTGTACGGATGATTTTGTCTGGAGAGTGGTTCAGACGCCGGATTCCAACAGCCGGACGGTCACCATCTGCGCCAAAGACCGACCGGGATTAATCTCAAAGATTGCAGGAACATTCACCCTGAATCGTCTGGATATTCTCAACGTTCAGGTCTTCACATGGCGGAATAATATTGCCCTTGACATTTTTGAAGTTAAACCCCCTCCGGACCGAATTTTTGAAGCCAAAATCTGGGAACGTGCGGCAAAGCAACTTCGATCGGCTCTGGCTGACGAATTGGATCTTACCGCAGCGTTGAGCGAAAACATGAATGTGTATGGATCCGGCAAACTCCGCACGGGACATAGACCTCATAAAATTGTTCTGGATAACAACAGCTCGAGTTTTTTTACTATTGTTGAAGTCTTTACATACGACTTTCCAGGGCTGCTTTACGGCATAACCGACGCCCTGTTTCGATGCAGATTAGATGTATGGGTAGCAAAAATCTCTACCAAGGTCGACCAAGTGGTGGATGTTTTTTATGTCAGGGATTTTGATGGTCAGAAGGTGGATTCACCGGATCAGGTGGCGGCCGTCAAAGCGGCGATAGAGGATGTTTTGCCTTGAGCCGAACGTGAAGGGGATGGATGCATTACCAGTTTGTTAATAGCTTTCCAAGACTTTTTGGTTTCAGGTGTCAGGGGACATGCAGGTTTCAGGTGTCAGTGTTCAGGTTTCAGGATTGGTTAAGAGGTAAACGAGGTAA
>CAZIIV010000023.1:3746-26563 GCA_964539365.1 uncultured Desulfobacteraceae bacterium | reverse complement strand
TTTATGAGTCTGTCTTAGTTTCTTCCACAACGCCTCCATGATAACAAATATGGCAAAGAAAATATTCTATCGTCGCAACGCCAGACACAGACCATCTCTTTCCGGGGAATGCAGGGGAAGATATGCAAAAAGGTTCACCGATTTCCATTCCGAAGATCCGGAAATCGAACGGTTAAAAGAATCCGCACCTTTGAACCTTACGTTGTCTGCAACCATCAGCCCGCCCGTTTTCATCAACCGTCCACAGTGTGGCAGAATTGACGCATAGTGTTCTTTTTCAATGTCCAAGAAAATGAAGTCAAAAAACGTATTCATTCGGGATAGGTTCTCCTGAGCATCGCCGACAATCATATCAATCTGCCGATTTAACCCGGCTCTGCGAAAATTAGTTTCAGCCCGGGCGGCCATCTCCGGGTCGTTATCGATGGTGACCAGTCTTCCCCGGGTGGAGACAAATGCCCTGGCAAGAAAAATTGTGGAATAGCCTGTAGCGGTGCCGAGTTCCAATATTCGCTCGGCTTGCGTTGCCCTTGCCAGAATATGCAACAGTTCTCCGACAATGGGTCCGACAATTGGAATTTTTTCTTTGCGGGCTTCTTCCTCCAGTTCTATGAGCAGTTGATCTCTTTCGGGTACGAACTGTCTGAAATATTCTTCCGGATTATCTATAAGACCGGACATGTTTCCTCCTTCTAAAAATGGAATGCACCGCTGCGGTACATCTCTGCGGGTTTTCGCTTGCCTGCTGTTTTTATGGAACAAACTCCACAAAAAATTAATATTACCAACTGCTTATATAATAAAACAGTGCTGTGTTGTCAATAAAAACAATTAAAATACTTGCCATAGCTGAATAATGGAAATATTTTATATTTTAAATCTGCATTAATGGTTTGCGAAGGAATGAAAACCGGTTGTTATTTCAATGCAAAACACACAATTTGAAAAAATGACCGGTACTGTATTTCCGTGTATGTTTATGCAAAAATCAGGCTCTGAATCGAGCGAAGACTATTCGAATTAAGGAGGCGTAAAATGAAGGTTCTTGTACTCTATTTTTCCAAAGGCGGAAACACCAGAAAACTGGCCGAAGCCATTGCTCAGGGCGTTGAAGACGTTGACGGAGTTGAATGCGTAATGAGAAAAACCGACGCGGTCACAAAAGATGATTTCATTGAAGCCCAAGGTATTATCGCAGGCTCTCCGGTGTACTTCGGTGTCATGGCTGCGGAACTAAAGAAGGTCTTTGATGAGTTCGTGGGGGTGAGAAACAAAATGGATGGAAAGATCGGGGCTGCATTTGCTACCTCCGGAGATCCCACCGGGGGCAAGGAGACAACCATGATGTCCATCATCCAGGCACTTCTCATTTACGGCATGGTGATAACCGGCGATCCCATGGAAGCCACCGGCCACTACGGCACAGCCTGCGTGGGGGCTCCCGATGAGGAAACAGCTAAAAATGGGCGTAAGCTCGGCCGAAGGGTTGCGGAATTGACGAAAAGACTGCGAGGTTAGGGACACTTTCCAGTTTACAGTTTTACAGAGCTGCGGGGGATCAGGCAAAAGATATTCAACCTCGCAGCTCTTAGCATGTTTTCTGTGTTATATTCAAACGTACTCCAAGATAGACTGGCGCCGGTTACCACGGAGAATGCGGGACGTTTTTTCGATATTTACTCTCGAAATGCTTTAATTATTATTTCAAACTTGTCTGATATTCGGGAGTGCCGATTTCATCAAACCATCGGAGTTGCATGACATTTGTGTTGAAAGGAGAGTAAGGGATGCGTGAGCTGGGGATTATGATTGATGGCAGGAATATTACGGCAGAAAAAGGGAAAACGATTCTTGAGATATGTCAGAAAAACGGTATCCATGTTCCTACCCTTTGCTACCATCCCAGGCTCCGTGCTGTGGGTACATGCCGGGTATGTGTGGTTGAGGTTGAAGGGGAGCAAAAATTGACGACCGCCTGTACCACTCCTGTTGAGAGGGAGGATATGGTGGTATACACGAAGAGCCAACGCGTTCTTGAAGCACGAAGGATGGTTGTAGAATTACTGCTCGCCGCGGGAGATCATAACTGTTTATACTGTGAGGGCAATGGAAAGTGCGAGCTTCAGGATTTGGCCTATGAACTCCGGATTGAACAGACGAGATTTCCCATAGATCAGCCGGCCTGGGACGTTGACACCTCAAATCCCATGATCTTTCGCGACTTAAATAAATGTATCCTCTGTGGCAGATGTGTACGGGCCTGTAACGAGGTTCAGGTGAACGGTGTTATCGATTTCGGGTACCGGGGACACCGGGCAAAGATCGTTACACACGGTGACAAGGATTATGCGGATTCCACGTGTGTGTTTTGTGGTGAGTGTGTTCAGGTTTGTCCTACCGGGGCGCTTGTGGAACACAAAGCACGGTTTGGCGGCAGACCCTGGGAGGCAGAGGTGATAACCAGCACCTGTGTGTATTGCGGAACCGGCTGCAGCATTGACCTGCATGTTGTTAACGGAAAGGTTGCTAAGATTACGGGAGCCGAAGACGGCGTGGTTAATAAGGGGAGCTTGTGTGTCAAGGGAAGATTTGGTTATGATTTTATTCACCATAAGGACCGATTGACAACGCCGTTAATTAAGCAAAACGGATCGTTTAGAAAGGCCTCATGGGATGAGGCGTTGGGCATGGTGGCGAGCCGTTTGGGAGAAATAAAAACCACATACGGCCCCGACAGCATTGGTGGAATCAGTTCAGCCTGTTGCACCAACGAGGAAAACTACCTCATGCAGAAATTTATGCGCGCAGCGATAGGTACCAACAACATCGATCACTGCGCACGGCTCTGACACTCCGTTACAGTGGCAGGTCTTGTCGCTGCATTCGGAAGTGGAGCCATGACCAATTCCATTGATGAAATTTATACAACCGATTGCATGTTTCTGATAGGAACAAACACCACGGAGAACCATCCGGTGATTTCCATTAAAATGAAACAGGCGGTGATTCAGGGCAACGCAAAGCTGATTGTTGCGGATCCCCGAGAAATCGATATGATCGGGTTTGCCGATATCTGGCTACGGCAAAAGCCCGGGACCGATGTGGCATTGATTAACGGGTTGATGAACGTCATCATTGAGGAAGGACTGGTGGCCGAGAGGTACGTTAAAGATAGAACTGAGAACGTCGAGGGACTCAAAGAGGCCGTGAAATCATATACTCCGGAATATGTGGAGGAGATCACGGGAGTGCCCCGGGATGATATTCGAAAAGCGGCCCGGCTCTATGCCGGGGCTCACCGGGGATCGATTTATTATGCAATGGGCATTACCCAGCATACTACGGGTACGGATAATGTTAAATCTCTCGCCAATCTGGCAATGCTTTGCGGCAACGTCGGGATTGAAGGCGGCGGCGTGAATCCTCTGAGAGGTAAGAATAATGTCCAGGGGGCGTGTGACCTTGGTGCCTTGCCCAACGTGTATCCCGCCTATCAGAACGTAGAACATGAAGATATTCGTTTAAAATTTGAACACGCCTGGGAAGTGGGCCCCCTGCCTTGCCAACCAGGGCTCACACTTACGGATATGAAAATGGCTGTTGCCAAAGGTGACCTTAAGGCCTTGTATATTATGGGTGAAAACCCCCTGCTAAGTGATCCTGAACTGAACCATGTAGAAAAGGTGTTAGGCAATCTGGACTTTATGGTGGTTCAGGATATTTTTATGACTGAAACGGCGGAATTGGCGGATGTGGTGTTGCCGGCGGTGAGTTTCGCTGAAAAAGACGGTACGTTCACCAATACCGAACGCCGGGTCCAGAAAATTACCAGGGCCATAGAGCCCCGTGAACAAGCACTTCCCGATTGGAAGATTATTTCCGACCTGGCCACAAAAATGGGATATGAAATGGCGTATGAATCAGCAGAGGATATCTTCTCCGAGATCAGGACGGTTACCCCGAGCTATGCCGGCATGAGCTATGAGCGAATCACTCGGGAGGGCGGATTGCAGTGGCCATGCCCTTCTGAAGATCATCCGGGAACGCAATATCTCCATAAGGAAAAATTCGCAAGAGGAAAAGGCTTGTTCCATGCCATCAAATTTATTCCACCGGCAGAACTTCCTGATGAAGAGTTCCCATTGCTCCTCAGTACCGGCAGAGTCCTTTATCACTATCAGACGGGAACCATGACGCGTAGGGATGAAGGGTTAACCTTCCGGTATCTTAATGCTCATGTTGAGATGAATCCTGCCGACACCGTTAAATTGGGAATGCAAGAGGAAGAAATTGTACGAGTGAGTTCCCGAAGGGGTAGTATTAATATTGCCGTTAAAGTCACCCAAAGGTCTCCCAAAGGAGTTGTTTTCATTCCATTCCACTTTATTGAGTCACCGGCCAATCGTCTAACCAATCCCGCTTTTGATCCCATCGGTAAAATTCCGGAGTACAAAATTTGTGCGGTAAAGGTTGAAAAGATTAGCTAAAAACAATGCAATTGTTCCTGTAAATAAAGATATAAGAGTCAAATGAACCTCACTTTTCGAGCAAAAACCTATCGCAATTATCCTTTGGCAGGCGCTCTGTTCGTCTTGAGTGCATCTTTCACTTTTGCGGCCATGGGAGCACTGATAAAAATTGTCTCAACATCGCTTTCCAATGAAATGGTTGTATTTTTTCGCAATTTCTGTGCCCTGGTCTTCATTCTGCCGTGGATTTGGTACAGCCGTTCTTTTGGAAACATCAAAACATCGTTCTTTCAATTCCACTTGGTGCGAAGCTTGGCGGGGCTTTCGGCAATGTACTGCTTTTTTTATTCAATCGCTCATTTGCAGCTCTCCGAAGCCTGCCTGCTCGCTTCAACGGCGCCTCTGTTTATTCCGGTGATTGCTTCTATATGGATACGTGAACCTGTTGCCCGGAAGGTACGGGGAGCAATCATTATCGGTTTTATGGGTATCGTTTTAATTCTCAAGCCTGGAACCGGCGTCTTTCAGCCGGTTGCCATCGTGGGACTGGCAGCAGGCATGTTTGCCGCTCTGGCCATGGTCACCATCCGGCGAATGTCCACTTCAGAACCCACGATTCGAATCGTTTTTTATTTCTCGGCCTTGGGCACTTTGATGTCGGCCGTACCCCTGATTTGGTCCTGGCAGTTCCCTCAACCGAAGATATGGTGCTTTCTCTTTCTCATCGGTATGATGGCCGCTTTTGGACAAATCCTGCTCACCAAAGGATACAGTCTCGCACCTGCGGCCCAGGTTGGTCCATTCACGTACGGGAATGTGGTATTTGCGACCTTTCTGGGTTGGTTGTTTTGGGGAGAATCTCTCGACCCTCTGACATGGATCGGCGCTGTCCTGATTTGTATTGCCGGAATTATCGCCACTCGACGAACAAAAACTCATGCGCTTCTGGACACCACGGCCAGAGAAACAACAGATCCTGTCCCTGACTATTCGGAATAGTCGGAACCTGGCAGCAGAATTGCAAACACAAGACAAACAATCGATGCCAGCAGGCATGCCCAAAACACCGGCATGACGCCGTGACCCACGGCTTCCTGCAAGGCACGTTGGACATCTGTTGATAACAGTATCTGAATTTGCGGGAGAAAAATGTTCCCCACGTTTTGTTGAATCCGTGACAACAGCTCCGGATCGATTGTTTGTTGCAAATTCAAACTCAACACCTTTTCCAGGGCATTTAAAAACGTAACCGTGACGAGACTGCCGGATATGCCGATACCGATGGTACCTCCGAGTGTTCGGGTGAACTGGTGAGATGCGGTGGCAACGCCAAGGTTTGAAATGTCCACACTGTTTTGCACCACAAGAAGTGTGGCAATGGAGACAAAGCCCATGCCGAGCCCGGCCACGGTCAGAATGATCGAACATAACACCAGAGAAGTCGCCGACGAAAACCATAGGGTCATGGCGCTGCCGAACACCAGAAAAACGCCGCCCAGAATGCTGGCGGTTTTTTCCCCAATCAGATTAACCATCTGCCCGCAAGCCAGCGCACCGAATGACCATCCCAGGCTCAAGGGCATCATGGCCAGCCCCAATTGCGCCGGTGTTTTGCCCAGAGCACCCTGAATAAATAAAGGACTGAATGAAAAAAGCGAAAAAATCGCAAAACTGGCAAAAAAGGCGGCCCCGTTGCCGAACCGAAAGTGTTTCAACTTAAAGAAATCCATGGATAGAATCGGTTCTTTGGCCCGCTTCTCCACGTGATAAAAGGCAACCCCCGCCCCGGCGGCGACCGCAAACAGCCCGACAATTTGAAAGGACAGCCAGGGATAACTGCGGCCGGCCAGCAAAAACGCGATGAGCAATGCCAGGATACTGGAAGAAAGGGTTAACATGCCCGGATAATCTATAGAAACTGATTCCCGTTTTTCACGGGTTTCAATCAGGTACAGGAATATCCCCAGCAGGGAAACCGCACCCACCGGTATATTGATAAAAAAGATCCAGCGCCATGAGAAATAATTGACGATAAACCCGCCGATGGTCGGACCCAGAACACTGGCCACCCCCCACACAAAACTGGCTATGGACATCATCTTGCCGCGTTTTTCCGGGGAAGAGATATCGGACAAAACAATATAGGTCAGAGCAAAACTTCCGCCTGCACCAATGCCCTGAATTACCCGGGCTAAAATAAGCTGTGTCATATTCCGGGAAACCCCGGCCGATACTGAGCCGGCCAGAAAAATACATATTGAGACATTAAAAAGTTTTTTGCTGCTGTAAAGATCGCAGAGCTTGCCAAAAAGCGGCAATGCCACCGCACGGCTCAAAAGATAGGAGGAAAAGGCCCAGCTGTATAGATGCAGCCCGCCCAGATGCGCCACAATAGACGGCATGGCCGCCCCCATCACCAGAGCGTCCAGGGCCGCTAAAAACATGGCCAACAACGATGCCACAATGATAAAAATACGATTTTTAAGACTGATCAGTTGTTCCGGAGGGAGCGGAACTTCGTGAAGTTTTGTGATGGCGTTTGAAGAGATTTTGGTTTGGTTTTCCTGCACGGTTTTGTTTTTATATATCCTTTCTATCTTGGAGAATTAAAAACCTAGTTCATTCAGTTACGCTCGTGAAAATGGAATTGCCTTGGGAAAAAACCAGCAACTGGCCCGGCATAACCCTGTTCCAGTTCTCATTGCTCAACGGCCGGCTGGCTACGATGTATCCTCGTTCTTCCGGATCTACGACGTCTGCCAAATTGATCGTCAGGTATTGGCCACGAAGTCTGACAACCTGGTATGGCGCCTGACGCAGTAAGAAATGCAGTCCAACGTGACCTGATCCGTCGTGGTATGCGAATAGGTGCCTGCCATCACTAAAGATCAGGTTCAGCTCTCCCAATCGATTTATTTCTCTTAATTTCTCGTGTAAGAGGATAAAGCTATTCCTGCCGGTCATTTGAATCTCTTCATGGCTGAGCCAGGATAATAAACTACAAAAGATAAGCTCGGAATCGGTTTCCCCAATTGGACGGAACTCTCCGGAGGGAAACCTCAGTTGATGGGGATCTATCGTGCCATTATGGGCAAAAATCCAAGTTTTCTGCTCAAATCTTCGATAAAAGGGATGGGTGTTGATGTAACCAACCCTGCCTGCTGTGGCACGGCGGATGTGCGAGACAAAAATCCGCGATCGAGCGCCTGAATGTTCCAGAAAGCTTGTGGCGAGGCGACTCCGGTCCGCAGGTCTTGATTCTTTTATGATTTGGGTACCATATTCATCATACCAGCCCACTCCCCAACCATCAGGATTCTCCATTGCCCCGGCCGTTAGACCGGAAAATGCCAAATGAACGGAAACTTCCGTGTTGAAACAAAGACCCAGTAGTTCGCACATAAAAATTGCCTCCTCATGAAATACGGCCAACCCAATCGGCCATGTAAAAATACCCTGCCATCCAAACCACTTACGACTTATCCTTTGACGGATCGGCAGGCAGGGATTGCCAGTCTTTTAATTTAGGGATGGAACGTACAGATTGCTCCAAATTTCCGGACTGCCGATTTCCACTCAATGACCCACTCCTTTTGTATGCTTTCGATTTGAGGGTGTCACCTTTTTTCAAAGACACCCGCTTCCTTTTTCCGGTATAGCGTTCACTATAAACCATTATAGCTTCTTCACCTACGACCTTGAGAACCACATTTAACAGATGCCGATAAAGTCCTTCTTTCCCGGCGGTGTATACAACCTTTCGACCCCAATACCAGGGGTTCAAAAAATTGCGAACCGTCCAGGCATGTTTCCCTATGGAATACAACCGTTTGTGTTTATGAATAAATTTAATTCCCGAAGATTGGGAAAATCTTTCATAACGTTTTTTGTAAGTCAGCACGTCCTGGATGTTCAAATCTTTAATGGTATTCAACGGAGGCTTTTCCAGATATTCCTGCAACCGTTTGACAATTCGCTCATTAAGCTCCAGAAGATCATCAATAGACGCTTGAAATTGAGGATTCTCGGCTTCGGGATGATATATGGCGGCGATCTCTTTGATGAGCCCCAGGGATATCCGCCAGATTTCCCTGGGTGCAATCGACGTTTTGAGTGAAGGACGCGTCCACACTTTCTTGCGTTCGGCTTCGATCAATTCATAGGCCTTCTTGTCCTGCGAACTGGGATTTTGAACCCGGATCAACTCGATTTGCTGAAAATTGCCTTCTTCGATTGCACGATCAGGTTTTTCTTTGTGTTGGTTTCGATTGTGTCGCCGAACACCGAACAATACGAAAATAAGAATCAGGGCGACAAAAACGAGTGTGACAAATGAGTAATTATCCATTATGTTCAATGAGTTTTAAATGAATGCCCCGCTGCCCAAGCAAACGGGGAATGTTTTAGATCATATCGTCCCGGAGCGGATGCTTATTGAATCAATCTTTTCCGCATCGCTCCGAGGGCAAGGTTTGTAAAAAAAAGAAAAAATACGGTTAAGTACCCGATACTGATGATCGGTGAAATCTCCTTGGTTCCGATGCTGAACCAACGGGCCAGCTCCGCCAGATGGTAGAGAGGGAAGGCGAGTGCAACGGGCTGCGCCCATACCGGCAGATTGGAAACAGGGAAAAAGGTTCCGCTGAACAAAAACATCGGTGTAATGAAAAGAAATATCGGAAGATTGAACATTTCGATGGTCGGGATGATGCCTGTAAAAAACATGCCGATGGCTCCGAAAGCCAATCCGCCGAAAAATGCCAAAGGAATCAGCAACAGTCCAATGGGAAACTGAACAAATCCCATCAGGCCGAGGACAATTAACATGATCGTCGCAGCACCCATCGATTTGGTGGCGCTCCAGGCAATTTCGGCGATGATGATTTCCTCCAACGACAGGGGGGTTGCCAGCATACCGTCAAAAGTCTTCTGATAATACATGCGGACAAATGATGCATAGGTCGTTTCAAAAAACGAATTCCACATGACGGCGGTGGCGATCAATGCGGGTGCAATGAACTCCGTGTATGAAAGATCTGCCCCTCCGTATTTCACATTGTCGATCAAGCCACTGAAGCCCAGACCGAATGCCAGAATATAGAACAGCGGTTCGAGTAGAGGCGTCAGAAAGTTCACCTTCCAGATTTTCTTGTAAACCACCAGGTTTCTTTCCCATACCCTCAGAAAACGCAATGAAAACAGCGCAGGATCAATCATTCTCGAAGTTCCCTTCCCGTTAAACGTAAAAATACATCTTCCAGTGTGCTGTTGCGGTAAATACACTTTTCATTGCAGAATCGTTCTCGAATGGTGTGGTTCAGTCCCTCTCCTTCAGGCTCGTACAATATCAGGCGCCGGCCCAGATCATCGTGCTCGATGTGGTGTTCTTTTACATATTCGATCAGGGCTTGATCCGGCCCTTGAATTTCAATGATATTTTTACCGGCATACCGGTCGATTAACACTTCAGGACTGCCATCCACCAGAATTTCACCATGATCCATAATAACCAGACGGTCACAGAGTCGGGAGGCTTCTTCCATGTAATGTGTGGTGATCACGACGGTCAACCCGGTCTTTTTAAGCGCTTCCAGTTTTTCCCAGACCTGGTGCCGGGACTGGGGATCAAGCCCGGTCGTGGGCTCGTCCAATATCAAAAGTTCCGGCCGGTTGATCAGCGAGCGGGCCAAAATCAACCGGCGCGCCATTCCACCGGAAAGCTCCATGACTTTGGCATCTTTTTTATGGCTCAGGGCAAAAAAATCGAGAAGTTCTCTGGACCGTTCGGCGGCCTCTTTTTTGGGGATTGAAAAGTATCCGGCGAACACGTGTAAATTTTGTTCTACGCTCAAGTCCGGATCCAGGGTGTTTTCCTGATGACAAACACCGATTTTGGCTTTAATCCTGCGGAAATAGGTGTTGATGTTCATGCCGAAGATACTCAGCTTGCCCCGGGTCGGCGGCGAAAAACCGTATAACATTCGGATCGTTGTGGTTTTGCCGGCCCCGTTTGGACCCAGAAGACCAAAAAACTCTCCCCTGTTCACAGAAAACGAAATTCCGTTCACCGCCGTAAATCCATCAAATTTTTTTATAAGATTCTGAATTTCTATGATTTTATCCATACATCATTCCTCGCCGTGAGGATCAAGGTTTGCCCCGGGTCTATTCCGTCTATCCGTTCTATCCTATGGCGATTGGGAATCATTTGTTCAATTCGCTTTCGGAACCTCTCCACCGATGGGGGTACACTGAAAAAGAAAAGGTGCGACTCCAGGGATCACTTGTTTTCAGGTGTCAGGCCACGGCATTTTTGTTCAAGCTGGTGTACAATCCGTGTAATCATGCTTTCTGATAAAATGTGACCGGCTACCGGTTTGGCGATGGACCGAAAGTTCTTTGGATTTATTACAGATACTCCACCGGAGGCAACTCTTTCCACAAACCATCCCGGCAGGGCAGCAACGGGCCTGACCCGAACTGCCTCGCCCACTGCCATTCGCAACCATTTGGACAGCCATTCTGCCCGCTGTTTGGCCTGACCCAGGGACTCGACATCCGTTCCATCTGGAAATCGGAGACATTTACCGTCATATTTAACTTTCGCATCTGCCTTGCGATCCTTAGAGGTTGGCTTTGAGCGTGCCTTGGTTTCAATAGCATATACCCCTGAAGAGCCGACCACGATATGATCGATATTAAAATTACCGGCAGGAAAATCATGATATACATAATACCCTTCCCTCATGAGCTGATTGAGTTCCTGACCAACGGCGATTTCACCTTCATAACCCAACCGATAAGAGCTTCGCAGATTTAAGTGTTTAAGCAGGTTTATCACACAATATACAGAAAAACCGATCCCGAGGATCAGTGTTAAAACCAATACCGTTGTTGAAGGTTTTGAAGTTCCAAAATGTAGAAGAGAAATATAGTATGCATAGAGCATGAGGGGAATCGTAATTGTCCAAATAATGTATATGATTATCTCATCATTGATCTTGGCAATTCGTCTGTTTAAGGATTGCCCGGGACTCCTAAGAAACTTGCCGGGCAATGGCGATCCATATCTTTTCACCTGTTGATATTTTTTTAGCAGACAGAACAGTGACATCACAATAAATAAGATTCCAAAAACCAGGATTATTGGAAAGTAAATAAGAAACCTGTTCAATTATCCACCCCCGTAATTTTAGCGTTTGTTTGTTACCGCCCGAATATATAATAAGCTAAAATGGAAGTTATAGATGCAGACTCATGTCATCCCGGGTCGCAACCGTGTTTGGAAATATCTTTTTTGCATGCACCTCCGCGAGTTTTCTGGCCTCCAGCGTGGGATACCGCTGGGCGTCAAAATGGACTAAAGCGAGCTTCTTAGCCCCGGCTTGCTTCGCAATGTTGGCTGCATCCTGTGGATTTAAATGGGGCCAATCCTCTGAGGATTCACCCGGCAAGTAGGCGCATTCTGCGATGAGAAGATCCACATTTTGAGCCAGCCTCAGGGCATTTTGGCAAAAACCGGTATCCGGAACGTAGGCAATGGTTTTATTGTCTAAACGGATCCGATAGCCCAGAGTAAGGGTGGTATGGACAAGCTCCATAAATCGTACTTCGAACGGCAAAACATTTTTTTCACCGGACAGTTCCAGAAGCTCTGTTTTGTAAGAAAGATCATCCAGCGGCTTTGTAAACGGCTGGTTTACGAAAGTGTTGAGAATTTTCCGGGTGCCTTTGGGACCTGCGATGACAAGGTTTTCGGCAAAGGAGAATTTCGCCAGAATATGCAGGCCGGCGATATGATCAAGATGAAAATGGCTCAGTAAGATATAGACGGGTTTTGCCTTTTGATAATATTGATCCAATTTGTTAATGCCGTTCCCGGCATCCAAAACGATATAATAATCGTCCGACTTGATCAAAATACAGATCGTATTGCCGGTGGCCGAATCGTACCATCCGTTTGTCCCTAAAAATATAACATCCATCTCAAATCTCAATCCTTATTTTTTTTAACCGTTAACCTCTCACGGCATTCTTAAGCAAATAAAAAATACGAAATAATGCCAAGGCCATTAACCCCGAACCTGCGAACACTGTATGTTATATTCTTTTAATCAATGATCCAGGTTTAACCCGACTTCTCGCCTGCCCTTTTCAAGCGGACCATGGAACAAAATACTCCGGCTAAGCAAAGGAAGCAGAAGACCATCATACAAAGATGCATACTGGCAAGAAAAGAGGCCCGTGTTTCCGCACTCACCGGCCGGTCTCCCATGATATGTTTGAACACCAGGGTGATGATAGTCATGCTGCACAGCATCCCCATGGTCCGCATGGTGGCCAGAAAACTGGATGCGATACCATAACTCTTGGGTGGAACACTGCCCATCACCGTGGTGGTATTGGGCGATGAAAAAAGAGCGAATCCCACGCCCATCAAGGCCAATATTCCCATAATCACGGGCATGGGGGTTCCATAATGAACTCTGGAAACCAGACCCAGGCTCAGGGTACACAGGGCCATGCCTGCAGTAGCCAGGCCCGCAGGCGAAACCCGGTCTGCCAGCCTTCCAAACAACGGAGAAAGCGCAGACTGAAACACGGGCTGGATAATCAGAATCCATCCCGCCCGTTGGGGAGAATAGCCCCTGACCACTTGCAAATACAAACTGAAGAAAAAAGCAATGCCAAAAGACGCGGCGTAATTGATCAGGGTGGCCAGGTTGCTGAAGGCGAAAACCCGGTTACGGATGACCAGACCCACATCCAGAATCGGAGATGAACACCGGTATTCAAAGGCGAGAAAGATCACAAGTCCCAAGGCTCCTGATACCATGAACACCGGATAAATACCCCCCTTTTTTTGATTGAGGGTGCCGTAAATCAGACAAAATAAAGATGTAATGTACAGAAGGGTTCCCACAAAATCAAAAGGCTCACCCCTTGCTTCAGCCCATTCGCCCTTAAGTTTCAAAACAGTGAGACAAAGACAGAAAAGCTCGACCAGAACCCCCAGATAAAAGATCCAGCGCCATCCCAGATGGGTAACCATAAATCCGGAAAGCACCGGACCCAGAGACAGCCCCAGGTAGACGCACGCTACAATGATCCCCATGGCCTGCCCCCGTCTGTCCGGTGGAAAAACCGAAGAAAGGATGGCCACACTGGTTCCCGAGATCATGGCCCCGCCACATCCTTGAAAAAACCGAAACATAATAAAACTTTTGATGGTAAAGGCGAGTGATATCAAAACGGTTCCTACAGTGAACACGAGAATGCCGATCGTAAAGATTCTTTTCCTCCCGTAAATATCACCCAGTCGTCCTGCGGGAATTAAAAAAAGAGAAAAGGCGAAGATATAGACGGTTTCCACAAGTCCAAGCTGAACCGCACTGGCTGAAAACTCCCTGCCAATGGCCGGAAGGGCCACCCCCACAGCAGACAGCATGAAGGGGGTCAGAAACTGAACGGCACTGACCACAAACAGGATCGCAGCGCTGCTGACGGCATGTTCTGACGGGTTTTTTGAAGCGGTGTTATGCAGGGTTGAGTCTGATTTTTCGTTCTTCTCTATCATGTCGCTACTAACCTGGTTTCAGCAATTTGAAATGCTTTTTCCAAAACCTTGCCATCCAACCTGAACCATGAACCTTTAAACCCTTACACGGAGGATTACGCTCCATATCCCACAGGCAAAATCAGCAGAGGTTCATGGGATCCGGTGATTTTCATAACCCGGATTATATCATTGTCATGAAAAGCCCCCACGATGCCGGCCCTCAGACCCAGGGCCTCCGCCTGAAGAAAGATATTTTGCCCGATATGACCGGCCTCGATCATCGCATACCTTTTTCCTCTGGTTCCGTACTTGCTCGTAATCCGGCGATATTCTGACGTGATCACCAGATTTAGGGGGGCGCCGGCCATCCACATCTGTGAAAGCGCTGTTCTGGCCACATCCTCTCTCAAGTCCCCTTCCGTAATCAACATTGCAGAATGTTTATGAGGATCATAATGATAGATACCCGCCTTTAGTCCCTGGACGCCGTTATTACCCACTATCGCATAAATATCCATAGGGTATAACGCCCCACCGGACGGGGCCGACCGTTTGTAGCCCCTATCCTCGGTGATGCCCTGTGCAGCCCAAAAAATCTGTGAGAGCTGCTCCAGGGTTAATGGTTTTGACAGATATGAGCGAATGGTTCTACGATGTTTAATGGCCTGCTCCACGGAGACGGCTCCGGTCAATCTGGGTTTGGGTAAGTTCATCTGGCGCTCCCTCCTCCCGTTTGTGCCGTCCGCCTTTTCGGCCATGGCCTTCCCGAGAAAGAAAAAAGGCATAAGTAAAAATGCCGTTAGATAACGGGTAATCTTTTTTAAGATCTCTCTTCTGGTAATCCGGCTCAGCATTTATTTCCCCGCAACGACGTAACCTCTCAATAACTTATGGAGGCAACCGGTGATAAAATGTAAAAGATCCGGGGGTTTGAGAAATTGGGCCTGAGGGGAGGTTTTGAGACCATTTCTAATATTTATACCGTCGTTTATCATCAGCCGTGGATCTTCTTCAACAGCCAGGCCATATTTTCGCCCAGAACTTTCATGGTATCAAGACCTTCCTGGTCTTCTTTCACATCCCCCTTATCCAGGCCGATACCCATGTTCCAATATATGGAACCCGGGACAATCATCTGCCCGATAAAAAAGAAATGATTTATGGAATTGAATGCGTGGATGCTCCCTCCGCGGCGAACGGCAACAACCGCTGCACCGACCTTGCGCCTGAACATACTGTCGTTGGCGAGACTGGTCATGCCGGCTCTGTCAATCAATGCTTTCATCTCCGTAGAAACATTAGCAAAATATGTGGGCGATCCGAGAATAATACCGTCGGCTTCAATCATTTTTTCGATGCATGAATTTAACACGTCATTGGTCACTGAACACCGCTGATCTTTATTCTCCCAGCATTTCATGCAGGCAACACATCCGTGTATTTTCTTGCCGGCAAGCTGAATCAGCTCGGTTTCGATCCCTTGTTTTTCAAGTTCTCGTAAAACATTATTGATGAGAATTGCTGTATTACCGTCTTTACGTGCACTTCCATTAAAAGCGACGACTTTCATTGCATCTACCCTCCTTACACCGGATATTGTGTTATTTAGTTCCACCCCAAACCAGGTTTAACTTCAAGATGCGGTTTTTCTGTCAATGCCTGCCATCATACCAATATTATTGAAGATTGTTTTTAAAAATCGCCACGTTCTCTCATATGGTCAGCTCATGACCCGGTTTTTGGTTTTTTTGATTCGGGTCTATACCCTTAATGCATGATAACTCTGTGGTTGTAAAAGTCAAGCACACCAGGTCCACGGGGTTACCCGGGCCACCGCTTCAGTCCTAAATTCAGCCCGTCAAATTTGATGCATTCGTAAAAAGACGTCACTCCGGTGAAAACCGGAGTCCAGATGGTCTGCAACTGCCTGAAAAGACTGGATTCCGGCTTTCGCCGGAATGACAAAAAAAGGTGCTTTGGGACTCTTTGCGAGACCATCAAATTTATGTCACTGGTGATTTATTCCCTAATTTAAAGTTTTGAAAAACCAAAGCGGTAAATTTATCAATTATACCTTTTTAAGATTTTTCTTGCAAATTTTAAAAGCAGCGATTATAGTATGAAGTCTGCAATCAATAAAAACACTATGCGGACCTTTTTTCGCGTATATTGTGACCTTTCTTTTCAGAATTCTTCCATTCTCACAAATATTCCGAAATTTGCTTCTGCTGCATCGGAAAAATAGAATCAGCAATAATCTTGTCCATAGGGGGTGTTCCGTGAAGAGGCCTTTTTCTGACAGGGTTGTTTTTGAGATAATAAAATAGTTATGCGTTTGAGGTTAAAAAAATGATTGAAAAACAAGAAATATTAACGAATTCATTCGAAACTTCCCTGGTTCAACCCAAGTTGGCCGGGTTCGATGATTACCAGGAATTTTTGAGTTTCAGCAAATCTTTATTCCAACTGAAAACAGAGGAATACCGAGGGTTGTTCGACGTTTTGGTAAAATTACAAAGTATCGGTCAAGATGCTATTCAAACGATGCTGATATTGAAAAGTAATACCGATGAGCAGGATTGTTATGAGTTGATCAGATTCATGATACAGTTTGACAGAATGGATATGGGAGATATTCAAACCATGTTATCTTCATAAGACCGATCAACCGCAAAAATATCGTTAAATTAACCATTTCAAAAAAAGGAGACTTTCAACTCTCTTTTAATGAGTTTCGTCCGGACATTAAAAAACACATAACATGCAGACTGCATGATATTCAAACCATATTTCTCATCCTCGCTTTTGTCTGATTTTCGGTGAACTATTCGAGCTAAATTTCTTTTTTGTTAAAAACCGCAAGAATTAGCGTGGTTATCAGAATGATGAAAAAGGAGACATTCAGAACCGGGTGAATGGGTCCCATTTTGTTGAAACCGCTGTGGCTGATAATCGAATCGGCGTAGGCCTGCACCATGTAAACTTTCGGGTATAAAATTCTCCAGAGGGCAGGGGGCGAGGCTGCAGCCGAAGGAACCGCTGTCTTTAAAATTTCGCTGTTTAGGATCTGATACCCGCCGTCGGAAATATAGCCGACGAATAAAATTCCCACAGTAAAAACCGCGCTGATGAAATCCGGCAGATAAAGAGACAAAAAGCACACCGAAACCGCAACAAAGAGAAGATTGACCGAACATACCAGCGATGCGGTTAAATACCCGGGAATGGTGACGCCGGTTTTTACCCGCACCGTCAGAAAAATCGCGGCGTGAAGAATAAACATGAAAACCAGGCACAAAAACCATGTGCCGGCGATCCTGCCGAGAATGTATTGTTGCCTGAAAACCGGCCTGGAAAGAAACAATACCAGGCTTCCGTCTTCATGGTCTCTGCTGAATATTTTCATGGATAGCAGGATGACGATCAGGAACATACCGGACCCTATGACCTGGAAAACAATTTTTGAAACATACCACGCAACCGTAATGTTGTCCAACTGTCGACCGTTGACCACATATTGGCCGCTGTAACATCCGCGAATCATCAAAACGAATACAAGGCAAAGCCCCAGCAAAACATAAAAGCTTTTGTGCCGCATCTGGTCGCGAATGGTGTAGCCGGTAATTTTTAAAAAACGATTCATTTTTCTTTTTGTGCGTATTTTATAAAAACATCCTCCAGGGTCTGGTCGTCCTCTATTATCGAACGAATCGAATCCTTGACCAGGATTTTTCCGTTGTTCATTATTGCCAGCGTCCGGCATGTCCTTTCCACTTCCGAAAGGAAATGTGAATTCAGCAACACGGTAACCCCGTCGTCACGCAGGTTCTCAAGAATATTTCTCACACCCCGGATACCGATCGGATCGAGACCTGTCACCGGCTCATCGAGTATCAACACTTTGGGCTGTCCGAGCAGTGCCGCTGCGAGGCCGATTCGCTGCTTCATACCCTTGGAATACGCGGCCGATTTTTCCTTTTCCCTGCCTTTCATGGAAACCACCTCCAACACCCGGTCCATTTCCATCAGCGCATCTTTTCCGGCCAACCCGATTAAAGAAGCGTGCCGCCGCAGATATTCAAGCCCGGAAAGATAATAGGGGATCATGTGATGTTCGGCCAGATATCCGACCCGTTTTCGGGCTTTGGGGTCGGAAACGGGTATTCCGTCGATGGTGATGCTGCCCGAAGTCGGTTTGATAAAGTCGAGGAGCATGCGAACGACCGTTGTTTTGCCGGCACCGTTCGGACCGAGCAAAGCGAAATATTCGCCTTTTTCGATGCGGCACGTTATGTTATCGACCGCCGTAACTGTACCGAATTTTTTAATGACGGAATTAAGTGCAATCATATGAGAGGTTCTTTAGCACGATTTGTTCATATTTTACAACGGAATAACACGAGGGCAGATATTAATTCACAATTCGCGCTTTGACCCATTTGTTTGGCGTAATAAACGAGCCGCTGTTAACAAAAAATCAGTTTTCTGCGCTCGCTCTAATGGCTTTTGTGACGACGCTCATCTCACCGTTATCCCTGAAATGGGCCGTATCAAAGACCTGTGGTTTTGATGAAAACGCCTCTTTCTGTCAGTTATGGGAAGAAAGCAAGAGAGGATGAAAGTTCCTTAGAATAAAGAAACCTAAAGGCATGCCAGGGAAAAACAGCTTTTTTTGCTTGTTGTCTATACGAAGCTGAAATATAGTTTGTATTAATTCTTTCCATATTATAGCTTAAATTAGGATTATTTTTTTGATCTGAACGAACCTGTCGTATTTACGGGATAATTTGTGCCAATTGAAATGGCATTTAGTCTCATTATTCTAAGATAATAAATCTTTAAAGGGAGAAACATGATGGCGACTATAAAATGCGCAAGATGTAATCAAGAGGTTGAAAAATCTCAAGCCGAAACCATAGAACTTGTTACTTACTGTGAAAGTTGCGCCAAAGCAGTGAAGCAAGAGAAAAAAGAAAAAAAACATAAAGCAAAACAGGAAGAACACGAAAAAATAAAGGAAAGAGAATACATTGAAAAAGAATTAAAAGTGATTGCCGAAGAGGATACGAAACACATTATCGTAACAACAACCGACGCTGTCGAAGTAAAAAGGATTGGTAAGTATATGAGTGTCATTTCCGCTCAGGAATATAAATATAATACAGCCCTTTCCAAAGATGATCGTGAGGTTGAAAAAGAAATCGCCGCAAAAGACAATAGGGAATGTATGGAACGTGCGCTTTTCAAGTTAAAAAAACAAGCGTATTTGTTAGGAGCGGATGCGGTAATCGGTACACGGGTGTATAGTAATTTTGACTATGATACCAAAGGAGGTAAGGTCGTCGCCATCATGACTAAAATCAATATCGCCGGAACAGCGGTTAGGCTGATCCAATGATATTTTTATGTCAGTGACACCCACCTCATTGATTTCTTTTGATGCCATTGAGTTATCCTTATTGAAAGCTATGGAGGTAAAGTGTAAGTTTTGCATTGCCGATGTTCACACGATATCAGAGCGGAAGCGATCGGCAGTTACGGTGAAGTCCGAGTCGCGGCCTGCTGAAAAAACCGTCTTGCATCTTCAAAGAACGCCTCTCGGCTCGGAC
The DNA here is from genome assembly GCA_964539365.1 of uncultured Desulfobacteraceae bacterium. Taxonomy (GTDB): domain Bacteria; phylum Desulfobacterota; class Desulfobacteria; order Desulfobacterales; family UBA11574; genus S5133MH16. The sequence goes on along the minus strand of CAZIIV010000023.1, from coordinate 6,926 downwards.
CGTAAGTGTAGAACATGTGTCCCCCTTCATAAACCTTCAGAGTGAGATTCGCAGTAATGGAAGGGTCCAGTGACATTTGCCTTGTTACAACTACGGAGCCGAAATAAGGGGTGACGAGATCGAAAACCCCGTGGGCGATAAATGCCTTGAGGTCTTTATTCATACTCATACTGCTTTTCAGGCTCTCGGCCACGCCGACAAAACCCTGTTCCCGTTTCAGGCCTGACTTCCAATTCCATTTTTTCGACACTTCTTTGTTCAAAACCTCATAGGATATATCCGTTTCAAATTTGAGCTGTTCACGAACATAGCTGTTCATACCCGCCGTAAGGAGCGTGTTCAGCTGAATCAGCAAAGGATCTTCTTTCGATGGCAAAGGACTTGGGGGATCCGGGTCGATTGCGGCAAAACTGCCATCATAAAGGCTGATTAAACGACCCGCGTCCCGTAAAAGCGCTTTAACATACAGACAGGAAGGGATTCTGGCTTTCATTCGAGCAACCCGATCAGTCGAAATACCAATATACGCGCTCAGTCGACCATGAAGTGCTCCCGTGTCCCCCATGGCCAGAGCTGGTAGTAGCTCGTTAAGCGCAAAGCTCTCGACATCTTTTAAAACAATGCGCAGGTTCTCTTTTCCTGAAATGCCTCCCTCAGCCTTACCATGATAACGGGCCGTTGCATTGTACGAAGGAATATTTACTATCCAGGGCAGCAAGCTGTAATCATCTCCTCTCAAGAGACCGAACTCCAGTGCAGGTGAAACCAGAACCACGCCGTTCAGTGCGATGCCATACTCTGATTGCAGCAAATCCGAAAGCGCCCCTACACGAAAACCACCGTAACTCTCCCCCGCAATGAATTTCGGGGATAACCAGCGGTGGGTTCGGGTAAGATAAAGACGAATGAATTTTGCAAGGGATATCAAATCCTCACGAACCCCCCAGACTTTGGCTTCCGCGTCTTTCTTTTCAGGGCTGCATTTCGAAGGAAGGCACCGACTGTATCCCGTGCCCACCGGATCTATGAAAACGAGATCCGTAAACCTCAGCCATGTGTGAATATTATGGCTCAAACGACCGGGGGGTGCCGGAAAACTTCCGTTCTCGTTCAGCATAATGCGTTTCGGCCCCAGGGCGGCAAGATGAAGATAGGCCGATGATGCGCCCGGGCCTCCATTAAATACAAACACCAGCGGCCGGGAGGCCTTTTTTTTATGCTCCACCTCATAATTGATAAAAAAAATTCGGCATTCAGGGTCTCCGTTTCCGATATTAACCGGGAGGACTCCGGTATTTGCCGAATATCGAAGTTCCAAATCTCCGCTTTTCAGAACGTGTTCCGTTTTGGACCATTCATTCAATGGAAGTACGTTTTTCAGATTCACCTCTTTATCCTTGGCTTCATTGCGAGGCTTTTTTTTCGGAATTTTATTTTGCGCATTGGATTCCGGAATGCTCGCGACCACAAATATGGTCAAGAGAATCAGCGCCAATGATTTAAATCGGGCGGTCATTATCCTCCTCCTCGACTTTCGCTTGTTTAGGGTATTACATTCAATTTTTGGGTCATGTAATGTAATAAGTTTCTTAGCCCGCTTACTTAAAATCCGGGTTTTTATGCTTCTGATACGGGTATGAGGGTTCTCAAAATATCTTCTTTTCCCACGATTCCCACAAGCGTCCCCTCATCTACCACCGGAATGGTATGAAAATTATTGTCAACCATGAGGGCGGCCAGTCCCTCAATTTCCGTATCGGGCCTGACGGAAGCGGGGTTTGGCGTCATGGCCTGGGCCACGGTGATCGCCGCGATTTTCTGAAATTGCCTTTCGAACTGTTTCATGGAGGTCAGAGGAATTAATCCATCCAGAAATGTGAAAAAAGAAGGCACGGGAAGTTTTTTCTGTTGCACAATCAGGTCAGCCTGGCAAAGGATTCCCACTAATTTTCCCGTTTCGTCCGTTACCGGGACACCGTTGATGCGGTTTTCAAGAAGAATCTTTGCTGCATGGACAATCTCCGTCTCCGGCGAGACGGTGATCGGATTTTTTGTCATGATGTCTTTTACTTTAAGCATAGCAGCTCCTGTGGAATGTATTTCTCCGGTGCCGGTTTAAATTATCCCGGACCGGCCGGAACTTTTGTTCATCCGGGGTGAAAATGCGGCACGAAGATGCCGGTCGATTCGCTGTCATCTTGTGTAGACTTGAAAACCAACTATTCTTCCTTAACTACGAACCGTGTTCCTTTTTTTACATGTTTTATCATTTTCAACAAAGCTTCGAGATTCGTCTCAAAAGATGAAGCAACTAATGGCGATTGTATATGCTGTGTATATCCGCTAAGCTTGAACAAGTCACTTTCAAGGTCGATAATCTTTTGAGTTACCTTGTCAATATATTCATCAACAGGTTGCCGTTCATCCATCAGCTTTTCGGCTTTGGCCTCAACGGGTTCTCCTTGTTTACGGGTTTTTGGTTTTTTTGGCATAAGCCCCCCTTTCGTTTATATCACTACCGGCCTTTACTGCCAAGATACTCTTCAAAAAAACAGCCAAACCATTTGACAATATCAATTAATTACAGATAGGCCATGCCAAACGTTTTTTCCTGGAATTCACGCCGGATTAATTTCAAAAGTTTTTGTGTGATATGCGCAACCTATAGAAACAGTGTACTTTTCAAACACTTTCTCGGCAAGTGTTTTAATATCTGTTCGGCGTCCGGACAACCTTAAGCTCTTTTTAACCAGACCTGCCCGCAATTGATTTGCCCTATATAATAGGGTTTCCGCCGGAAAATTTAACCGGGTGAAGATGAATATAACATACCAGTTCTTTTAGATAAACATCCTCTTGACAGGTGACATCATTTATGTTCCAAAATAAATCAATCATTTTCTTGTTAAAGATGGATATGAAAATTAAATATAAAATATTTACCGGAAAGACGGTAATATTAACCGCTGTTTTTCTTTTTTCTGTCGCTTTGTTCCAGGCATGCACCGGAAATAATGACCGCTCCAAAAAAAGTACCGGCATAATGTTCGTTGTCGATCAGGCAGCTCTCCTTTCAAAAGCCGAAAAAAACCATATGATACAACTCAGCGGTGCGCTCTTGAGGGATATGGATATTCATATTATGACCGTTGTGCTGAAACAAAGCCCGGAGAATATGGA
>CAZIIV010000023.1:0-3646 GCA_964539365.1 uncultured Desulfobacteraceae bacterium | reverse complement strand
AGAATATGGAGTGGGTCGCACAACCAGCGGCGCCAAAGGTGTGCTTTTTCTCATAGACCCATCCGGAAAACAGGTAAGGATCGAAATCGGATACGATCTCGAGCCGATATTCACGGACGGATTTACAGGATATATTGAAAGAAGACAGATGACGCCGTTTTTTCTTGAAAAGGGCAACCAGGGATGGATGATGGACGTTGCTTCAATGAACAAACTTATAGGGTTCAATCACAAAAACCAGTGGCACTTAAGGCAACCAAACCACAAATATATGTTTGGATTTAAAGATGTCTATTTCGACAAAAACGGCTACCCACATAAAAAATAAGGTAGACGTGACTTTATTTTTTTCAAGCGGACCCAAATTCCATGAGCGCCGCGAAGGCTGAGAAGCCGGCGCCGAATGCGAGGAGCATCCCTTTTTGGCCGGGTTGTGGCCGGTTGCTGTCCAGGATCTTCCTCAAGACAAACAGAACGGAAGGTGACGACATATTGCCATAGTTCTCGAAAACGGTGTAGGAAAAGCGCAGGGCCTCATCGGCAAGTTCCAGTTCCTTGGCGACTTGGGCCAGCACGACCGTGCCGCCCGGATGGACCGCCCACCAGGCAATGTCGTTTCGGGAGAGGCCATGCCGGGCCAGAAGCCGGGTCGCCACCTCCGTCCCTGTGTGCGCGCCGATAACCGGCACCCGTCTGCTCAGATGGTTCCGCAGGCGGCCACCTTCCGTCCGGTAACACAGATCCTCACGGTACTTGGGAAACAGGCCCGTCGCAAAGTCCACCATGCGCGCCAAACCGTCAGGGCGGTTATGCGGCGCCAGGTCGAGCACGGCGGCTGCGGCACCATCGCTGAAAATGGAATTGCTCACAACCAGTTCCGGCTCATGACTGGGGAAAATTGTGGCCGTGCAGATCTCTACGGCGATGCTGAGAACCGGGCCTTCCCCGTTGCGGGCCAGCATGCCGGCGGCGGCTTCGAGATTCGGAATCGCCGCGCCGCACCCCATCCCCATCAAGTCCCCGAAACTGATCGAAGTCCTGAGCCCCAAGTCTGCGGCGATATACGAGGAAAGTCCCGGGCAGAGGTAGCCGGTGCAGGTGTTGACGATCAGACCGGCGATCTCATCGGTTTCCACGCCGGCCTCCGTCAGCGCGCGGCGTGCGGCTGCGACAGCTGTGGTACGACCGAACTTGAGAAAACGCGCCAGCCGGCGGTCGGGGTCAGGTTCGAGGGCATCCGTCTTGGCATCCATGCCCAGATAACGGCCTTTGATTTTGCCGTCCAGAAGAATGCGGCGATACAGATCCTGTTCGGCGGGTTTCAGGATGAAATTCGTGGTGAAGTATTCGTAGGCCTCCTCCTGCCTTATATAGAACGGGGGGGTGGCGGTGCCCAGACCTCTGAGGATGATCTTCACGAGTTCCCTCCTGGTTTGAACCGGATGATGGCGGCAACCCGAAACCAGGGGGTCGGCTCTACGGAAACCGTGACGCTGTCGAGTTGCTTCAACAGGGTGCTCAGTTCACAGATTTTGAAACCGCGCCGGATGGAGAGCAGCGCGTCATGCCCTACCCCTGACGGCATGGCAGTCAGCAGCAATCTTGCCGCCAGATACGCCAGAGGCGAGCGCCGGAGATCGTTAATCAGCACGCTGTCGAGCACGAAACCGTTCAGCCTCCGCAGCAGCGTGAGGATCTGCGCATCGCTGAAATGATGGAAGCACATGGAGGCCACGGCACAATCATACGGTTCTGCCGGTTGGTGGGTGAAGGCGTCCTCCTGAAGCAGTTGCACCGGCGGATTACCCGCCCGGGCAAGCTGCCCGCGCGCAATGTCAACCGCGTGGCCGGCCTTTTCCAGACAGGTGAAGTGCACAGGGATGCCGTTCGCGCCCGCCCACCGGCTCACCGCAAGCGGGATGTCGCAACTTCCCGAACCGATGTCGAGGATGCGCAAGGGGGCACCGTTATGGCGCCCCGCAGTTTCGGTGGCCAGAAAACGCCGGACCATCCGGATGCCGCCGAAGCAACAATTGACCGTCTCCATGAACCGGTAACTGGCGGCGGCCAGGGCCGGATCACAGTCCGGCCGGTCCAGAAACTCCGTTGCCGTGGCGCGCGAGTCAAACACCCCAGAGCCCTCCCGTTTCCATGATGTCCTCCATTTCCGCATATTTTCTCAACACCTCGGTGCGGTACTCGGGCGAGATCCAAACGGCCTGTGCGGCAATCCGCTCGCAATAGCCGCAAGCCCGGCAGTCCGTAAGGGCGCAGTCACGGTCGCGAAAACCTTCCAAAAAATTCTCCGGAATCTGCCGCGCATCCACCCGGATCGGACACTCCGAAATCGGCGAAATCATGCCTTGCAGGCGCGCCAGGTCAAGCAGCGCTTTCAGTCGCAGCGGATTCGCCTGCCGCGGCTTCCAGAAGTGGCGCAGAGTCCAGAACGATTCCTTGCGGATGGGTTCCCTGAAGCCATACGACAGTAGCAATTCGGCCAAATTACCGGAAAACCGCCTCTCGCTGTAGGCTTTGACGCGCCGCAGCAGTTCCGCCGACGGAATTCCCCGTTCCAGAAGCTTGAATGTCGTGTACCCCATCGCTTCATAGACGGCGAGGTCCTCCGGCCGGATCCAGGCCGTTTTGATGAACTGCGACGGATCCGTCAAACGCAACCGCGAACAGCGCAGGAAGCAGTAGTCGATAAAGAACGTGCCGGTGTCGTCAGATGCATGTGCGAAACCATTCTGATGATAGGTTTGCAGCGGACAGTTCAGGAGGCAGACGTGATTCGCAATCAGCTGGAGACCGCAACGGACCGACCGGCGGATAGCCGCAAGGCGGCGGAAGTCCCGGTTGATCGAGAAGCTCTCCAGCGTGATGTCATCCGCCCCGAGCTCTTCCCAGAAGCGGGCGCGCCGGGGCGTGTCCACCTGGGCATAAATCCCAACTCTTACCTTAAACTCGGGGAAACGGCGTTTGACCAGTTCCAGAAGAAACGGCGTGGATACGGTGACCCGGCGCACGCCCAGATCGCCCAGTTTAGTCAGCAGAATCGTCACCCGTTTCTGCCAGGGGCGTGTCCATTCGCGGTTGCCGAAACAGGCGCCGTTCAGAAGATAATTGAAGGCAATGCCATGACCATCGAGCAGGCTGATGTAAGACCGCAGGTCCGCTTCCGAGAGCGGTGTCGCCAGGTAGCGGGGACGGCCGCCGCTGACACCGTCGGTGGGGAACTTTCCGTAAACTTCATCGACCGGGTATGCGGCGAGCGCCCCGACCAGTTCCGGATCGTAGTTCGCCGCCAGTGAAAACTTTGCCGGTTGGGATGTGGCACGAACGGCGCTCGTCGGCTCAGTTGGCATAACGAATCTCCAGCCCTTCCATTTTTCCGCATGCAAAGAAACAAATAGATATTGCCCCGGACCTGGAATTTCCCATCATCCGGCGGGAACCCGGGGTGTCCGGCATTTTCAGGGAGTATCCCCTTAACTGCTGTTTCTGTACCATACCGCCTATCATACCGCCAAATATTTTATTTTTCAATTTTTCTTTTTGTTCGGCCTCAGGTGTCGATGGATGCTTAAATGCTTTGGATATCTTTCCTAATTTTTTAAATGATTGTTTGGTAAAACTCTTCAACCAT
>CAZIIV010000022.1:0-26734 GCA_964539365.1 uncultured Desulfobacteraceae bacterium | reverse complement strand
TTTTTAGACTTATATTTTTAACTCGGACATGGAATATTGGAATGATGGAATATTGGAATGATGATTTAAAGAAGATGACATCCCTATATTTAATTTCCGTCAATAGGAATTTTACAATAACACAACTTTCCATTTTCCCAGAACGCAATATTCCAGTGTTCCATTATTCCAACATTCCAATTGTGAGCGAAGCGAACTAACTTGTGATACGAACCCTTTTTATTATTTTTGGGCTGGTAATTTTGACGGGTTTTTTTGCTGTTATGGCCATATTAACCTCGTTTGTCAGTACAGGAGGTGAAACGCCGTACAAGGTCGGAAGAATCTGGGCAAAATGTATTCTTGCCGCAAGTAATATCAAAGTCACGGTTAAAGGCCTTTCCAACCTGAATCGTGCCGGATCTTTTATTTACATGCCAAACCATGTGAGCAATTTTGATATCCCCGTTCTTCAGGCTTATCTTCCGGTTCAGTTCAGATGGATCGCAAAAGCCGAACTTTTTAAGATACCCATTTTCGGTTATGCCATGAAAAGGGCCGGTTATATCAGTATTGATCGTTTTGATCGAAAGGGTGCCATACAAAGCTTGAATAATGCCGCGGAAATAATAAGAAATGGTACGTCCGTGATCATCTTTCCCGAAGGTACGCGCAGTCAGAATCAGAGCATACAATCATTTAAAAAGGGCGGATTTGTTTTGGCGGTCGATTCCGGTGTTCCGATCATTCCGGTGATCATTCATGGAACATGGTCGATCATGCAAAAAAAACAGATCCTTGTTAAACCTGGAAATGTTGTTCTCGAAATAAAAAAACCGGTTAACACATTAGATTATACCCGGAAAACTAAGGACGATCTTATGGAAAAAGTTAGAAATATCATGGTGGAGTCCTATGAAAAAAGCAAAAAGAACGAAATATTATGCTAAAAATAATACCACTGGGCGGGCTGGGAGAAATAGGCCTGAACATGATGGTCTTTGAACATTCCGATTCAGCTTTTATTATTGATGCCGGCCTGATGTTCCCCGAAGACTATATGTTGGGTGTCGATTACGTAATCCCCGATATGAGCTATTTAAAACAAATTCAGTCCAAAATTTCGGGGATTGTGTTAACCCATGCTCACGAAGACCATATTGGAGCACTCCCTTTTTTGCTAAAAGATATTAACGCTCCGATTTTTGGGACTCCTTTTACGCTGGGAGTTGTCCGAAATAAACTGGAAAACCATACGTTCTCTTCTTCCGTTCTATTACATGAAATTTTTCCGGGGGGAAAACTTAATTTGAGGCCTTTTGAACTCGAATTTATCCGGGTCTGTCACAGTGCTGTGGACGGGGTAGGAATTGCAATACAAACGCCTCTTGGACTCGTTGTTCATACCGGAGATTTTAAAATTGGCCATACTTCCGTTGGCGGAATGATAACCGACGTCAGTAAGTTTGCCCGATGTGGCGACCAGGGGGTCCTCGCCCTGCTGTCGGACTCCACAAATGTTGAAAAGGAAGGATATACAATCTCTGATCAGGAGGTCGGTGAAACACTGGCAAAAGTCTGTTCAGGGAGAAAAGGGCGGATTATTGTGGGCCTTTTTGCTTCCAATATTACCCGTATTCAGCAGGTCATCGATATTGCCCGGGCAATGGACCGTAAAGTTATTTTCAATGGAAGAAGCATAGAAACCACTGTAAATATAGCAAAAGAGCTTGGATATATAACTATTCCCGAGAACATGGAGGTGGAGGTTAGACAGCTCCATGAGTTTCCGGATGACCGGATTGTAATTATAACGACCGGGAGTCAGGGAGAACCTATGGCGGCCCTGGCTCGCATGGCGGCGGACGTCCATAAGCAGATAAAGATTAAAGAAGAGGATACGGTAATTTTTTCCTCGAAATTTATACCGGGAAATGAAAAGGCGATTACCAAAATTATTAATAATCTTTATCGGCGAGGGGCCGATGTTATTTATGAGAAAATATCCGAGATCCATGTATCGGGCCATGCTTTTCAGGAAGAATTAAAGCTGATGATAGACCTGACCCGGCCCAAATATTTTATTCCGATCCACGGAGAATACCGACATCTGATTCTTCATGCTCATTTGGCCGAGCAAGTTGGTATTTCAAAGGAAAATATTTTTGTTGTTGAAAATGGTCAGGTTGTTGAATTTGATGAAGATGGTTGCAGAGTCCGAGAAAATATATTAACAGGTCGGGTATTTATAGACGGTAAAGGTATTGGAGATGTCGGGCGAAGTGTGCTCAAAGAGAGACGCAGGTTATCCGAAGACGGCTTGGTGGTCGTTACCATGGTTTTTGATGAAGAGACGGGAATTGTGCTACACGGTCCTGACATTGTTTCCCACGGCTTTGTGTTTGAAACGGAAACCGGCCATCTTCTGGAAGATGCAAAGTGCATCATACTCGAGATCGTGGAAGAAGTCGGTTCTGTAGTTCCTGATCGGGTCAATAAAATCCGGTCAAAAATGCAGATTGCTCTTAGGAAATTTTTTTCCTTTACCATAAGCCGCCATCCGGTTATACTTCCTTTTATATTGGAAATTTAAGAAAAAAGCATGCGTAAAGAGATTATTGGAATATCACTATTTTTTTTAGTGATTTTTACATTGATCAGCCTTTTGTCGTACAGTCCGGCAGATCCTTCAATTAACCATGCCACTTCCTCAGGCCATATTCACAACTTCTTCGGGCTCTTGGGAGCCCATCTGGCCGGAATCCTAATCGGACCGTTCGGTCTTGGCGCATTCTGGGTTCCGGTTCTGCTCCTTCTGACCAGTATTCACTTTTTTCGAGATCACCCTTCCAGAGCAATTGTTTTTACCATTACCGGTGGAATTCTCCTGGTTATAACCACCGGAAGTCTGCTGGCCATACATGGCGATCATATTATTTTGTTCGGGAATAAATTTTCTTCCGGAGGAATTATCGGAATTTTCTTAAAATCATTTTTGATAAAATATTCCAATGTAGTCGGTGGCGTAATTATACTGGTCCTCTTATGGATTATCGGTTTGATTCTGGCCACCGGTTTTTCACTGACAAATTTTTCAAAACGCTCCTGGCGATCCATTGTTTTTTCGGCGGATCAATTACATACGTTGTTTATCAAATGGAAAGAACGAAGGAAAAAATCAAAAAAAAGTTCAAAAATAAAAAAAGAACATGCTGTTGAAAAAAATCAGGAAATAAAAATAAAAGCTCCCCGACCCAGATCTATAAAAGAAGCTCCGGTTCCTCGACAGGAAGTGTTCGACTTCATGCGTTCCGAACCCGGATTTAGACTGCCTTCTATAAATCTTTTGGATGATTCCAAGGAAAAGCCTTCTTCTGCTGATGAGGAAAATTTGAGGATGCAGTCAAAACTCCTTGAAAAAAAACTTGACGATTTCAGTGTCAAGGGAAAAGTGGTGGCCGTATGGCCCGGTCCTGTCATTACCACCTATGAATATGAACCGGCTCCGGGGGTAAAAATTAATAAGATAGTGAACCTGACCGACGACCTTGCTTTGGCACTTCGTGCCACAAGTATAAGGATCGTAGCACCGATTCCCGGAAAGGCAGTGATTGGAATTGAACTCCCCAATCCCGTTAGAGAGCTTGTAAAATTCAAAGGAATTGCCGCCTCAAGTGTTTTCGAAAAATCAAAATCAAAGCTTACGATCTGTCTCGGCAAAAACATCGTCGGAGATCCTGTGGTGGCGGAGCTGGACAAAATGCCGCATCTTTTAATTGCCGGCGCCACCGGAACCGGTAAGAGCGTGGCCTTAAATGCCATGATTTGCAGCCTGTTATACAAATCCACGCCCGATGAAGTAAAGCTGATTATGATCGATCCAAAAAGAATCGAGCTGTCAAATTATGATGGGATTCCCCATCTTATTACTCCTGTGGTAATAGATGTAAGAAAAGCAACCAATGCCCTTTTCTGGACGGTGCGAGAAATGGAAACAAGATATGAGTTGCTGTCGGAACAGAAAGCAAGAAACATACGGCAGTATAACCAGAAGGCAGATCAGGAAAATACAACCAAACCCGGCGAAGTTTTGAAAAAACTGCCGTATATTGTTGTTATCATCGACGAGCTTGCCGATCTTATGTTGGCGGCATCACGGGACGTGGAGGTTGCGTTGACACGCCTTGCCCAGATGGCCAGGGCTGCGGGTATTCATTTGATACTTGCCACCCAAAGGCCGTCTGTTGATGTTTTGACCGGAATTATCAAGGCTAATTTTCCGACTCGTCTTACTTTCCAGGTTTCTTCAAGGACTGATTCCAGGACTATCATCGATAGTAGTGGGGCTGAAAACCTTCTGGGGAACGGGGATATGCTTTTTCTTCCTCCGGGAACGGCAAAGCTCCAGCGAATTCACGGGGCGTTCATATCAGAAGCAGAGCTGTCCAGGATCACTGAATTTTTGAAAGCTCAAAAGACGCCGGAATACAATACGGCCGTCGTTCAATCACCGCCAAAGGAAGAAGATGACTCCGATACCCTGGAGTATGATGACAGATATGATGATGCCGTGGCACTCATTACAAAATCAAGGCAGGCATCCATATCCATGATTCAGCGCCATTTGCGCATCGGTTACAACCGGGCAGCCCGAATTATTGAGGTAATGGAGAAAGAAGGAATCGTAGGCCCTTCGGACGGCGCCAAACCCAGGGAGGTTCTGGTTAAAGGATATGATGAAATTCCTTAGTAAAGTCTCCTTGACCGGGTGTAAACCAAGACTGTTGTTTGCTAAGATTGCCATGCCTATTGGTGTCAGGTTTCAGGGTTCAGGAGGCATGCAGCCCTGAGGGAACGATTCATCATTTACGCCATACACTACCGTTTCCCAAACTAACTGACAGCTGTTCTCGCTCTGGGAATTTTCGCCCCAATGTTTTCTCCAGTCCATTCAACATACGAATTTTTACAGACCTCAAGATCCTCCACGTCAATATAATTGCTATGGGTCCCCTCATTTCCCCCTGACACCTGACACCTAAAAAAAGGGCTTCGGAGCTGCGGTTTGTCAATAGACAAAGATCAGCATTTGCCAATGGCCTTGATTTACCCCCCCTATCCGGGTGTGTTAATCCCAATCTAAAAATGATGCACCCACCGGATGTTCAACCGAAAGCCTTCCGGACGATTTTCCGCCGATGTTTCGAAATAGGTGTTAACGAAAAGGTGATTGTCCTGGGAAAAATGGTATACCCCGCCCGGACCGATGGCAAATACCTGTTCTTCCCGATCTGATATATCCCTGCCGTCCACCTCGGTATCCGTGATCTGCTTGAGGTAATAGCCGTTTATTCCCAACCGCAGGCGCTTTGGCAGTACCTCATAGGCTGTTGCAAAGTTCAGGTGAATGGCCTGCCCGGCCTGGGTGTCGTCTGCGCCGAAGAATGGGGAAACAGGGGGAACTTCCTCAATGGGGTCATCGTTTTTATCGTTCCAGAGGTAGTGCAACCGCCAGGAAGCCGTCCATTTCGGGGTAATAAACAGGGTTGCCGCCCAGTACGGGTTAAAGGAGAAAAAATTGCTGCCCGGATTGAGTGTGTGATCGTCGTCGTACTTTCCAGTTGGAAAAATCAACTGGAACTCGATGCGGTGCATGAAGATGGGCCCGTTTTTGCCCATGATGGGGTCCCATTGCAGAAATGGCCCAACGAGAATGTCGCCGAGTCCCGAACCGTTATCGCTAATGGGCTCAATAGAACCACTAAAATCCAGATCCAGCGAAACATAGGGTACAATTATGTCGAGGCCCCATTTTCCGCCAAAAAGTACTGGTGTGTCCGACTGATAGATAAATTGGGACAGGCTGATCCAAGCATCCAGGTCGGGATCAGAAATCGGAAACAAAGTTCCATCATGCCCGTCGTCGTCCTTGAAGTCATCCGAAGTCCAGTACTGCACATATTCCGTAAAGTAAAACCCGGGACCGGCAGGGGGTCCGCCGTCCAGAAAAGTCGTAAATCCCAAATTCACTGACGGCAAATCATAACCGTATGCGGCAGGTGATCTTACCAACGACAGAGAAACTCCGATGATCATAATGAAAACTACCAGAAATAAGTGTTTGAAAAAGTGATGATACCTCATATACCCTCCTTCCGTAACTGTCCGTTGCGTTGAAAAACCATATCATTAGTTTTCAGCATACCCCGTGATTCATTTATCCGGTTTGTTTTTGGCGGCTTCGATGAGTTCAATCAGAGTCGAAATTTTCTCTTTTGGGCTTTGATTGAAACAGCGCTCCCAATCCTCAGGTGTCAACCGATTACGGAGATACTCCTCCACAGGAAAATACGGGTGCCAGCAATGAATAATGCGAGAACACGGCAGTGCTCCGGCTTCTTTCAGGCAGTAAGCAACGGTAACCTGTCCCCCAAGTTTCGGACATCTGATTTCCATCTTTTGTAGGTCAAGCAATTTCCGTTAAACCCATTTTTCCAATATTCCAGTATTCCATTATTCCCTCCGGGGCGTAGGCCCTACCCTCTCTCCGAGCTGTAGGCTCTACGAGCCGGAAGCGGGGCCGGAGGCCAATAGGGGCGGAAGCCCCTGAGTTCTTATCCTTTGTTTCCGACTCCATTCCGGTTTGCACTAGGGTTTTGGGAGTCCTGCAATACTTTCCAGCGCTTTTTGAAGTTCTTCTTCCGGAAGTTCGTATTTTTTCAGTTTACCCGAAAGGAACGCATCATAGGCTGCAAGGTCCACAATCCCATGGCCGCTCCAGTTAAACAGAATTGTTTTTTCTTTGCCTTCTTCTTTGGCTTTTTGTGCTTCCTGAACAACTGCTGCGATCACGTGATTGGTTTCCGGTGCCGGGATAAAACCTTCGGTGCGGGCCCAGTTAATACCGGCCGTAAATGTTTCTATCTGGTCCAAGGCCCGGGCTTCAATAATTTTCTCTTTCAGCAAGTGGCTCAAAATAGGAGCCATTCCGTGATATCTTAATCCTCCGGCATGTATAGGGGCCGGCACAAAGCCATGTCCCAGAGTATGCATGGGGAGCAAAGGGGTGGTCATTGCCGTATCGCCGAAATCATAGGCAAAAGGGCCGCGTGTCATGGTCGGACATGACGTTGGCTCTGCGGCAACAATGGAAGTTTGCTTGCCATGGATTTTATCTCGAACAAAAGGAAGACACAGGCCTGCAAAATTGCTCCCGCCGCCGGCACACCCCATAACGATATCCGGGTAATCACCAATTTTTTCTAATTGTTTTTGCGCTTCCAGACCAACAATGGTTTGATGCAACAGAACATGGTTTAATACGCTGCCCAGAGAATAGCGAGCCTCTTTGTCGCCCACCGCATCTTCTATGGCTTCACTGATTGCTATTCCAAGACTTCCGGGTGAATCCGGATGTTCTTCAAGAATTTTTCTTCCCGCTTGCGTTATATTACTTGGGCTCGGGATACAGTCCGCACCCCACGTCATCATCATGAGCCGGCGATAGGGCTTTTGTTCATAGCTTATTTTTACCATAAAGACCCGGCATTCGAGGCCGAACATCTGGCAGGCCATGCTCAACGCACTTCCCCACTGTCCGGCTCCGGTTTCCGTTGACAGGCGTTTTATACCGAAAGCTTTATTGTAATAGGCTTGAGCAACTGCGGTGTTGGGCTTGTGGGAACCCGGAGGGCTTACCCCTTCGTTTTTGTAATAAATTTTAACCGGGGCATCCAGCAGTTTTTCAAAATTCCATGCCCGGTATAAGGGGGAGGGGCGCCACAGGCATAACTTATCCAGAACCGGTTCAGGTATGTCAATCCAGCGCTCGGTCGATACCTCTTGCTCGATCAAATTCATCGGAAAAACCGGAGCCAGATCATCCGGCCCTACGGGTTGTCCTGTTCCCGGATGGAGTGGCGGACTCATTGGAGTGGGCAGGTCCGCCACTATGTTATACCATTGCCTGGGCATTTCACTTTCATCTAAAAACACCTTGGTCTGTTTCATATTATTTCCTCCTTTCCAGTTAAAAAAAACCATGGAGAACTCCCCATGGCCTATTTGCAAAATAAAAAAGCCATGGGAAGTCTCTCCTTACCCACAGCTCTTACTAATTCTAAAAAATTAAATGTGTGCAGGCAGGTTCACTATAAAACCCGCCACCACCAACATAGCGATATTATGTTTATTTTAATGCTCAATCTTTCTTCCTTTTTATTTGCGGCGAAAAATTCCGTACTACAAAAATATCGAAGGTGTCAAGACAAAATCCTATAAAATATTCGGATTGGCTGATTTTACCGTTAGTGCCAGCCTCTCCAATGTCTCATCATATCGACCAATCAGATTTTGCCAGGCAAAACGTCCCATGGCTGCGGAAAGATTTTGGCAGGTGATCTGGAATTTCGGATAATTTAAAATAAAAAAGCAGAGTTTTTCAACCAGCTCATTCCGGTCTTGATAGAGAAAATCATCATGGAAAGCCATCGGGATAATTTCCGGGTATGAAAGCCGGTTGGGCAAAAGAGGGATACACCCGTAACGGATCGCTTCTATCACAGAGATACCGAAGTTTTCCTGCTTTGCGGTACTGATGAGGATTGTCCCCCGAACAAGCCATTCCCGGTATTTTTCTCTGGATGCTTCATAACCGTACCAGATCACCCGGTTCTGGTACCGTTCTCTGGCTGCGATAAATTCTTTTGGGACTATCTGAAAGTTTTCTCCGAGCAGCGCAAGGCGAAAATTCAGTCCCCGTTCCAGAACCGCATCCAGCGCATCAAAAAAATCCTTGGGATTTTTATCAAACTCCCATCGGTGATTCCAAATGATCAGCGGGGGCAAGTCCTTCGGCGGTGTGGGACGGGCCCACTCTTCGTGGGCCGGAAAACGGCATCCCGGATAGAGAACATCGGCTTTATTGCGTATTTCATCGATCACCCATTTGGGCCGGTATTCGGGCATTAAGTTTAAAAAATCGGGAAGCTTTTCAAAAAAAGCATTAAAATGGGTATGAGAATTAAAAAGAACCTGATCCGCTGCCAATGCGGTGGTGATGTCGGTAAAACCAAACTGAACATCCATGTGTTCGCCGGGAGCCAGCGGGTAAGTCATCTGATTTTCGTGGAAATAGACCAGTGAGGGAAGAGGAGAGTGCCTCCAAAGCGATGTAAGGTCCGAGAGACTCATGAGATCTGTGGTGATCAATCCATGATAGTCCTTAGGACAAGGGATTTTTTTTGCAAAGTATAAGGCGGCTCCCCGCATTCGCCACTTCCAGAAACGGGCGGGCAGGGTAACCAGGTCGATTTTGTGTCGAGAGTGTGAAACCAGACCCTGGGCAAAATCTTTGTGTGACCCACCGAAGAAAGGTTCTAAAAATAGAAATCTCAAATGATTCTCTGCAGGCTAAAATGCTTCATGTAAGGGTTAGAAAATAAATTCAAAGGCAAGACAAACCCCCTTGTTTTTAACATCCGCCGACAGGTTAATTTTAGTATTATGCTTCAATGTTTCGATAAATCGGCCGGTTTGTTTCCGATTGTATTTGTGTGCACTGGTTATGGCACCGTATATATTCCCGGCGTAGAAACCGAATTCAACAAAAGCAATAACTCCGCCAAGTGCATTGTTATCGTCATCAAAAGACTCATACGCAGCATATATCAGACCGCCGTTAAGCAAAAAAGCGATCAGCGCATCCTGGTATCTCTCACAGTAAAGATATCCCGCACCGGGAATTATGGACAAAAACCCTGCCAGGTCGGGGTTTTTTCCGGGGATGGAGCTTTCCTTGTTCAGTTCACCGGTCAGTCGTTCAAGTCGGTACTTATTTTTGTTTTTGGTGCTTATTTTTGAGAAATTGCGCCGTGCTTCTTCCCATGAAGCCGTTTCAATGTAGATCCATCCCATTCTGTAATATGCTTCATCTCTTACCTCTTGATCATGGCTGATCGTAATCAGATTTTTGAGATTGATAACCGCAAGGCCGAACGCGTATTGTTTGACATGGGCTTCACTGATCATAAAATATGATTTTATAGAAAGTTCGGTATCAACATATCGATCGATTACGGCCCTGAAAGAATTTACGGCCTCTTTGAAATGCCCGCCAAGGTAATAGGACATGCCGATCCGGTACATTGCCGTCGCTACCCTCTGATCTTCCGGAAAGAAATAGATAAACCGATTGTATTCGGCCACCGCCATTAAATAGTCTTTGTTGGAAAAATAGTATTCTGCAAAATTAAACTGCTTGTCCGGATTTATTATAATAGAAGATTTGAGATCCGGCTCAATCACGGAACCCGCAATACACTGAGAAAAGGGGATAAGCAGAAAAAATATGATAAAGAAAATAAAAAATAGACAAACAAAGCCATTGGTTCGGATATTCATAATTAACCGCGAAGCTCCACCTCAAACCGATGGGTTGAGGAAAATAGAAATCTGTTGTTTGAAGCGAAGCGATGCTGGTTTCTGGATGCTCGATGCTGGATAAACATAAAAAACCTATTTGCTTTTTCATCCAGGATCCAGAGACCAGTATCCGGTATCCCATAGTAACAAGCGGTAATCATATGCGATTCCAAAAACTTGACATAAATGTTAAGATCTTGATCTATATCGTCGGCTAGTGCCACCAGAAATCGTTATTGTATACCGGATCAAAGCTGAGCTTTTCACCGTTTATCAAGATCGGAGGCGATACTCTTGTCTCGTCTCTGCCGCAACGCGTCAGTCGGTCGCTGCACATAATCCAGCCCAAAAAAGCGCCGTGTTTTTTAAACGCCTCCATACAATATTGTGAACATGAGGGATACATGGGGCAACGGTTGCCGTCAGCGCCTGAAATGTAATTTCTGTAAAATTTCATCGGATAAGAAACAGGGCCTGTCTGTTTTTCCATTGTTTCCAATTGCGGGTTATAGCTTTTTGTAAGGGTTGCCTTGTGTCCGGCAAAACAAGTACTGCAATACATGCATAGAATTATAAAAAAAATAATAATATAGGCTTTTTTAATCATTGTTTACTGTTGATGGCTTCGTAAAAAGTCTGATTTAGACGGTTTCGTAAAAAGTTCAAATTCAAGGCGTGCAAATTTTGTAATCATGAGGCGTACTTTTCGTACGTTGAATGATTACGAAATGCAGCACAACGCAGAAGTTGGACTTTTTACGAAACCGTCACTGCTGCGTAACCCGTATGACCTCTTCTATTGTGGAAATACCCCTTAAAACTTTTTGTATGCCGTCCTGGCGAAGAGTAATCATATTCAGATTCAGCGCCGCATCCTTTATCCGGCCTGAATCATAGGTTGTAAGTATCAGGCTTTTTAAACTGGAGTCCATGAGCATTGTTTCAAAAATTCCGTTACGTCCCCTGTATCCCGTATGAAAACAGTTTTCACATCCCTCCGCCCGGTAGATGGTAGCTTCGTGGAGTTGATCCGGTACAATTCCTATGCTTTCCAGAGCCGACTTGTCGGGTGTAAAAGGCTGTTTGCAATCTTTGCAAAGAACCCGGATAAGTCTCTGGGCAATCACGGCTAAGACCGATGATGAAATTAAAAAGGGTTCGACGCCGATATCAACAAGGCGGGTAATAGCGCTTGCAGAATCGTTTGTATGAAGTGTGGAAAAAACAAGATGTCCTGTCAGTGCCGACTGAACCGCTATTTCCGCTGTTTCCCGATCCCGTATTTCGCCGACCAGAATAACGTCCGGGTCCTGTCTGACAATGGATCTCAGTCCGCTGGCAAAGGTTAAGTTTATTTTTGGATTGACCTGTATCTGGCTGATTCCTTTGAGCTGGTATTCTACCGGGTCTTCGATGGTAATAATATTTATGTCGGGTTTATTGATGGATGATAAAATTGCATAGAGGGTCGTTGTCTTACCGCTGCCCGTGGGACCGGTAACAAGTATGATGCCGTTCGGGGATCTGACAAGGTTTTCAAGCTGATCGAGCTTGTCCGAGGGAAGCCCCAGATCCGAAAGCGAAATCAAAGAACCTGATTTGTCAAGAAGCCTGAGCACCAAACGCTCCCCAAAAGCAGTCGGAATGGTGGAGACCCGAACATCAATCTCCTGATTGCCGATTTTTACGTCCAAACGACCGTCCTGGGGAAGACGTTTTTCCGCGATGTTCATCTTTGCCATAACCTTGATTCTGGAGATCAAAGCGGGCTGGACCCATTTGGGAGGGGATAGCAGGTCATAAAGAATACCGTCAACCCGATAGCGCACTTTGAAACTGTCCTGGTAGGGTTCCATATGGATATCGCTTGCGCGTGCTTTTACGGACTGGGAAATAATATGGTTCACCAGTTTTATGATGGGTGCGTCACTGATGTCATCCAGAAGATCCGCTTTTTCCTCGATCTCGCTGATAATGGCACTGCTGTCTTCTTCCATATTCTGGACAAGCTGTTCAGCGGAATCTCTGTTGAGGTCATAAGAAATATTTATAGCAAAAAGAATGGCATTCTTTGTTGAAAGGACCAGTTTAAAATCGTGCGGTTCGAGAATCCGGATCAAGTCATCAAGGGCCTGGATACCGGCAGGATCATTTATGGCGACGACCGCAGCCGAACGGGGAAGGGTTTCTGTCTCATTCTCCGGTTCGAGTTGAGGAAGGCTGTTGTCAACATCCGATTCCTTGGTGTCGCTGATCAAAGGAACCATGACATATTTTTTTAGAAATTGAATCGGAACCCGGCTAATAAAATCTGTTTTGAAACTGTCAAGGGGAAGATCGGGCCAAAAAGGGATGCCGTATTGGATGCTTAATGCTTCCAGGAGCTGTGTTTCGGTAATGGTTTTTTTTGCGACCAGGATTTCTCCGAAACGGCCTCCTTTTTCAGATTTTATCTTCTGGGCGTCGTTTAAATCTTGTTGGGAAACGCCGAAAGTTTCCCTGAGTATCTGTGTAAGAGGTTTTTGCATGCTGTTTGACGGTCTGTTTGATTTCAAAGGTCCTTTTAAGGCGAACTTTTTTGGTACATTTTGATATTGCCTTCTTGAATCTGGTCTATGTGATCTTTCTTTTTTTTATAAATTTCTTCTGCCTCGGAAGGGTGTTTTACGACGTGGGGGGTAATAAATACAAAAAGGTTAGTCTTGTCAGCGGCTTTTGATATTGATTTGAACAGGAAATTGAGCAAGGGGATCTCTCCCAGACAGGGCACCTTGATTTCTGTTTTAGTAAAGCTGTCATCGATTAATCCGCCGATGACCAACGTACTTTTGTCTTGTACAATCACGGTGGTTTCGATGGTGCGTTTCAAAGTTGTCGGACGTTCATCCACAGTGCTTGCCAGTTCGTCCAGTTTGGTGGATTCTTCGGAAATATAAAGCCGAACCAGCCGGTCCTTGCTGATTTGGGGGGTAATCTTCAACGTTATGCCCACGTCTTTATATTCATAATAACTGTAATCCACATCTGCGTCCGAAGTGCCTGCTCTTGTTTGATACGGAACATTTTTCCCCACCGTGATGGTTGCCTCTTCATTGTCTGTGGTCAGGATCTGAGGGGTTGAAAGTATATGGACATCCTTGTCTTTTTTAAACGCCTGTACCACCGCGCCAAGGTTGGGAAAGGTAATACCTGCAATGGTAACCTGTTCGCTGAATATGCCCAGGGAGAATCCCTCCGGGGCACCGGTTAACGGAGATTTCAGTGTATTACCTGTCGGACTGAATGCACCGCCAAAAGCCGCATCTTTGTTATCTACCGAGGTCTTGCCCCCTGCCTGCCATTGAACCCCGAGATTAAAGTCCTTTTCCACGTTGACTTCCATGATAAGACTCTCAATATAGACCATGGCCCTGGGAACATCCAGTTTCTGAATGATATCTTCAAGAACTATGTAATCCTCTTTGCCCGCCATGATAATCAGGCTGTTGGTGGCTTTATCCGCGGTTATTTTGGCTGTGTCCGAAACGAACGGGGTTGCCCTCCCTTCGGGGGGTCCTCCCTTTTTTGTGGGCAGTTCCTGAAGAACCTTGGCCAGGTCCTCGGCATTGGCATTTTCGAGATAATAGACGCGGATCTTCTCTTTTCCTCGGGGAGTTTCCCTGTCCAACAGGTGTATCAGTCTTTTAATCCTTGTGGTTTCAACTTCGCTGGCAAGGACGATTATGGTATTGGTTCGTTCATCGGCCACGAACTTGATTGTAGTTTCCGAATCCCCTGCTCTGCGCCTTGTTTTTGTTATGAAAACAGAATCCAAAATTTTTACAAAATTTGTTGAATCAGCATACTCCATCGGTATTACAGAAAGTTCCTCTCCCATACCGGTTATATCGATGGCTTTCAAAATGCGAAGCAACCGTTTTATGTTTGAATAGATATCGGTTACGATCAGCATGTTCGTGGGGGGATATGCCAGGATCACGCTGCTTTTGGAAATCAGGGGAGCGAAAAGTTTTTTTATTTCGTTGCAGTCTGCAAATTTCAAGGGGATGAGTTGCGTGACAACCCTGTCCGCCGGTGAAGCGGCCTCTTCTTTTATACGGGTTTCAATATTTTTTGATCGTGCATCAGGAGAGGGAACGATTTTAACGATTTGTCCGGCTTCCACCGTGGTATATCCATGGACTTCCAGAACCGATTCAAAAACCTTGTAAGCTTCTTTGACTGAAATTTTGCTGGGTGAAATTATAGTAACTTTTCCTTTTACCCGTTGATCTACAACAAAATTTTTTGAGGTCAATTCACTGATAAATTTAATAAAGACAGAAAGATCCACATCGTTGAAATCTATGGAAATGAACCGTTCCGAATCGTTGTTTCCTTTGGAAACCGGGCCGGCTTTTAGATTCTGTCCGGCTTTACCGGAAAGCTGAGCGATCGCATCAGTGGTCAGGTGCATGGTGAGCAACAAAAAAAACAGGCCAAATAGAGATCTGATAAGCTTTGAGATTTTACTGTGTGATTTCATTTAGTACCGATTATTCCATCCTTTATTGCATAACCCTTAACTGCTCAAACAGCCAGACAGATTACATTTTATCACCAGTAGGATCCATGATTTATTGAGAAGTTGCCATAACCCGCCTTTTCCTTTTCACTAATGGTATCTAAATGTTATTTTTTACAGCAAGTTTTTTTAAAAATTTTTTATTATCATACATTTACCATTTATTCAATATTATAATTAATTGTCTTGGGACGCCCTCTTCGTTTTACCTGAAGCGTCACACGGGAAGATGACTGCAAACTTTGATAGAATTTGAGGACGTCGTCCACGGATTCGATAGTGTTATTATTAACGCCGGTGATGATATCCCCGCTTTTTAGTCCCATATTATAGAAGATTGAATTCGGCCTTACGCCCGTTAAACGCAAACCGTCCGGTTTTCCGTTTGTAAAATGGGGCCGTATTCTTACCTGTTTCATTAGAGTGTTTACGTCTTTAACCGCTGATTCTATCCGGGAACGTTTTAAGGTTATAGCCTGTGACGCAGCGATACCGGCCCTGTTTGAAACAATGCTTGTTTTCGGGCTGACGCCGGCTTCCTCAATCCCCAGAATTTCGTCTTTGCCGTTAACCCGTAATATCACTTTTTCTCTTAAGATCATTTTAAGTGTTGCGTTTTGAATGGAATCCCCGATCCGGTACAGATCCTGGTGCTTTTTTTCAGTATCTTCTATAACGGCATAGGCTTTTTTTCTATTGCCGGAAACGGTTCCCAGCAGTTTTAGCTTGAGATCTGTGGGCTCAAGGGTTTCAATATCGAGGGTTTCGGCAGGTTGTCCGGCGTCCTTTTTTGAGTTGAAAAGATTGCGATCTGTTATTGCTCTGTAGTAAGATATGGGGTGGACGGTGATATCTTCCGAAGAGACGACATGTCGGGTGGTAATCTCCCGGGAAGGAGTGTCATTAAGGTTGGCGGTTGCAACCTTATAAAATGCTTTTACAGCAAAATAAACAGCAACTGCGATTAAAAAAATATTTAGTGCAGTAAAGTATCTTTTCATAATTAAAACATGACGCCTTCGTAAAAAGTCCAATTTCTGCGTTGCGCTTCATTTCGTGTTCACTGCGGCGTACATAAGTACGCCTCATTCCACGAAATTCGCGACGCCTTGAACTTGAACTTTTTACTTTGCCGTCTCAATTTTGACTTTTTACGAGTTCATCAAAACATAGAACGGCAAATTATCAGTTAGTTCAAAAACAAACGGGGATTGTCCAAGGTGCCGTAAATCCTTATATGGAGCCCGTTTTTACCAAATATTTTTTTTGGCAGCAGATTTGCCGGAAAATCATTTCCCAGCTTTTCAAGGAATAACGGCTGAGGCTTAATCGTTCCCGAAAGCTTTAAATAACTTTGCCCGGGGATGTTTTTCAAAGTGACGGATCCTGAAATGCTGCCGTCCATTTGATCCCCGTTTATTATACATTTTTTGACGTTAAGATTCATATTTTTCAGGACCAACTTGGCTGTAATTTTTTTAAAATCAAGACGATCCAGTTGTAATAGGGGAGTTACCAGTTCTAATTGACCGTTTGAAATGATAAGTTCGGCTTTCAGGTCATTTCCCGATTCCTTTTTGTTCCGATACGTAAAGTCTCCGTCAAGTACCCCTGTTATATTCCGTCCGATAACATCTCTTATGGCGGATATTTCTTTTACGCGGATGCCGGACAGTTTTCCGTCAATCATAACCTCCGGCGTGTTTTTAGTAAATTCTCCCTTGCCTTCCAATATCCCGGTATATGCGCTGCCTTTGAAACAAAATTTGATCTTTGAACGGAAAAGCGATAACAGCCGGGGGGCGAGCTTTATCTGTTCCGTTCTGAATAACGGACCATGCGTGTGATAAAAATTTACATTGTATAATCCCAACCCCAAGGGAAACACAGGTGTTACGTGATCAATTGCAATGGTAATATCGGGACAGGTCTTGTTAACCTGAACCGTTATATACTTTTTTATTTTATCCGACGGAAACAGATAGTAAATGAAAAATGCTGTTACTCCTATAATAAACAGGAAATACAGCAACCTTTTTCTGGTATTATTCATAATTATTTTTCAGCGGTTTCAACCTGTAGAACCGCGTCGATAAGATCCTCTTGCTTCCCTGTTTTTGAAATGGAAAGCCTTTTTATATTTACCATATTTTTCGAAGTTTCAACCATATAAAGGTAAGAAGTCAACTGTTGCAGAGTTAAGCCCTGGAGCTTCATTTCCACCTGAGATATCTTAAACGGACTGTTTTTCTGAACCGATGTCGAAGGCTTCATATATGTCACATGGTTTTTTATTCCGGCTTTTCCGGTGAGTTTGTCCAGGAAAGAAAATAGGGTAAACCCGGTGTCCCTTTTTGCAAAATGCAATTTTGACACTTCACTTCTCTTTTTAAGGGTATTGTGTTCTGATTGAAGAGCTGTCATCTTTTCCAATATGTCTGTTTTGGATTGGAGGGTCCTTTTAAGGCGCTCCCTTTTGTCCAAAGACGGAAACACTAAAAATTGAAATATGACAAACAGACAGATAACACCCGATAGTGCATAAAGTGAGTATTTTTCACGTCTGGCCAGTTTTTTTGCCATTTAAATCATCCTTTGTCCCCTGATGTTCGGTTACAAATTTATTTTTATCTTAAAACGGACCCGATTGTCGGATTTGTTGATGTTGGCGGAACTAATAATGATTTTTTGAAAAAGATCCGATTTCTCCAGGCTGTTTTTGATGCTGTCCACAGAATTGAACGTATCCGTATCCCCGGAAATCACTGCGCTTTCCGTACCTACAACAAGTCTGGTAAAGTCGACATCTATGTCTTTTGATATAAGTCTGCTGATATCATTTAGAATATCGATGGCTCGTATGTTTTTGTCGCTGATTCCGGGCAGTAATGCGTTTTTTCTGGCTTCCCGTATCTTTATCTGCATCTGCTGAAGCGGATCGACAATTTTTTTAACATCAGGGAATGTTGAAGTGAAGACATCGGTTATCTGATCGTTGAGCCGGGTCAGGTTTTTTCCCATAAAATAGGAATCAAGAAGCACGTTGAAAAATGCTATCGCAAGAACCAGACCGGCAAGGATGCCGGTTTTAATCAAATTTCTTTTGTGTTCCTCCCAGAATTTTTTCGGAGCAAAAGGACCTTTTCGGAAATTCAAACCATTGACCCCTTCGATTTCCATAAGTGCTAATGAAAAGGAATTGTCCATCTGATGGGGATTCCATACCTGTGCATCGGCATGCGCTTTTATAATGTTTGTATCGCTTACAAAATCCGAGCGTTTGACAGGAAATCCAAGGCACTGTTCCATATCCTGATCAATACCGGAATGATTAAGTCCGCATCCGGTAATAAATGCACCCTCCGGTGTAACATCCACACCCAGAAGCTCTTCCAACGCCGAAAGGGTGTGCCATATGTTGGTGCAAAGTGATTCGATCTCAAATGAACGCGCATCCGAACATATCGGGAAAGAACGTATCAGGCAAACATTCCCGGATAAAATAACAAACAGGGTGCTTTTGTTATTATCTATATCGACAAACAGCCAGTTCTCATTAATATTTACAAAACCGGCGGCACACAGCGCTGCGGGATAACCGCCAACGGTAACGATTTCAGGATCAATATTAAACGAACCAAGTATGTCCAAGTATGCCTGAAATCTTGATTTTTCTATGACCGCTGCAACTATGTTGTGACGATTGGCAATATCATGCAGGTCTAAAATATAAAAATCTATTATCAGGTCATTTATGGGAATCGGAAGGGTGGGCTCGAGTTCATAGGGAAGGATTTTTTTAATTTTTTTTTGTCCTTTGAACGGCACTTGAATGTTTCTGTAAGATATTTCGTTCGCAGGAAAGGAAGCCACACAGACGGAACCGGATATATCGATCTTTTCCAGGATCGTTTCCAGGGAAGCCGTTAACACCGTTTCCATATATATCTGGTTTGATAAGGGGACATGTGCATGGGCTTCTATTTCTGTTCCCTTGATACCACTTTTTAATAAAACAGCCGATACGGCATCATGTCGAATATCCAGGCCCAGGATTTTTCTTCTCATCGGTTTTCCTAATTTTGAAAAAAGTGTAATTATAGTATGTTATGATCGTATTGTCAAGCCTTAGCTTCCTTCTATTCTGTTTCCCGACTCAGGACCCTGCATGCCCATTTCCCGGTTTTTTTGCTTTGTTTCCTTTCTACAATTGCGGTTATTTTCATTTTTATTTCATGTAATGTTGCAAGTGACTCGACCCGAAAAAAATCGCTGGCGGTTGTGATTATTTTGGGATCGATTTCAACATCACTCAACCCCGGTACTTGCTTATACCAGGTCGTGCCGGAAAGGTCATGGATGTATTCAGAGTCAGAAGTTTCCAGGCGGTAGTCGTAAATTGCCTGTGCAAGCTCCGGGTTCTCCAAAGGGAGGAGGGCGGCAAGTACCGGAAGATCTGCAGTATTGATATTTATTTTTCCTTCATACGTAAAATTATTGTTGTCCATTTCACTCATACCAAAAACCGTCATGTAGCGGGAAATTCCCGACACCCCCCCGGCAAGCTGGAAATATTCCGTCGTAACACCTCTTATAAGAGCAAGTTCTCCGATGTGAATAAGCGGGCCGTTTCGGCAGACATAGGGAGGATCAAGCTCCTGGTAATAGTCTGATTCCGCCCCATTGAGTCCGGTGATCGCCTCGTCATCTCCGGAATCTATCCAGTCTTTTACTGAGTTAATGATCATATCCGGTTCCAGGTCTTCAAGCGAGTCATTTTGAGAAATTAAAAGAGTTAAAAATCGATACCACATATTCCTCTGGGATTCATTAAAAGCCTGACCTTCGGGATATGTAACAAGGCTGTTAATCTGAATTTTTCCGAGTTCGTCGGTTATGGTTAACGTGATGGCCCCATCTTCAAAGGGGATATCCTCGAGGACTTCGCTGATTTTTTCGGGATCGGCCCATTCTTCCTGGAGCGAATCGTGATTTGAATTGTTTTTATCCCTTATCAGCATGGCTTTGGCAATTTCTATGCCGGATGACGCCATATGCGAGAGGGTAATACGGTCCCTGCCGGCAGCGGCGGAAAAGACCACTGAACGGGTTTTTCTGTTCATTTCAAGGGCAACCGCAATCAACACCGTGATTATGGTTAAAGTAATAAGAAGAGCCATACCCCGATTGTTTCTTAATATTTTATCAGGCATAATTTTCTTTATTTATTTTTGTTTTTCCCGATAGACCGGCAGTCTTACCATGGTTTTGAACCATCGGGAATAATCCATACCGCTGGTCAACTCAAGTGTTATACCGATTGCCGAAGGGCTTGCATATCCGAAATCCTCTGCATCGGAGTCCCAGATTTCGTATTCTGTCCCTTCCCGGTCATAATACTTGATTATCAGCGATTTAAGGTTTTCGCACAATACGGGGTCATTCGCATTTTCTTCAAATTCTTCATAAGGGTACAGGTTGTCCGCACGTCTCAGCAAGTAATGCCCGTTGTCGGCAGCCTGAACATAATAGACGATCTCTGCGATGCGGCTTTCTGTTTTTCCCCCGAAGGATACATGCCCCGTTGAAGTAAATCTGAGTTTGGGAAAGGAGACCGTTTGAACATTATCGGTGCTTCCAACGATTCGATACGGGTCCGGCGGGTCATTAAAATCCGGAGGAGAATATTGCGGGGACAAAGACACATGGATCGATTCCAGGTCAAAAGTCATTCGATTCAGACAGGTTCTTGCCGTTTCATAAGCGGTAACATCCTGATTCATGACTTCGGCACCGGTAAATACTGAATTATATGAACCAAATATCGTTGTCACAATGATAGAGAAAATAAAAATCGCAATCAGAATCTCAAGCAGGGTAAAACCGCGGTCCGGATGCCGGATGCCGGATGCCGGATGCTGGTTCCTTGTTCCTGGTTGCTGGATGTTTGTTAATGAATTACTGCTACTATTTCCAGCCTTTTTATACATTTCTTAATCCTGCATAAATCTGTAGGTTCTCAGTGTGTATGTAAATTCATCGGTGTTAAAAGATATGTTAACCTTAATTTGTTTTAAATTTTCAGCCATATTACCCAGGGATTCCGACTCAATATCATTTATAATGACATTCCATTTGTAACCCGGAAATTCATCCCCGAAATCTCCTGAATCATCCGTCTGTTCCCCGGGATTTTCTATTTCCACCTCAGCTATTTTTAATTGGGCCAGCAGGGGCGCGGTTGCGTAAAACTTTGATGCATAGATCATGGAGATGCTTTGAGCCTGCATTTTGTATACACTAACCAGAACAATGGCGATTATGGAAAGGGCCACCATGATTTCGAGGAGCGTAAAACCGGAATCCGGTTGCAGGTTCCAAGTCCCGGGTTGCGAGTTGCGGATTTTAGTTTTTTGCATCCTGTCTTCTGACCTCTATTTATATTTTTTCAATCTTCAAATCCTAAATATTTATTATATAAACGGGCACGAGATAGAAACGGTTCGATGAGAAAAGAAAGGACCTCATTATCGTTATTTGTAATATGAATAATTGCTTTGTCCGAGTAGCCCTTTTTATAAAAATAAATATCAGCCCGGCCAGCCGAGATTTTTTCTTTATCCGGATATTCAACATCAATCAGTTTTATATCTTCCGGCAGGTTATAACCGATTGCCGCCGCCTCTTCAAACTCTTCGTCTGATGCAATGTCGCCGGTTATCCAGAGCCGGTTTGAATCCAGACTCACGTGCAAAACATAATTTTTTTGATCATGAACCGCCTTTTCTTTTAACGCAGATACGTTCAGCATAATCCATCGTGACACTTTTCGGGTATTGTCCGACAGAGCACCAACCGGGATTCGGGGAATGGCAAAAAAAAACATAATGCTGATCAGGGAGATAACCACTATGAGCTCGATAAGAGTGAACCCGTTGTTTTTCCTGAAGATAAGTGTCATGGGTAATTGGTGAGAATATAGGTAGTATGCATGAGTGTCCGTACACGACTCAGCCGGAAAATTGATGAATGCAAAAATGAATTATTTCCCGCTGGAAACTATTCGATTTCCCAGCTGTTAATATCCCTGTTTTTATCTTCTCCGTCCGGGACTCCATCCGCACCATATGAAATAATGTCATAATCGCCATGCGTGCCCGGGGAAAGATAGACAAACTCGTTCCCCCAAGGATCTTTGGGAAGTCTTCCTTTTTCAAGATAGCCGTTTTTGCGCCAATTCTTCGGGACGATACCGGTTTCGGGTTGCTCAATAAGTGCCTGCAGACCCTGTTCGGTATCCGGATACATGCCGTTATCGAGTTTATATAATTTCAGGGCGGTCTCCAGGCTCTCGATCTGCATCTTTGCTTTAAGCCGCTTTGCCTCCTCAGGCCGTCCCATTATTCTGGGTACGATAAGCCCGGCGAGAATCCCCAATATTACGATGACAACCATCAGTTCAATAAGCGTAAATCCACGACAGTCTAATTGTTTAAAAAAAATCTTATTCTTCATTTTTCCCCCATCCTTACTTACGGTTACCTGACAAGCTGGTTCATTTCAAAAATCGGTAAGCATATGGAAAGGACAATAAAACCGACAATAATGCCCATAATTAATATCATAAGGGGTTCAAGGAGTGATGTCATGCTCATCACGCTCGTTTCCACTTCATTTTCAAATACATTAGCAATTTTGTTCAACATGGCTTCCAATTTTCCGCTTTGTTCTCCCACCTGAATCATCTGAATGGAAAGATCGGGGAATATTTTACTTTCCGCCAAGGACGAAGCCAATCCCTGTCCTTTTCCGACCTCTTGTGAAGCTTCTTCAATGATATCGGAAATTAAAACGTTTTCAACTATATTTTTTACGATTCCAAGTGCCGGCAACATGGAGATCCCGTTTTCAAGAAGCGAACCCAGTGTCCTGGCAAAGCGGGCCACAGCCAGCTTTTTGGTTAACATTCCAAAACCGGGCAACAAAAGCTTGATTTTATCAAAAAAATAATGACCTTTCACCGTCTTTTTTATCATGCGAAAGGCTATCAGCATCAATCCGATCAGGATAAATATGATCCACCAGTATATTTTGAAAAAATTACTCATACCGATAAGAAAAAGCGTCGGAGCAGGAAGGGTCTGATCCATGTCTGCAAAAATTGAGGTTATACTGGGAACAATAAATGTTAAAAGAAGAAATAGAACAAGTGCTCCGATAAGGGACATTAAAACCGGATAAGCCAAAGCGGATCTGATGCGATGTTTCAAGGCCTGTTGTTTTTCGGTAATATCGGCAAGCCGTTCCAAAACAATCTCAAGCGCTCCGGACGTCTCACCGGCCCTGACCATGTTTACATATAATGAGGAAAACGTTCCCGGATACAAGGATAAAGATCGGGCAAAGCTGTTTCCTTCCACGATCGAGTCCTTGATCTTTGACAGTGTTTTTTTGAATACTTGAGATCTGGTTTGTGGTATTAAGGTATCCAAAGCCGATACAAGCGGGAATCCGGCGCCTACTAACGTTGCCAGTTGTCTTGTCATCATTGAAACGTCATGGGGTTTGACACGTGCAAAATAACGTATAATTGAAACAGACGAAGGTGTTTTTATTGAGGCGGTATCCTGTACTTCTTTTATGGAGACCGGAAAGTTTCTGGATGCACGCAACTTCTGACGGGCGTTACCGGCGCTTTCGGCATTAATTATGCCTGAGACGGTTTTCCCTTTTATATCCAAGGCTGTATATTCATATACCGGCATGTTGGCAACTAAGAATCTTTCAAGTCAACGTTTTTAAGAGGTCTGATATTAAAAAAATCATTGTTTGCTTTAAAAAAATTTCAATGATAATATCTTTAATTTAAACGATTTTCAAGTTATAAAATTATTAGCTGATTTTATATTAAGTGCTCATCTTACCATAACCGACTATAAATTGCCGGGGGAAGGCCGGCGCAGATGTATAAAAACTTTTTTAGTTTCAAAGAAAGACCGTTTAAGCTGGTTCCGAATCCTGCCTACCTCTTTTTGAGTAAAAGCCATGAAGAGGTCCTTGCGCATCTTACCTATGCAATGATCCAAGGTGACGGTTTTGTAGAAATTACCGGGGAGGTAGGAACCGGCAAGACCACACTCTGCCGGGCGTTTCTCGAAAATCTGGATAACAATACGATAGCTGCTTACATATTTAATCCCAATCTTAATTCCATACAACTTCTCAAAGCCGTCAATGACGAATTCGGAATCGCCTCGGATGCGGATAACACCAAAGATCTGATCGACAGACTGAATTCTTTTGTTATTGCAAAAAAAGCTCAGGGAAAAAATGTCATCCTTATCATTGACGAGGCACAGAACTTGACCGCAGAGGTTCTGGAACAGTTGAGATTGTTGTCAAATTTAGAAACATCCAGAGACAAGCTTCTTCAGATTATTCTTGTGGGTCAACCCGAATTGGGAGAAAAACTCGATTCTCATGACCTCAGGCAGCTGGATCAGAGGATAACCTTAAAATGTCAACTGGTTCCGTTGACCTATAAAGAAGTTCGAGAATACATTCAACACCGTATCCATATTGCTTCGCGCAATACCGACATTCAGTTTTCCGGGGCCGCTTATCGATCTGTCTATCATTATTCAAGAGGGATTCCCCGATTAATCAACATCGTTTGTGACCGGGCACTGTTGACCGCGTTCGTTCTTGATCGGCAGATGATCTCCGGGAAGATAGCCACGGCGGCCATCCGGGAGCTGGGCATCAGGGATGACATGAAACGCCGTGGCCTTCAAACCCGGAAAAGAATACTTCTAGTTTTCTTTTTATTGTGTACAGGCATTTTCGCGGTTATGCTTTTTCGCTCCGGCTTCCTTGATCAAAATGCGATATTCAGTTCACCGGAAAGCACAAGGGCTGATCATTCCGCATCGCAGCACGTCACCCGGTCAGAGCACTTAAAAACCCCTTTTTCCCCAATCCCTGAACCGGATTCAAAGTCGGTTGATTCACCGGACAAGGTTCCGGACGAGGCGCCGAAGAAACGGATCAATAATGCGCAGGACGGAATGCCTGTTAATTCGACGGATAAGGTGCCGATAAAGGTATCCGACGATGCGCCGGCCAGGGTAACGGATACGACTCAGGCCAAAGCGCCCGCATTAGACGAACCGGGGACCGTTAGGGAACCTGTCCGTGAGCTGGGAGCCTTACTTGAAAAAATGGACCGCTTTTATTCAAGAAAAGCGGCCCTTAAGATTGCCATGGATTTGTGGGGTGCTGAATCCGAGATGGGTCGGCATCCTGACGCCATGAGTGACGATTACGCCTTTTTCCGGCTTGCCGCTGAGCAGAACGGTCTGTTGCTCCGGCGTATTAACGGTCATTTTAACGCGGTAAAAAAATTAAATCTGCCGGCCATTTTAGCATTCCGTCTTCCCGGAGACCGTCCTACCGTATATCTAGCGCTTAGCAGAATAGATGACGGAAAAATTACGCTCAGAGGAGGAGAGAAGGATATTTCCATAGAGTTGGAACCGGCTGATTTAGAGCCATATTGGTTAGGAACAGCATACCTCCCATGGAAAAATTTTCTCTCTTTAAAAGGTGCCATCCCGCTGGATTCTCCAAAAGATTCCATCATAACCTTAAAGATGCTGCTACGGGATATTGGATTTAGAACGGTTGAAATCAGCCCGTTTTATGATGAAAACACCCGGCAGGCGGTAAAACATATCCAGGGGAAATACGGAATATATGTGGACGGTGTTGTAGGATCCACAACAAAGATAGCCCTTTACAATGAAAAAAAATTCAAGGAGATTCCTCATATTTCAAAGCGTTCTGATTCGAATATTCCGTGAGGTGTTCTTAACATAGAAAGATTGGTTTATCAGTGTGAGCTCTATATTAAAGGCCTTAAAAAAGATTGAAAGCGAGCTGCCGGAAAAAAATGAAATTCAATTCCGGCAGCAAGAAATAGATACGCAAAAAATTGTCCATAAGCGCATAACGGATAAACTGCGCGTAAAAAGACAGTTTTTCGTCATTTTTGCCGCCATCGTTCTGGCCGCAGGCGGAGGCCTGGTAGTGGGCCGAAATTCCGGGGAATCTATACCGTCACCGGCAACAAAAACGGACACCGAGCATACAAAACCGTTACGCCCTATCGGAAAAAACATGGCCGATGGGAATTTGTCTCAGAAAAAAAACTTACCCAAAACCGATGACGAAAAAAATGCAGTGCTTACCCAAACAGCAAACAAGCAATCCCCACCCGTTATCAAACTGCGGGAAAAGGAACCGGCGCCGGTTACCAAAACCCAAAATATCGTTCCAAAATCTTCAGGCCGTGATAAAGAAAAAACAGCCGGACTGAATTTGATTGGAAAAGACAACACCACCAAAGCAAAAACCGAAACATCCGGGCAACATTCGGAAAACAGACGAATATTGTCCATACCGGTTAAACATGCCCATGAGTCCGGGCTTCACCTGCAGGCCATTGCCTGGTCCAGTGATCCCGGAAGCCGAATTGCAGTTATAAACGGTCAGGTGCTTCGGGAAGGCGGATCTGTGGAAAGGGTTATGGTAACCCATATCGGCAAGAATGAAGTTATTTTCAAAAAACAGGGAGAGGAATGGAAACAATTGTTCAGGTTTGAATAATACCGCAGGTTTTTAATAATCCATCTCTTTCCCAAAAATCGCTCAACTTTGTTAAAATGGTTTTCACCCATTAACTTATTCATTTTTTGAGCGAAAGCCTTG
>CAZIIV010000021.1:19902-26971 GCA_964539365.1 uncultured Desulfobacteraceae bacterium | reverse complement strand
ACCGGTGAATCGCTTTTTGCGTTTATTTCTGAACTTTCCTTTATCATGAATTCATCTATAAATGAAGTGCGCGCTTTGGGCCTTTGCTCTGGCGGCCTCGACAGCATGCTGTCAGCGCTGGTTTTACAAAAACAGGGAATAATCGTAGAATGGGCAACTTTTGAAACCCCGTTCTTTTCATCTGAAAAGGCTCGCCAGGCCTCGATCCAAACCGGAATTCGGTTATGGGTTAAAAACATAACCCCGGTTTATCTAAAAATGCTGAAAAATCCTCACTGCGGTTATGGAAAATACATGAACCCTTGCATGGACTGCCATGCGTTAATGTTCAGACTGGCCGGTACGATAATGAATGAAAACGAATTCGACTTTCTTTTCAGCGGCGAAGTTCTCGGCCAGCGCCCCATGTCGCAGAATAAGCAGTCTCTTCGTTACGTGGAAAAGCAGTCCGGGTTTGATGGCTATATATTGCGCCCGTTAAGTGCAAAAAGGCTCCCCATAACCATACCGGAAAAAAAAGGGCTGGTAAACAGGGATCTCTTGTTGGACATCTCGGGAAGATCCAGAAAACTTCAGATGGAACTTGCCCAAGAATTTGGAATTACCAGCTATCCTTCTCCTGCGGGCGGCTGCTTGCTAACCGACAAAAGCTATTCGTCCCGGCTAAAGGACCTTTTTGACCACCAGGAGTCCTATACCGAAGAAGAACTTCATCTTTTAAAGCACGGGCGACACCTTCGCCTGAGCAAAAACACTAAAATCATTATTGGGCGAACCCGGAAGGATAATGAAAAGATAATAAAATATTATAACCGGTCTCTAGATACCCTGATTAAAGTAAAAAATTTTCCGGGTCCCATCGTTCTTATGAAGCATGGAGGCAGCAAAGAAATTATGATTCTGGCGGCCTCAATATGTGCGGGGTACGGCAAGGCCCCGGATTCCACATCTGTGGAAGTTAGAGCCGTTACCCCCCAAGGCAATGAAATATTCAAGGTCATCGGCATCCCCCCGGCCCATATCCGGCATTTTTTAATATAGCACCTAACCCGCATTTCTCACGACTTTGTGCAGTCTATTTTTGAGTCTTGTAACCATCCGGCAAAGCGAGCTTTTTTTGCTGTATAATGTAATCTCACGGGTGTTTTTTTCTGAACCGACAGCCATCCCTCGCGTCCGGGAAATAACCTTTTGATAACTCTGCTGCAATTTTGGGGAGAAAAGCGTTCGATGATTTTTCCCAGAGGAAAAACCGTTATGCCCATATGCAGCGCTTTGTCTAAAAAATCACTGAACATGTATGCACAGGGGCCGCCTTCCGCCTCTGCATGAATTGTCAGAACGTTAAGCCTATCAGGTCTTAAAAGTGAAAGAATGAAGTCGTTAAAGCGATCCCGGCAAATCCCGTTTCTTCCGATAATTTCGTCATAGGTGGGCAGGGTAACCGGAACCTGTGGTACAGACAGCTCTTTTTCGCCGACAACAGGAAAAAACACCGAATCCCCTCTGCAGTCACTGTTATATAAGAAGCCGAACTCCTCTTTGACCTCAAGTGATGTGTCTGTTGATTTCCATCCGGGAGCCGCTGATGTCACGGATCTTTCTCCTGTTATTTCAAACAGGGTATCCGAGGCTTTTTTCAGATGTTTCCTTACCCCGGTTTTATCCATCTTTTCGATGCGTGTCTGCCAGGCATGGTGATCCCAAGCGTGAAGGCCGATTTCATGACCGTCATCTTTAAGCACTGCAATGGCTTTGCCCAGTTTATTTCCAATAAGAGGGCCGGGCCAAAGCACGCCTTTAAAGACGATATCCCATCCGTAAAGGCAAGGGGCTGACCATCTAACCATCTTGGCAATGAATTGGGGCTTCAAAAGTCTGAACAGGTGACGCCCCATATTATCAGGCCCCACCGTAAGGTAAAACGTGGCCTTTATCCCGTACCTTCCGAGAATTTTCCTAAGTCTCGGGATTCCATCGCGGGTTCCCCGGAACGTGTCCACGTCAATCCTGAGCCCCAGTATCATACGGCAATCCTCAAATGAGAGTTGCTTTCTTTAACATGCTGCTTTAGGAAAAAGTCGAGGGTTTCTTGCGCGGATTGTTCAAGGGGCTTGACCGCGTTCCAACCCACAAGCTGTTTTGCATTTTTAATACAGGGTTTCCTGTGCCACACATCCTGATACCCTTCACCGTAAAAAGCCTTGCTCTCGATTTCCCTTATGCCTGCAAAGGGTGGAAAGTGGTGACGGTAGGGGTGATTTTGAAATTTATCTACAAGTATTTCCGCCAGTTCGCGGATGCTTGCCTCGCTATCGGGGTTTCCGATATTAATAATTCTTCCGTCACATCTTTCGCCTTTATTCTCAATAATCCTGAACAGGCATTCCACGCCGTCCGATACATCCGTAAAGCAGCGCTTCTGGTTCCCTCCGTCAACAAGCTGAATCGGCGTTCCGTTTAGCAGCACCCAGTTGATGGGGCATCTGCCCCGGTACTTGGGAAGCAGTGACCCATGAAGGTTCAGGCAGCCTTTGGGTGGTATGCTCAAAATGTCCTTGCGGACCATGTTGCGGTAATAAAACGAAAAAATAATATCCGGTTTCAACTCCCTGATTTTTCGGACCCACATGGGATGGTTGATATTTTCGGGAGCAAAAGTGGGAATACCGTGCGCAGCGGCAAGTTGGGCGACGGAATCAAACCAAATGGTTTCGTTGGGGTCTTGAGTGTGAGTAAATACTGCGAGAATGTCAAACCCGTTTTGCAATAAGGCGTTGATACCGGCACAGCCGATATTGTGGTATGCTAAAACAACAGTTTTCATAATCTCTCCTTTATAAAGATAAATGATACAGCAAAATAGCCTATGATGTGGCCGATACCCGCTGACATTATTTGGATTGTTGTCTGCCGATAACCTGGTGAATAAAAAATCGGGGACGGGCCCGCACGTCGTCATAAACCCGTCCCAGATATTCTCCCAGAAGACCCATCCCCACAAAAAGCGCTCCAATAAAAATAAACAATATTGCGAACAGGGTGAACACACCGCCTACTGCCCAATCCGAACCGTAAATTAGCCTCATAATGATAATGAAAGCGCCTAAAGCAAAACCGGTGCCGGATATGAATATCCCTAAAAAGCTCAACAGGCGCAGGGGAAAGGTGGTCATACTGGTCAACAGGTCAAATTGCAGATTGATCAGCTTCCATAAGCTGTATTTGGATTCACCGGCCGCACGCCGGGCATGTCCCACCTGGATTTCCGTGGTGCTCCGTGCAAACCGGTTGGCCAGCACCGGTATAAAGGAACTCCGTTCATGGCATTGCAGGACGGCATCCACGATCTGTCGGCGATATGCCCGCAGCATGCACCCGTAATCGTTCATCATCACACCGGTGAATTTTTGCACCATTTTGTTGACGAGGCCGGATGCCGCTCTTCGAAAAAGGCTGTCTTCGCGGGGAGTTCGGATACTGCCCACCACGTCGTATCCGCTGTCGATTTGTTCGACCAGTTTTGGAATTTCTTCGGGCGGGTTTTGAAGATCCGCATCCAGGGTAATCACCGTATCGCCTCCGGACTCTTTGAATCCGGCGGTTACCGCCGCATGCTGGCCGTAATTGCGGTTAAAAAATATGCCGATCACCTTTCCGGATTTTTCCCGGGCCGTCCGGGCGATGATGTCCGCCGACCGGTCAGTGCTCCCGTCGTCAACCAGGATGATTTCAAACGATTTATCCATCTTGTTACAGACATCGATGCATCGGTCCAGAAGCTCTTTCAGATTGTCTTCTTCGTTGAATACCGGGATTACAATGGAAATATCCGTTGTCATATGGGTTAACTCAAAACCTCCTTTATGGCGTCTATCACCGAGTCGACATCCTTTTCAGTCATGTCCGGAAACAGGGGCAATGATAATATCCTGTCCGAGTTCCATTCGGTATCGGGCAGCATTCCCCGACGGGTTTGCATGGCCTCCGTGTAATATTTTTGGAGATGGACGGCGCGGAAATGAATTCCCGTACCGATATTTCGTTCTTTTAATTCGTGCATGAATTCATCGCGATCCATTCCCGATTTATCGATATCCAGACGGACGATGAACAGATGCCAGGAATGTTTCATTTCATAGGATGGAATCGCAAGGGGTAATATTTCATGAATTCCGGATATCTTTTCCAGGTACAGTGAGGCCAGTTCCGATCGTTTCCGGTTGAACGCTTCAATTCGAGACAACTGCACCAACCCCAGTACCGCTGAGATGTCGGTCATATTGTACTTGTAGCCGGGCTCCAGTACCTGGGCCTGGGGAGACCGACTTTGGGTGTGTCGATCATAAGCATCCACACCCATGCCGTGAAATTTTAATTGTCGCACCCGGTTAAGAAGCTTCTCATCATCCGAACAAAACATTCCGCCTTCTCCGGTGGTCATATTTTTAATGGGATGGAAGGAAAAAATAGACGTGCCCTGCGGCCCACATGTTCACCTTTATACTCCGTCCCGATGGCGTGGGCGGCATCTTCGGCAATAAAAATGTCCTGATCCGAATATTCGGATACGGCTTTGCGGATGATATCCATGTCGACCGCGGCACCGGCAAAGTGAACCGGTATGATGAGCCGGGTTCGCGGGGTGATTTTCCCCTCCAGCGATTCGGCCTTCATCATCAGGGTTTCCCTGTCGATATCCACGAATACCGGCGTGGCTCCGGCCAGAACGATCAGGTTTACCGTGGACACCCAGGTCATTGACGGGGTAATGACCTCATCACCCGGTCCGATGTTTAAAGCTTTGAGCAACAGGTGCATTCCACCGGTCGCTGAACACAGCGCTACGGCACCGGTGCACCCCGTATAGTCGCAAATTTTTTGCTCGAATTGAGCACTTTTCTCTCCGGTGGTTATCCACCCCGAAGTTAAGACCTCGATGACCGCATCTGTTTCCTTTTGGCTGATGGACGGCCGGGAAAATGGTAAAAATTCACTGCGCATGGTCAAGGTTTCCTGTCTGTTTCAATTTCCTTTTACCCAATATATTTTTCGTTTCCAGTTCGTTTTGCTGGGATGATTTTCGCCAATGATACGGTAAGGCAATTTTAGCTGCTCCAGTTTCGCTAATTTTTTGTCAGGGACAATAATGCTGTCATACTGCAGATCAATACCGGCCATAATTTTCCCCAGCCGGTCCGGGTCCTTTATCTGGGGTACGGACCAGTCGCAATAATAATAAAAATACCCCCGCATGGTTTCACTAAAATCCAGACCGGCCACTCTCGATCTTTGTTCGGCAGGAATTTGCGCGCGAAATTCGGTGAGCGTTTCCTGCATGCTTTTTTCCAGGTCGATAGCTTTTACAGGGCCTGCAAAAATACTGATGCAAAGCAGAGCGGTGGCCATCGTAATGCTCGTTACAGCAGAAAACCCTTTGCGCTGTTTTATTATTATAAAGATACATGTGATGGCTCCCATAGCTGAAATGATATTACCGGTCCCCGCTTTTTGAAGAAATCCCGCCGCTCGACCGGGAATCAGTTTCATCCACAGGGCGTCCGTTACAGGCAACATGCTCAGCAGAGCCATAATTGCGGCACAAAAGACCAGCAGTGAGACGACATAGCCTTTAAACCATTTCGGAAGGGCTTTGTGTAGGACCGCAGAGCACATGATGGCAAATGCGGGCAGGACCGGAGTCAGATAGACGCTGCGTTTTGTAACCGAAAGGGAAAGAAGCAGGATGGTTCCTCCCGCCCATACCAGTAAAAAGATATTTTCCTTTGAGATGTGCTTTTGTATCAGGATTTGTTTGCACACTGAAACCAACCATATGAAAATGAGGGGGAGGTTTCTCAATAAAGGGCTGTCCGGCCAGGTGTGGGATTACAATGTTTCCGTTTCGCGCCATCTCCAGCGATATGGCAGCGACTCTGGGCTCGTCCGGAGTCCACAGATCGTGATTGAACAGACCTGTAAAGCATACCGCTGTGACTAAAAGAATTAACACCGTGTGATGTATGTTTTTTTTATTCAAAGTGTTTTATTAATTCCTGGGATAATTATGGACTGTTGATGAAATTTATTTGCATTTCCTCCATTGGTGAAGCATGTTTTATCTTCCTTCCACATGCAGTATTTTTGTTCTTTTCTTTAGCGTTCTTAGTGTCAGGTATACTCCGAGCCCGACTGATACATACGGTCAGGGGAATAGGCTATGTTATCAAAACTCAAGGTTAATTTTTTCAGACGGTTTGATGTCAAGCTCAGCATTTTCTATACGGTTGCACTTCTGGTGATTTCACTGATGCTTTCTTTGTTTTTTTATTACAGACTTGAGCATAACCTTTTAAAACAGATAGACAGGATACTTATAGATGAGGCTGCAGAATTGATAAAGGAAACCCATGAAGAAAATGACCTGTTAGAGGGATGCACAGACTACTTCGATGACAAGTTTAACCGAAAATTTTATCCGGTTTTTTTCAGGGTCATGACTTCTGACGGGGTCACTTTATGTGATTCAGACAATTTTTCAAGGATTTTATCTGAAGGCATTAAAGAAAAAGAACACTTCACCGTTACCGTAGATCACAGAAAAAAAAAGCGCTACCGCATTTATGAAACAAAATTTACCGTTAAAGATCAGGGACCGCTTGTGGCTCAGATGGCAACACCCACGAGGCAGTATGACAAAATTCTTGAGACATCCCTTCAAAACATATTCAGCGCAATTCCCGTGGTTTTTTTGCTGAGCATTTGCTGTGGACTGTATATTGCGCAAAAACCCAGGAAAATCTTACGAAACATAACCTCTGTTACAAAAAGAATAACCTCGCAGAACCTTGCGGAAAGGCTTCCGCTGCCTCCGGGTCAGGACGAGATCAGAGATCTCACGCTTACCATTAACTTTATGCTGGATAATATCGAGAGTTCATTTGATGAAATCAGACAGTTCACTGCAGATGTTTCCCATGAACTGAGAAACCCGCTTTCCGCTGTCAAGGGCGAGATTGAAGTTGCGGTTTCCCGCAAAAGAGATGCCGCCGATTATCTCGAAACCCTG
>CAZIIV010000021.1:0-19802 GCA_964539365.1 uncultured Desulfobacteraceae bacterium | reverse complement strand
GATTGAAGTTGCGGTTTCCCGCAAAAGAGATGCCGCCGATTATCTCGAAACCCTGTCCTTAATCGAACATACCCATGAAGCAGGGTTAATAGTCAGTGACAGCGGCATCGGCATTCCTGAGGGCGACCTTGAGAACATATTTAAACGGTTTTACCAGGTTGATCTTTCACGGTCCGGCGATGAGCGCGGGGCAGGGCTGGGTCTGCATATATGCAAACGGATCGTGGAGGTACATGGCGGATCAATTTCAGCCAAAAGAAACAAAATAAAAGGGGCCACTTTTACGGTAAGGTTGCCTTTGGACCAAAAACTATTATAACATAATTTTACAAACCATGCCAAAGTTCACCGCTTTGACGCCACGCACAAGGCCTATTCCCATAACTTTGCCCACTGCAGCATGAGTTGTGGAGATCGGTATAGTTTTTTATCACATTTTTTAAGCCTCGAAACTCTGCGTATTATGCTTCTTACAGTTCGGAGTATTAATATAACAGTCTGTCTCTCTGACCTAAAATCAACAAGGCGATCAAAGAAAAATTCTCCAACCGCCCTAATGTTGATTAAAAAGTTACCTATGGAGTATAATGTTTCCGAGTTTAAAATCAGAGAAGACCATATTATTCGCAATGCCGCGCTTGGCAAGATATTCCTTTGCCCTAGGATCTTCGGTAAAGGCGGTGTGGTAAAATTCAATCACACGGTTAAGCAGCTTCATGAGCTTGGCTGATAACGGTGTCTTTGGGTGATTGCTTTTTGGTATGGGTTTTTCTCTTAGCAACCGATAACTGGTCACCTGTCACCGATAACCGGGCCACCGCTTCTTTAAGCTCCACCTGGTCAAAAAGCTCGACAAAACGGATCACATCGCCGCCGGTACCGCAGCCAAAACACTACCAAAGATTCTTTGAAGGATTTACGCTAAAGGATGGATGTTTGTCGTTGTGGAAGGGACACAAGCCAAAGTAGCTCTTGCCGTTTCTTTTGAGTTGGATGCCTTTGGCCTTGACCAAATCAACCAGGTCAACGCCGAACTTGATGGACTCGATCGTTTCTTTCTCTATCATTTCTCATTCTCCCCCTTGTCGCGGCTTCGTCACGTCTGGGGCGTGACGAAGCCGGATCGTGTGTTCGTAGCTTTTCAATCATGATGTCCCGCAGACGGTTCAGCGACTCCCGGAACTGAACCGGGTTCACAAGCGCCGTGCCGTTCATGTAATCTTTGTCAAGACGGTTCAGATCAGCACCGGTAAACAGAAAGGTGGCAATACGTTTGCCGTTGTTCCTGATACGGATCTCGGTTAAGTCGCTGCCCATACACATAAAAAACGCACCTCTAAAAATATCTATAGTTTCAAGTCTGGTTGTGTTCAATAAAACCTCCCTTGCTTTTTTCAGGGAGATGCGATAGAAAAAAAAGCGGTTTCAAAGGGTTTACCTGCCTCAGGCATGGATACTCTCTTTGAAGCTTTCGCCAGGCCATCAACTTCCCAACTTTGCCGAGTTTGAGTTGATGGCCTTTTTTCTACCAAAAATCCCCTTTTAGACTTTAAAATCTCAAATTAATATGACATAATTAACTTACTTATTAGCATAATATAATTATTTCTCAATATATTTTTAGTTGCCCCGACAAAATCAAACAGCTAAACTGAAAAAATGGAGGGAAACTATGTTAAATAAATCGACAAATACGACAATATCGCATGACTTGGCAGAAAAATTAAAACAGGCAAGAAAACACAAAGGATTGACACAAGGGCAACTTGCAAAAAAGATCGGTGCAGAGCTAATTGACCAGTTTATACAGATAGATACACTCCCGGAAAATGATCGCCACATGCTTAAAGCGCTTTTAGAGGCATTTGTCAAAAAGCACCGCTTTGAGGAACTGGCAATGAAATAGAGGTAAAAAAATGGAACAGGAAAAAATCGTTAATGACATATCAAATCTGCCGCCGGAGGCTCAGCGACAGGTTGTTGAGTTCATCGCCTTTCTAAAGACACGTTACACGAGGTCTCGGGAAGAAAAACAATCCAGACGAACAGATCTTGTTAGTGAGCC
Source organism: uncultured Desulfobacteraceae bacterium (assembly GCA_964539365.1). Lineage (GTDB taxonomy): Bacteria > Desulfobacterota > Desulfobacteria > Desulfobacterales > UBA11574 > S5133MH16. The sequence goes on along the minus strand of CAZIIV010000021.1, from coordinate 17,737 downwards.
ATTCATTGGGATATGGAAAGACCGTGAAGATATGAAGGACAGTGGTACGTGGCTTCGCAATCTGCGTAAAACAGAATGGGCCGGAACAAGTTGATATGCTAATTGTCGATACAGATATTCTCATTGATGCCGGTCGTAACGTTAATGAAGCTGTAAACTGTCTGCAGCAGATTGAACAAAAATTTTCCGTTGCCGCCAGCAGTGTTACGCAAATGGAACTGATCATCGGCTGCAGGAACAAAAACGAACTTCACTCCCTGGAACAGTTTATAGAAAGGTTTCATATCATCAGCCTGGATGAACAAATTTCAGATAAAGCAATTGACTTATTGAAACAGTATCGCTTAAGCCACGGCCTTTTAATTGCTGACGCATTCATTGCAGCAACAGTCATTATTTCTGACTTATCGTTCGTATCAAAGAATCAGAATGATTACCGATTTATAGAAGCCTTACAATTACTCCCTTACCCCGATCCTTTCCAGTAACAATACAGATCAAACAAGTTAATCCGTAAAAAGTCCGACTTCTGCGTTGTGCTGCATCTCGCAATCATTCAACGTACCAAAAGTACGCCTCATGATTACGAAATTTTCACGCCTTGATTTGAACTTTTTACGAGACCCTCTAAATCGGACTTTTTACGAGTTTATCATATTTAACCGATTGTCAAACAATTTCTGCCCGCTGCTTTGCTTTGATATAAAACCGTAGCAGTTGGACCGGCAAAGACCGAATCGTTGCTGTCGGGTCGATATCCTAAACATTTTTTATGTGTCTTATCGAAAATTAATTATGACAATAAGATACAAATCCACAATCGCTTGTTAATAAAACAAATAAAAAACCGGATTTATCCGGCTTGACGTAAAAAGGCTGACCTGTTAGAAAATATACAATTTTTTCGCTGTTCAGTCGGTATGTTGATAATCTGAGATAACACTCCTAAATCGGATAATTTAGTCTTTTCCCTATTTATTCCCTCTAAAAAAGCAGATTAATTTGTTTGTTATAACTCAAGAATATAGATCTTTATGAAGACGGTTTGGAACGAGGTTAAAACTTCAATAAAGTCAGGGATTCCTGCTCACAGCTTCAGGATGTGGATTGAACCGCTGCAACCGGCGAGCTGTGATGAAAACGGTTTTGTCCTTTTTGCTCCCAATTTTTTTTCCAAAAAGCGGGTTCTGGAAAATTATTGCGCCCTCATAGAGTCAGAAATAAAAAGAGTCTCGGGAAGAGCATGCAAGCTTTGTATCGAAATTTCCGGGAAAAACGCCCGCTCCCAGCCGAAATCAGATGATCATCTTCAGCTTCCGCTTCCCAATATCAATGTGCGTCCGCACAACGGTCGTTTTTTGAAAAGCGACTTTACCTTTGGCCAGTTTGTGGTCGGAAGCAATAATGATTTTGCTTATTCCGCCTCCCTATCACTGGCTTCACGAAAGAATGCTTCCCAAAATTCTCTGTTCTTATTGTCAAAGACCGGGATGGGTAAAAGCCATCTTACACAGGCCGTGGGGCATTACATCTTGTCCGAATATCCCTCAGAAAATGTCTTTTATATAACTGCAGAGGACTTTAGCAATGAGATGATTTATGCTTATCAGCACGGATCTATCAATGCCTTCAAGGAAAAATACAGAAATCAATGTGACGTCATGCTGCTTGAAGACGTTCATTATCTCAGGGGCAAGGAGCGCACCCAGGTCGAGCTTGCATTAACCCTTGATACCCTGTTTGAAGCCGGTAAGAAAATAATCTTTTCCAGTTGTTATCTTCCGGCAGACATCCCGAAACTCGATGATAAATTGAGATCACGTCTGTCCTGCGGTCTCATTTCAAGCATTGATCCTCCGGATTTCGAGACAAGAGTCAGGATTCTGCATAAAAAAGCAACCCTTAACGGTTTTAAATTTCCAGAAGCCATGATCCATTATTTAGCGAGCGAACTTACGGAAAATGTGAGACAGCTTGAAAGCGGCCTTATCGGCGTTTCTTCCAAATCACTTCTTTTGGGGGAACCCATTGATCTTAAGCTTGCACAAAGTGTGGCCAAAAATATCGTACACCAACAGAAAACTATCACAATAGATCTTATCAAGAAAATGGCCCTATGCAGAAACAGGTGGAATTTCTTTGCCAAAAAATAGACGCAGGAACATTTTAATTTTTAACTACTTTTCTTTATTAGAAAATCCGGTTGCTTGAATTTTTTGAAAATGGAATTATATTTTTTTTTGAAACCGATAAATTATAATAGTAATGATTTTCAGGAAACTCGTTTCCTGACTATTCATGATTTGAAAGGAAATTTTAGAATATGAACAATCAAATTAAAACAACGTTTTTACTTGCAGTGATGACAGTGTTTATTCTGTTGATCGGCCAGATTTTGGGAGGACGCCAGGGGTTGATTATTGCGCTTGTTTTTGCAGCGGGAATGAATTTTATAAGCTACTGGTATTCGGACAAAATAGTTCTTCGTATGTACAAGGCCCGTGAAGCAGCGCCCGGTCAAGCCCCCGAACTTTATTCCATTGTACAGGATCTTGCCCGGAAAGCCGACCTGCCCACTCCTAAAGTTTATATCATTCCGCAGGAGTCTCCCAATGCCTTTGCAACCGGCAGAAACCCGGAACATGCGGTTGTGGCGGTTACGGAAGGTTTGCTTAAACTCATGGATCGAGAGGAACTTGCCGGCGTACTGGGTCATGAGCTGGGCCATGTGAAAAATCGTGACATTCTGATAGGGTCAATCGCAGCGACCATGGCCGGGGCCATCATGATGCTGGCGAGCATTGCGCGGTGGTCGGCTATTTTTGGAGCGGGGAGTGACGATGAGGAAGGTATGAGCGGTTTGGGCTTGATTATCATGTCAATTCTTGCTCCGATTGCCGCCGTGTTGATACAAACCGCCATATCCCGGTCACGGGAATACCTGGCGGATTCATCAGGTGCCCGTTTTTCCGGAAGCACTGAAGGACTGGCACGAGCATTGGAAAAGCTGGGGAATTACTCAGCCGGAATTCCCGCCAATGTCAACCCGTCCACAGCCCACATGTTTATCGTAAATCCTCTTTCCGGGCAAAGACTGATGAGTTTATTCTCAACCCACCCGCCACTGGAAGATCGAATTGCAAGACTAAGAGGCATTAAAGCCTCAAATGACTCTTCAGGTCACAGGGGAGGTACGGGGCAGCAGAATCAAGCCAAAAAGTTCTGGGATCGTCTTTCCTGAACCCTGACACCTGACACCTCAACAGGTCGTATCAACCATCCGGTATCCAATTTGCCCTGAGTTGACCGCAGGCAGCGGAAATATCCTGGCCCTTGCTGTGTCGGATGACAGCCGTATAATTGTTTTTATTAAGGATTTCTTTGAAGTTAAGAATTGCAGATTCTTCGGGCCGGTTAAATTCACTTCCGTCATACGTATTAAAGGGGATAAGATTTATTTTTGCGCGGATCGGTCTCAGCAACCTGACCAGACGTTTTGCATCTTTTTCAGAATCGTTTATCCCTTTTAAGAGAATATATTCGAAGGTAATTCTGCGTCGAGGCAATAAAGGATATCCGGTACAGGCATCAATCAGTTTTTCCAGAGAATATTTGCGGTTTATCGGCATCAGCATATTGCGGGTTTCATTATCCGTAGCGTTTAAAGATATTGCAAGATTAACTGTTGTGTCACGGCCCAGGTCAAAAAGCTTTGGCACCAGACCCGCTGTAGATACGGTCAGCCTGCGGCTTGAAAATCCAAGCCCGTAATTGCTGTCGGTAAGGGTCGTGATGGCGCTGACCACGTTGCCGTAATTTGCCAGTGGTTCACCCGTTCCCATGAACACAATGTTGGTAAGACGCTTTGAATCACCAAGACATTTCGAGACGTCTCGCACCTGGGCAATAATCTCACCCCTGGTAAGATTCCGTACCCAGCCGCCCCTGGCGGTCAGACAAAATCTGCATCCCAGTGCGCATCCTACTTGACTTGATATGCAAAGCGTATAATGGTTTTTTTCAGGAATCAGTACCGTTTCAACATATTTTTCGTCAGCAAGTTTAAAAAGATATTTTTGGGAACCGTCTTGTGATGTTTCGATTCGGACGGTTTCAAGTCGGGCAATGGAAAAATGGTGCGAAAGGAGGTTTCTGATTTCTTTACCCACATCAGTCATTATTTCAAAAGTGTCCGCCTGACGAAGATAGATCCACTTCAGGATCTGAGCGGCACGATACGGCTCAAGCTTATTGCTTTGGAGCCATAACACTAGCTGGTCATGGGTAAGTTCTTTAATGTCAGTTTTTTTTGATCTTGACATAATGTTATTTTACTATTAATCTGAACGATTTCAATAAAAACTTTATGGGTATTTTTATGTTTGACAGTCTCAGCAACCGGCTCAATGCCGTATTTAAAAAGCTAAAAGGACACGGCAAATTAACAGGAAAAAATATCGAGGAGGGTTTGAAAGAAGTCCGGATGGCTCTCCTTGAGGCCGATGTCCATTACAAAGTCGCAAAAAAATTTATCTCTGATATCAAGAAGCGGGCTCTGGGCCAGGAAGTTATGGAAAGCCTGACTCCCGGCCAGCAGGTTATAAAAATAGTCAATCAAGAACTTACGGAGCTGATGGGGGGGCGATTTGAAAATTTAAACCTTTCGGGTGCTCATCCCGTATCTATCATGCTGGTGGGTCTGCAAGGGTCCGGAAAAACTACAACCGCCGGCAAGCTTTCCGTTTATTTGAGAAAACAGGGAAGAAAGCCCTACCTTGTCCCGGCGGATATCTATCGTCCTGCTGCTATTGAACAGTTAACCAAGCTGGGAGACCAGCTCTCGGTTCCGGTATTTCCATCCAACCCGGAAATTGATCCGGTTAAAATTTGTCAAGAAGCAAGAACCACCGCACATAAGCAACTGTGTGACACGCTGCTGATAGACACCGCAGGACGGTTACATATCGACGAAGAGTTAATGACCGAGCTTTGCCGTATCAAAGATGCGGTAAAGCCGTCTGATATTGTTCTTGTGGCGGATGCCATGACAGGACAGGATGCTGTCAATATCGCCGAATCATTTAATAATGCCCTTGATATTGGCGGTGTTATTCTCACAAAAATGGATGGTGACGCCCGCGGGGGAGCAGCATTATCCATAAAATCGGTTACCGATAAACCTATAAAATTTATTGGTGTGGGTGAAAAACTGAGCGATCTGGAACCGTTTCATCCTGACAGGATGTCCTCAAGGATACTTGGTATGGGGGATGTCCTTACCATGATCGAAAAAGCACAGACGATCGTTGACGAAAAGAAAGCGGTTGAACTTGAAAAAAGGCTGAGAAAAAATGAATTTACTTTAGAAGACTTTCGTGATCAGATGGTTCAGATAAGGAAGATGGGCTCTATTTCTGAACTGATCAATATGATCCCCGGTATGGGTAAGATTAAACAGCTGAAAAATCTCGAGGTTGACGAAAAAGAATTCGTTAAGATAGAAGCGATGATAAATTCCATGACCCCCCAGGAACGACGTCAACACACATTAATCAAAGGGAGTCGTCGCAAAAGGATTGCCAAAGGAAGCGGAACTAGTGTACAGGATATAAATAATTTGCTTAAAAATTATACTCAGGTTGTGAAAATGATGAAAAAAATCAACAAAGGCGGAATGCGAGGATTGGGCCGGGGCATGCTGCCTTTTTGAAGGAGATCGAATATGTCAGTTAAAATCAGATTGTCCAGACACGGAGCAAAAAAAAGACCTTTTTATCGAATTGTCATTGCGGATAGTGAATCACCTCGGGATGGTAAATTCCTTGAAAATGTAGGAACATACGACCCTGTGGCGGATCCTGCAAAGGTATCGCTGAAACAAGAGCGGATTAAGCACTGGATCGGCCAGGGAGCTATCCCTACAGACACGGTTAAAAATCTTTTGAAAAAACAAGGTATTTTTGCTAATCTTACATAATATCTTTACCTCTATTTCTCAACAGCCAACAAAGGAGATGGAGCTATGAAAGAGCTGATCGACTACATTGCTAAAGCGCTGGTTGATAATCCGGATCAAGTTACGGTCTCCGAGGTAGAGGGTAACCGGACTTCGGTTTTGGAGCTAAAAGTGGCCAAAGAGGATCTGGGAAAAGTTATCGGAAAGCAGGGTCGCACGGCAAGGGCCATGCGGACCATATTGAGTGCGGCTTCCGCTAAATTAAAAAAGCGTTCGGTTCTTGAGATTTTAGAATAGTATTGTGGAGAAAAATGGGTTCGTCCCTGTTGGAAAGATCGTTGGTCCCCATGGTGTAAAAGGAAACATTAAGGTCTATTCCTACGCTGAATCCCTGTCCGTTTTCAAGCCAGGCAGTTTGATCCTTTTAATCAATCCAAAAGGCCTTGAAAAAAGCTATAAAATAAAATGGGTTAAACCTCACGGCAAGCTTGCCCTTTTAGCACTCCAAGGTATAGAGAACAGGAATTCCGTCCAAGCCCTTATCGGTTCCGTGTTTGTTGTTGAACGGTCTCATTTTTCGGAACCCGAAGACGGATCATACTACTGGTTTGATATTATCGGGATTTCAGTTTTCACAACCCGTAATGAGTATCTGGGCGTCGTTGAATCCATAATTCCTACGGGAAGCAACGACGTCTTTGTTGTCAAAGACCCGATTAAAGTTCATGATAATGAAACACTCATCCCCGCGATTGAGTCGGTGATTTTGGAAATCGACCTTAAGTGTAAAATCATTCGGGTGGATTTACCCGAAGGATTATGAAGGAGTGCCGTATGAATTTCATAGTCCTGACCATCTTCCCGGAAATGTTTAATCCTTTTTGGGAACACGGGATTATTAAACGGGCCATAGATCGAAACAAGATTTTGGCATCGGCCATTAATATTAGAGATTTTGCACAAGGGGAACACCGCACAACCGATGACAGGCCTTACGGCGGGGGATGTGGAATGATTATGAAGCCCGAACCCCTGGCTGCTGCCATCCGGGCCGCTACAAAAAAAGTCCCTTTGTCCAAAAGAATCCTGCTGACGCCTCAGGGACGACTTTTTGATCAGGATATGGCCAGAGAATTCGCCTCATGGGATGGAATCATTTTTGTTTGCGGCAGGTATGAGGGCGTGGATGAACGTATTTGCTACAATTTGATCGATGATGAGGTTTCCATCGGTGATTATGTCCTGACCGGGGGCGAACTGGCAGCCATGGTGATCATCGATGCGGTAACCCGACTGATTCCCGGTGTACTTGGCGCAAAAGACTCTGCGGAAAAAGATTCATTTTCGGGAAGTGTTTTAAAATATGCGCAATATACCAGGCCCAGGACATTTGAAGGTATCGATGTTCCAGAAGTTCTGTTATCGGGCAATCATAAAGAAATTGAAAAAGCGAGGCTTGAATCATCGCTCATACGAACCTTTTTGAAAAAGCGAGATTTGCTTGAGAACAGATCCTTGAGCACAGAGGAGATAAAAATTCTGAAAAAATGGTGCCGCGATATTGAAAAAATCATATATGACCAATCTATACGTGGCCCTGACTCATTATCCGGTGATCAATAGGAACGGTGATATTATAACATCCGCCGTAACCAATCTCGATCTGCACGATATATCAAGGGCTGCAAAAACATACGGGGTACGATCTTTTTATGTGGTAACGCCCCTTGAGGATCAGAAATCCCTGGCTAAAAAAATTGTTGGTCATTGGACAGAAGGAATAGGATCAAAATATAACCCAAAGCGTCGAGAAGCTTTGGAGCTGATTATAATAAAAAACTCGATAGATGATGTAAAAACCCATATCCGTGAACATTACGGAGATTTACCGAAAACGGTGGTTACCAGCGCTCGTCACAACCCGGGCAACTTAAGCTTTGGCAAGTTTCGGGAAATGCTGAAAGATGGCAACCTTTACCTTTTGATTTTTGGAACGGCCTGGGGATTGCCGGAAACTTTTATCGCAGAGGCAGATTACACACTGAATCCGGTGATCGGCAACACGGATTACAACCACCTTTCCGTACGGTCTGCCGTCGCCATTATTCTGGACAGGCTGTTTGGAAGAAACCCATAACATTGCGAAGTCATTTTATACCGCATTTTAATCAGAACGAAATTAAAAAAAAGAAAAACCTATACAATCAAAACGAAATGCGCTATAGGCACCTTTTTTAAACCTTTTTGACATTTTTTTTAGACGCTGATTAAAACAAAATCGACACTATGTTGTCGATAATTATTTTAATAGGTAAACTCATACAATTTGCTTTTGGCTTGTCCAAGAGAGGTGATTATTATGGAAACAATAAGACAGTTGGAAAGAGAGATGATGCGTCTGGATATCCCTTCTTTTGCCGCCGGCGATACCGTAAAAGTTAACGTCAAAATAAAGGAAGGCGAAAAAGAGCGCATTCAGGCATTTCAGGGGGTAGTAATCAGCAAACGTGGAATTGGGACCGGAGCTACGTTTACCGTCAGGAAGGTTTCCTACGGCATAGGGGTTGAGCGCATTTTCCCGCTGCATTCCCCTGTCATTGACAATATTGAAGTAATTAGTCGCGGACGGGTGCGCCGTTCAAAAATTTATTACCTTCGCAAATTGAGAGGCAAGGCGGCAAGGATAAGGGAACGTCGCTTAACCTAGTGTGATTCCATGGGACCAGACCTGTGGGTATTCGAAAAAAAAGCCATTGAAAAAGGCTTTTTAAACATTGCAGGCATTGATGAGGCCGGTCGAGGACCGCTGGCCGGCCCGGTTGTTTCTGCAGCCGTTGTGCTCCCCTCTTGTTTTCAGGTCCCCGACATATGCGACTCAAAGAAATTAACACCAAAAAAACGGGATTATTTTTACGAAAAGATTTACGAGCTTGCGGTTTCCATCGGAATAGGAATCGTCGACCCACCGGAAATAGACCGCATCAACATTCTTAAAGCATCCCTCATGTCTATGGCCATAGCGGCCGAAAATCTTGTCCCTCAACCGGATTGTCTGCTTATAGACGGTATCTTTACGGTTTCTTCAGCCCTGCCTCAGGAACCCATACCCAAAGGTGACGGCTTAAGCATTTCCATTGCCGCTGCATCGATTGTTGCCAAGGTTACTCGAGACAGGCTGATGGAAAATTATCATGAGTATTATCCGCAGTTTGGATTTTTCAAACACAAAGGATACCCCACCAAAGCCCACAAAGCTGCGATCAAAAAATACGGTTGCAGCCCTATCCACAGACGAAGCTTCAAGGGGGTTAGGGAACACGTATGACCAGCGACTCATTATAATTTAACGTCTCGGGAATTCTGCAATTTATTGAAAATAAAGGTGTTTTTTAGGCTCATATTTTTAACTCGGACATGGAATAATGGAATGATGGAATATTGGAATAATGATTTAAAGAAGATGACATTTCTGTATTTAATTCCCGTCAAGAGGAATTTTACAATAACCCAACTTTCCATTTTCCCAGAACCCAATATTCCAGTGTTCCAATATTCCATCATTCCAATTTTGAGCGAAGCGAGCCAACTTGAAACTCCTTCAAGACGGTGTATATGTAAAATATTTCAGGAGAATATCCATGATTATTAAATTTGTTCCCATTGGAACGGTACATACGTCTGCCAGCAAGTTGCCGCGACATTGGAGCGTTTCCCATGTGCAAGGCACCCTGGAAATTTTACCCGAGTATACCGAGGGTCTTTCGGACATTAATGCGGGCCAGCGAATCGTGGTGCTGTTTTATTTTCATAAGAGTCCGCCGTTTATACCCGAATTGCTGAAGCAGACACCGCCCCACCGGAACAAGCCTTTGGGCGTGTTCAGTATTTGCTCACCCCGGCGACCCAATGCTATCGGCCTTTCGGTACTGGAGGTACTATCAAAGGATGCCAACCGGATTCGTGTGCGAGGTCTGGATATGATTGACGGTACACCCATTTTGGACATCAAGCCGCACATTGAAGATCAGCAAAGCTGTCCAAGCTACCCGGGATCCCGTCGTGAGGGAACCCCCTGAGGGAGGAAACTTTTTTGCAACCATGTCACGCATAAGAACCGGAAGACGAATCTACTATAATGTTTTCTCTTATGTATATGATGCGTTTGTGAATCTGCATGCGCGTCGAGATGCCGGAGATACGCGAAACTTCCTGGTCGAGATGGCCAACCCGGAAGGGAAAACTCATCCGACAATTCTCGATATCTGCTGCGGGACGGGAGCTGTTATTGTAGCTTTTGCCAATCGCTATCCCGGAAGCATCACCGTGGGCTACGATTTTTCCCGAGGGATGTTGCGTAAGGCGCAAAAAAAGCAGAAATTCCGAACAACTATTTTCATAGAGGGGGATGCGGCTGCCCTCCCCTTTGCTGATGAGAGTTTTGATGTGGTCACCTGCTCCCATGCATTATATGAATTGAAACGCCGGACCCGTCAGACCGCCTTGCAAGAAATGAAGCGCATCATACGTTCCAACGGGGTGGTATTGCTCATGGAACACGAAGTGCCTCATCATCCCCTGATTAAGATACTCTTCAAAATCAGGATGATGTCAATGGGATGTGCTGATGCCCTGGAATTTGTTAAAGGGGGACTGGACCCATTTCGGCGGATATTTCCGGACGTCTCTCTGTACCATTCCCCCACCGGTAAAAGCAAACTCATTGTGTGTCGCAAACACAGTTGAATAGAAGAAGGTAGGTGTAAATCAATGCCGCTGGTAAACACTGATCTTTGTCTATTGACAAACCCTGGCTCTTGAGCTTTTTTTTAGGTGTCAGGTTTCAGATGTCAGGTTTCAGGGTTAAGGGGGGAAACGCAGTGTATGGCCTAAATGACGAATCGTTCTCCCAGGGCTGGCCCAATACTACTGAATATACTTCCTGACACCTGACACCTGAAACCTGACACCAGGCATACGGGAAGGAATAAATATGGAATATTTTTTAAAGCCATATTATGGGCAATTTTAATCATTCCAGCTTTAACCTATTCAAAAGACGTGGTTTTTGGTTTTTAACAGCGGAGGTAAGACAATGATGAAAGTAATCTTTCACGAAGATTTTTATCAGGTTTATACGCATGATCCTGCGGCTGAGCAAGGACGTATGGAGGCAATCGTTAATACCATCCAATCTCGGGTAGAATTTGTTACAGCGGTTCCGGCGACACAAGCCCAAATCTCAGCCGTTCACACCCAGCGTCATATTGAACATGTTCGCCATAAAGGGCCTTATTCCATGGCGGCATTAGCCGCCGGAGGCGCGGTACAGGCAGCGACAATCGGCCTGACCGAACCGTGTTTTGGATTAATTCGACCTCCCGGACATCATGCCTCTGCAGATTCAGCCTGGGGGTTCTGTTATTTTAATAATATGGCCGTCGCCCTTGAGTCGTTAAGACAAAAAAACAAAATCCAACAAGCATATATATTGGACATTGATTTGCATTACGGGGACGGCAACGTCAATATTCTCGGTAGCAAGGATTATGTAACAATTTGTAATATTGACTCATTTGATCGATTTGCTTATGTTGACCGGGTCACCAGAGAAATGGAAAAATGCAGCGCCGATCTCATCGGCATATCCGCGGGATTTGACAACCATCAGGACGATTGGGGCGGTCTGCTTACTACGAAAGACTACCAAGCCATCGGACAACAGGTTAAAGCAGCTGCCAACCGCAATGGCGGCGGTTGTTTCGCAATTCTGGAAGGCGGGTACAACCATGATGTTCTGGGAGAAAATGTAATGGCGCTGATTGATGGTCTGTCCGGTTAAACGGCGATAAATTTGATGAACTCGTTAAAAGCCGAGTTATACCGCGATGCGGCAGCCTATGAGCAACGAAGTCCGCTGATTTTTGCTGCCTGTTATTATTGTCATTAACATAAATAATTTCAGCATTTTCCGGCATTTCATCGAAATGACTTCGCTGGAAGGTTCATCCAGAAGCAGCACCGAGGGATTCACGGCCAGATGACCCCTTTTTTCCCTAAAATTTCGTACCAGTTGTTAATCTTATCATAATCTATCCCTCCGCGTTAAATTTTGATTCTTTTGGAAAAACCATTTTGCCGCATAAGCTCAAATCGTATCCATCCAGTTTTACGGCCAGGTCACGAAATTGAGGCTCATGCAGAAGGCTCAGAAAAAGTTGGATCCCCTGTTCGAAAAAATGCTCTTTTGAGATAAGAAGATCAAATCGCTCCCAGCGAAGCGGAATAAAGTCCAATCCCAAAAGACTTGCCACCGGTTTGATGGCAGGAGCCATATCGGCCCGGCCCGAAAGCACCTCAATGGCCACATCCAGATGGCTTCTGAATTCTTGATCATACCCTTGGATTGGCGTGTCTTTGAGGCCGGCCTTCTCCAGTTCCCGGTCAAGGAGGAGGCGTGTGCCGGTGCCAACCGGACGATTGGCGATCTTGATTTCCGGTTTTCTCAAGTCGGAAACGCCGGAAATTTGCTTAGGATTTCCTTTGGCTACCAGAAATCCCTGTTCTCTTCGGCAGAAATTCACCAGTACGGGAATTTTCCCTTTAAGTTCTTCCTGTGCATACTCAAAGTTATACTCCTGTTCATCAACCTGCAACAGGTGACTGCACGCCACATGACAAACGTCTCGGCCCAGGGCCTTAAGACCTCCCATACTGCCCACATTGCCGAAAACGGCTATATGCTCATTATGAAGCGTATTGAAAAGGGAAATGATTTTGTCCAAAAGGATATCATTGCTCCCGGCGATGATTAAAAGGCCATGATACGGCGGCAAGGGTTTCTCCGGCTTGGGATAGTTGATGGTTTGATTTTCCAGCCACCGTTCAACAAGGTGACGAGGAAAAAGCCATTTGCCGGTGACCTTGCTGGCGGGCAGTCCTTTATCGGCCACCAGGGTGTAAACCATTTTCTCATTAATATTTAAAAATTCGGATACCTCGCGCGTGTTGAGTAGTGTTTTTTCTTTAGTCATTTTATTATTTCCCTTGTTATTCTGATTTCCTTTGAAAATGGGATCTTATGGTTGATGTCTGCGTTTTGAAGGATTAATTGTTTTGCAACGAAGCGTCACACATTTCAAGCCATATCAGTAACTATTTGTCAAGGTATTATTTGATAAGAATTAGATGGAAGGTGTGATGGCTTTAACTAACGATAGACAACAATCAATAACTGTTATTGGGGTGGAAATCAAGACCGTTGGTAAACGCTGATGCCTTTCTATTGACAAACCGTAGCTCCGAAGTTTTTTTCAGTTGTCAGGTTTCAGGTGTCAGGAGCAAGAAACGAATTAGCTGACACCTGAAACCTGACACCAAATAGCCATGGCAATCTTAGCAAACAACAGTCTTGATTTACACCCCTGTTATTTCTTGGCGACAAAAAATATCATGGGGCAGAGACTTGATTTTTTATCATCTTCTGATATATTCTCTCGGCATTTGCAATTTTATCATCTTCCGGATAGAAGAATAAGAAAACCATAAGGAGAGCTTATGAACGAAGCCATTCAGCAACTTGAATCGTTTATTGAAAACTGGACAGAAACCCCGGAGCAAAACAAAAAAGCGTTTGTGCGTTTAAAAGATTATATAGCATCCAAACCCGGAGTAAATCTGGATTTTATACCCCGCGAAGGGCTTACCTACTCCCTTAGAGCAACCCATAAGAATCAGACAAATAAACCTTTGTTTGTGCTGGTGGACGTGATAGAAGACACTCCCCGGTGGCTGTCCGTATGCTTTTATAACGAGATGATTGCCGATCCGGATGAAAACGGGGATTTTGTGCCGGACGGGCTTCTTGGCGAGGATGCCTTGTGCTTTGATTTGGAAGAATACAACGAAGAGAGCATCCGGTATGTTCAAGCCCGGATGGATGAAGCCTGTAAAAGTGCAGCCCAAACCTGATGACAGCTTAAAGATAATACAGGAAACATCCCAGGGCCACGTCATTTAAACATGTAATTGCCTGGAATAAATAAAGTTACTTGCTTATGAAAATTCCAAGCACCAAAATACAAATCTCAAACAAATATCAATGACCTAAATTCAAAACAGATAGAATAACGGCGATACATCCAATAAGTGATTGATATGTTTTGGTCATTGGTATTTGTAATTTTGATATTATTTGTAATTTGAGTATTGGGATTTGGGATTTTAGTACCGTATCCTGGAAAGCAAATAGCGTTTATCCGAATCAGTTAGAGTTGACTTTGACGTTTTGGGTAACATCCACATCTCCCTTGATATAGATAGATAATGGGCGGAATTCAGGGTGGTTCATAAAAATTTTTTATACGTTCATCAAAATTGAAAAAACATAAACTCGACAGGCTGAATTTTTTTTTGGCCGTATTAAGCGGATTCTTGCTTACCCTTTCTTTTCCAAAAGCCAACGTTTCATGGCTGGCCTGGTTTGCTCTGGTTCCCTTGCTGGCCGCATTAAGAAACCTCTCCCTTAAAAATGGTTTTTATCTCGGCCTGTGTGCCGGGCTTGCCCATTACCTTACTTTAGTATACTGGCTGGCACATACCATGTCAACGTACGGTCACCTTCCCCTCTACGCAAGTGTGCCGATTCTTTTGCTGTTATCGGCGTATCTGGCGCTTTATATTGCAATATTTTCAATGAGCTTAACCTGTTTCAGGGGACCGGCATTCCTTTTTTTTATGGTCCCCTCAGTATGGGTTTCATTGGAATATCTCCGTTCATTTCTTTTCACGGGGTTCCCATGGGAGTTGATCGGATACACTCAATTTAACGTCCTGCATCTCATTCAAATTTCAGACATTTTCGGAGTGTATGGCATATCATTTTGTATTGCCTTGAGCAATGCGGCAATTTTCTTGGCTTTTCTCTACATAACAGGAAGACACTGGCAAGAAAAAAAAATTAAAGCAAGACTCGCTGCAGGATCGGCAGGTACTTTGGCTTTGATTTTCTGTTTTGTCTGGTTTTATGGAAACTGGAGAATACAATCCATTCAAAAACTGATTTCCCATTCCCCTTCCATAAAAACCGCAATTGTCCAGGGCAATATCGATCAGGCAAAAAAATGGGACCCCGCGTTTCAACGCGCGTCAATAGTAAAATATATTAATCTTTCCTTATTGACGAAAAAACATAAGCCGGATCTCGTGGTATGGCCGGAGACCGCGACTCCTTTTTATTTTTTGCATAATGCTCGGTTGTCGGAAATGGTTAAAAAGGGGGTTCACGACACCGGAACGGACTTTCTCATCGGTAGTCCGTCTTTCAAACTCGGAACAAATCGTGTTGAATATTTTAATAGCGCTTATCTGATTGGACCGGAAGGAAACGTTTACGGTAGATATGACAAGGCACACCTGGTACCGTTTGGAGAATATGTTCCTTTTAAAAAATGGTTGCCGTTTATTGGAAAAATGGTAGAGGGCGTCGGAGACTTTACCCCAGGTAAAAAAGGGCATACCATTAGATGGGGAGATCTCCGACTAGGCATTCAGATCTGTTACGAAATAATTTTTCCGTATCTTTCCAGAGCTATGGTAAAAAACCATGCCTCGGTACTGATTAACATCACCAATGATGCCTGGTATGGCAGGTCCAGTGCGCCACATCAGCATTTTTCCATGACGATTCTTCGGGCCGTGGAAAACAGACGGTCAATAATACGCGCTGCCAATACCGGTATCAGCGGATTTATAGATCCTTGCGGCAAGGTCATCGCCGCCACACCGCTTTTTGAAGACGCAACAATAACTCGACCTGTGCCCGTGATCCAGAAAGCGACCTTCTATTCCCGCTTTGGAGATCTGTTCGCCATGTTATGTCTTGGGATAACCCTAATTGCCGTATTCGGGTGTTGTCTAGTTCGGAAACATTCAAAATAAAGCAAAACAACCGTTGAAAGATAGAGCAAAAGCGATTATAATATACAAATTCAGGAGTTTTACCCCGTCTGCCATTGCAAGGCATGAGCGGGCCGGCCCGTTTGGTATTTTTAATCATAGGAGGTAAAAAATGACGTTGGAACTTAAAGAAGACATCAAGGAACATTTTCAGAAATTAGAACAGTTGAAAGGGTGCCTTTGACCTTACCGAAAAAGAAAAAAGGCTTAAGGAAATCGAGACGCTGATTGCCAAAAAAGATTTTTGGGATAACCCCGAAGCCGCCAAACCGGTCTTAAAAGAACGAACCGTGATCTCCGGTAAAGTGGCATCATTTAACCAACTTTACACCGATCTTGAAGAAAGTCAGATCCTGCTTGATCTTGCCATTGAAGAATCAGATGCCGATACCATAGAAGAAGTCTCCCAGCAAATACAAGCAATTGAAAAAAAAATAAAAAAACTTTCCATAGATCTTATGCTCGATGGCGAGGATGATCAAAACAACGCCATTATTTCCATTAATGCGGGAGCAGGAGGAACCGAAGCCCAGGACTGGGCCGAAATGCTTTTCAGGATGTATACCCGCTGGATTGAACGCAAGGGGTTTACACAGGAGGTCATTGACTTCCAGCCCGGAGATGAAGCCGGAATCAAAAGCGTAACGTTCACGGCCGGTGGTGACCATGCCTATGGCTATCTAAAGGCAGAAAAAGGGGTTCATCGCCTGGTAAGAATTTCCCCGTTTAATGCGAGCGGCAAACGGCACACCTCTTTTGCCTCGGTATTCGTCTATCCGGAAATCGAAAACGAAATCGTTGTCCAAATTGATGACAAGGAGTTGCGAATTGATGTGTTCAGGGCCAGCGGCGCCGGGGGTCAGCATGTTAACAAAACCAGCAGCGCGGTTCGCATCACTCACCTCCCCAGTGGAATCGTTGTCCAGTGCCAGCAGGAAAAATCCCAGCATAGAAATAAAGAACTTGCCATGAAGGTCCTCAAATCCCGGCTTTATCAGATTGAAAAGCAGAAGCAGGATGAAAAACTGCAGGAAATCCACGACAGCAAAAACGAAATTGCATGGGGAAATCAAATCAGGTCTTATGTCATGCATCCCTATCAGCTGGTAAAAGATCACCGCATAAACCTTGAGGTGGGCAATGTAACCGGCGTTCTTGATGGGGGACTGGATCTTTTTATAGAGGAAGTGCTGCTATCAGGGAAAATCTAATATATGGATCCTCTTGAAATTATAGCTGAATTTTATAAACCCGGCACCAGAATCTATGATATTCTCGTACAACATGGACAACAGGTGGCCGCTAAGGCCGTAAGTGCCGCCAAAAAAGTGCCCCACCTTAACCCGGATCTTAATTTTATCCGGGAAGCTGCCATGCTGCACGACATCGGCATATTCCTCACCCATACTCCGGAATTCAACTGTACGGGAAAATATCCGTATGTCTGTCACGGATATCTTGGAAGAGAAGTTCTTGAAAGCAAGGGACTTCCCAAACATGCACTTGTGTGCGAACGGCACGTGGGTGTGGGGATAACTGCTGAAGAAATAAAGCGCCATAACCTCCCGCTGCCCGGGCGTAATATGGTGCCCCTCTCTATTGAGGAACAAGTCATCTGTTTTGCTGACAAGTTTTTTTCCAAAAATGGCAATCTGATTGGAACTGAAAAATCCGTTGAAGATATCTTATGTCGCCTTGAGCCATACGGCGCTGACAAGGTAATTATTTTTCAATCGTGGGTCCGTTTGTTTAAGTAGAGTCCATCCAGAAAGGGCATCTTTCGGCCCCCGGCGGCGTTCTCGCTCGTTTTCAATCCTCGAAATAGCG
>CAZIIV010000020.1:22015-27176 GCA_964539365.1 uncultured Desulfobacteraceae bacterium | reverse complement strand
ATAATTTGAACAAAGCAAAACTCACAACCGGAACTCATCCTTTCAGATATTTCTCGAGATCCTCAGGGTATCAATGGTATGTAATAATGAGCAGAGACAGAAAGTATGGCCTTGGGACGTGGGATTGATTTGCTTATGGAAGCCCACCCCTCGGTATAATTATTTTTAGATAATGCGTTCACTGGGTTGCCATGCCCAATGCAGAAGTTGAGTGCCCGGAGGAACTGATTTTCACCCATCCATTTTTGACGCTCCACGACTTCCTGATGCATGATGGCAACCTGGCCAGCTGGCCCGCCGAAACTGATAAAGCCCAGCTTGATCCAGAATTTCAGTGTTTCTCTGAAATAAATGATCGAATTTGCGGTTTGCATGGATCTCTCCGTAGGACCCCTCTATCGGCATATCACGGCCAAAAGCGCTAACCCGACGTACCGATAATCTGATTGCCTCGAATTCGAAATTATAACTCCACCATATTGTAATCTGGTACTAAAAACGCAATGATTGATTCAGCAGTTGCTTTGTGCCATAATTTCAAAGCTTGGAGTGATAGCGTTTCCGGAAAGTAATATAAAATTATTTCTCATTTTCAGAATACTTTGTTTAAGGAGGGCTTGCAGATATGGACCCATTGTGGATTGTTGCGGCATTTGTATTCGGAGCCGCTTCCAGCAGGATCGGTCTGCCACCTCTTGTGGGGTACCTGATCGCAGGGTTTGTCCTTAAGAGTTTAGGCGTCGAGGGCAGCGAAACTCTTGGAAAGATTGCCGATGCAGGTATAACGCTGCTCCTCTTTTCCATCGGCCTAAAACTGAAGTTGAAGAGTCTTGCCAAGCCCGAAGTATGGGCCGGTGCAACGATTCACATGTTCATCACTGTTGCCGTGTTCGGAGCTGGGATCTGGATTCTTAGTGAGTCAGGGATGCCCTACTTTCATCTTCTAAGCTGGCAAAACGCTTTACTGATCGCATTCGCCTTGAGTTTTTCGAGTACGGTTTTTGCGGTTAAAGTGCTGGAGGAAAAGAAAGAGACGTCATCCCGTCATGCCGCTACATCGATCGGTATACTGATCATGCAGGACATTATTGCGGTCGTTTTTTTAGCAGTTTCTGCCGGAAACCTCCCTTCACCATGGGCAGCGATCCTCGTAGCTTTTCTTTTTATTATCAGGCCGCTGCTGTCCAGGATTTTGGTTCGATGCGGTCATGGCGAACTGCTGATGTTGTTTGGAATATTGATGACCACTGCCGGATACAGCAGCTTCGAAATGGTCAAGTTAAAAGGAGATCTGGGAGCGCTTGTGTTCGGTATGCTCTTTGCTACTCATCCCAAGGCGGGTGAACTAGCCGATAGGTTGCTTAGCTTCAAGGATCTTTTTCTTGTCGGCTTCTTTTTAAATATTGGCATCTCCGGTTCTCCGACGCCCACAGTCCTCGTGATGGCGCTTTTGTTGGCGCTGGCCGTACCGTTCAAAGCAGCCCTGTTTTTTGGCATCCTCACACGCTTCAGGCTGCGTGCTCGGACTTCGATGCTTGCTTCGCTTAGTTTGGCCAATTACAGTGAGTTCGGTCTCATTGTGGGGTCTATAGGTGTAGCTAATGGCTGGATGAGTGGCGATTGGTTGGTTATTATCGCTGTTTCGCTTTCGATAACGTTCATTTTGGCAGCACCGTTGAATTCTTACGCCCACATCTTCTATTCGCGTATTTCAGATCGACTGAAAAGTTTCGAAACCGCAAAGCGTCTACCTGAAGATAAACCGATAGAAACCGGAGATGCTGAGGTTGTGATTATCGGCATGGGTGACGTAGGAACGAGTGCATTTGATGAAATGAGGCGTCGATGGGGCGATGTGGTGATCGGACTGGATTTTTCCGCTGAAACGGTTGACCAACATCGAAAATTAGGGAGAAATGTTGTTTACGGTGATGCCGAGGACAGCGATTTCTGGGAACGAGTCGAACCGGAGAAAAGTCGGGTTAATCTGGTTATGATAGCCTTACCGAATCCCAAAGCCAGTATATTTGCAATCCGCCAGATGGCTAAAAGAGGTTACCAAGGTCAGGTCACGGCTTCAGTTCGTTACGAGGATGAAATATCAATCCTAAAAGAGGAGGGGATCAATGCCGCATACAGCCTTTACGAAGAAGCCGGCGTTGGATTTGCCGACCACGTGTGTGCTCATATGGATTACTGCAAACTCAAAGATGCTGGTCTTAAATCCTGAAGGGCGGGCCTTACGATGATATCAAACCTGTTTTCAGCCGAATATCGATCATACCTAAAGGGTTTTTAGATATTCAATAAGGCTGACAAGTTCTTCTTCCGTTATATCGGTAAAGGCCGGCATTTTGTCAAAGGGTGTTTTGATCTGGGATTTTACGCTGTCTTCAGTAACCGGTTTACCGCTGATCGCCAGTTTGTCTTTCTTAAACAGATCTTTCAGACCGGGGCCTATTCGGGTATCTGCTCGATCATTGTAATGGCACATGGAACAGTTTTGAGCAAAGAAGGCCGCTCCCTGTTCGATTCGGGTATTCCCGGGAGCTTCCTTTTTGCCGCGTTCTCCATATACCAGTTCTCCCCCGAAAAAGCCGATACCGATGACGATGAACAGACAGAGGCAATAAAGCACCAAGGGGACTTTTTCACGAAACGGAATTAGCGTGATAATTAAAAGTACAAAAAGAACGGCTGCCAGAACCATCTTTATGATGACAGGCATCAGCCAGACACCGTTGTAGAAGTGCTGCCAGTCCATCAGACCGAACAGGGCGGCCACCGGCAGAGCCAACAGTGCCAGCCAGAAACAATGGCGTGCAGAATTGGTTAATGAAGGGCGTTTCAGTATGGTTCCGGTTAGCGAGAGAATGAATCCACCGATGATCAATCCCACCGGAATATGCGTGACTGCCGGATGAAGTGGATGGGTGTAGCCAATATTTGCAAGAGCATTATAAAAAGAGCTTATCATATCCAACCTCGTGTTTAAGTTTTCATTAAAAACCTCGTAGCATTGGGGCGAGTTTTTAAACACTCGCCCCAGCATTACTTTACTTTGGTTATGAATGTAGACTACTTGGTAGGAGTGAAAATCCAGTCTTTGGTTTTCTGAACACTATGGCAGTCAATGCAACCCTTTACCTTGCCGGCTTTTTGTATGCTCCCGTCAGCACCATACTTGGCCCAATACCAGTCACCACCTTCAGGGTTATAGCCTTTGATGCGATACATCGGGGTAATCGCCATCAGAGTCTTTTTATCTTTGCCATAATTTTCCTTTACGATAATCGCGCCTTCTGGCATGGACTTGTCTTCATGTGCCGCTTTAAGCGCCACTTTATTGGCATAAACCTTCAAGTAGGCGCCGTGGGGGCTTTTTCCGGGGTATATACCCTCATGACCGGGCCAGAATCCCCACCCTGTATATGGATTATCGGCAGTTATGTATGACCATAGCTTATTTGCATCAGCCGGGGGCATGTCCCCACCGGCGCCGGATATCGCAATCATTCCCCCGGTGATCATCACGATAATTGTCAAAATTAATAGACCTTTTCGCATATTAACCTCCTTATATTGTTATGGTTAGTAATGATTACGCCTTGTGATACGGCCCTTTCCAAAAAAAAAATTTTTAACGATTAGGATTTCTCTTAAATCATATTTTAATTTCCTCATATATGACAATGCATGAGCGCAGTTATAAAATATAGGCGCTTCGAGTTAGAGAAATGATCAGGATTTTAAAATATTTATGGGTTATACCTCTGTCATTCCTGCACCACAAAACCCGTCAAAGACGATTTCCCCCGGCTCAGAGTAATGGAGGATGTATCGCATGATAGCTTTGTGAGGGGCCGTGGTGTGATATGATTGTTCATCCATTATCGAAAGTCCGGCAAAGGAAGGCCGCGCGCTTAACCTCCGGCCCGGGTTATATTCTTTCATCATAGGTTTCCTGGACGGTCTTTACCAGGCAGGTCAGGGTGTGATTTACGGGAGTCGGGATGCCCAGTGCAATTCCTTCCCGAACGATAGCGCCGTTTATGAAGCTAACCTCGGTGATTCTCTGCTTTAAAACATCCTGAAGCATGGAAGCGATGTTTTCCGCCGTATCCCTGCATACCTCCATGACCCGGGCTAAAGGGTCGGGATAAGGAAGCCGGATGTTTTTAGCATGAGCCACGGCAATCGCCTCTTTAACCGCATGTTCCATGACCCGGCGAGTTCCGTCTAACTCGGCCAGACGCCCGTTTTTAAGCCGTGTAAGCGCGCTGAGACTATTGATCCCCACATTAATAATCAGTTTGCCCCAGATAAGATCAACCACATTTTTTGTGGACCGGGTTTTAAACCCTGCCGTATTAAACGCGGAAACAATTCGTTCTAAGGGACTGTCGGGATGTTCTTGGGGCCCGATAATGGTTTCTCCCTGTCCGGCATGTCTTATTTTGCCCGGCTCCAGAAGGGTGGACCCTTGTGCTGTAATACCGCCGAACACATTTTTCTTGCCGAATATCTGCTCCAGTATTTCGAGGTTTCCCACCCCGTTCTGCAAGGTAACCACGAACGCTTCGGGACTCAGCCACGGTTTGATTTTTTCCGCGGCTTGTTTTGTCGTATAAGATTTCACACAAATTAACACAACGTCAGGCTGTATGGAAATCTTGTCTGCTACCGCATGCACCTTTACAGTATATTCGCCGGTAATCCCCCGGACAACAATTCCCTGGTTGTCTATCTGCCGGGCTCTTTCCGGTAAATAATCCAAAAGCGTTACTTCATAACCCCCTTTCTTTAATCCGGCGGCAAACAAACATCCCATGGCTCCGGGGCCTACCACTAAAAAATGCATAAAACGACTCCTTTTGATACCTAAAACCTGCACACAAATAAAAAAGTTTTTTAAATTTGTGCCCTTCGGGTTTGCCCCTTTGACCGCATTTTCTGTGTTGCAGGGTGTTTGCAGTAGTTTACTACGGCTGCACACCCTGCGCCTTGAAAATGCGGCCAAATCGACAATTGCAGATTTTAGGTGATATACTAACGTTGTATAAAAAACAGGGCTGGTGAAACACCCTCGACTTTTTCAGCATTATGCGAAACTCATTAACTGTTAACACAGAAAGTTAAGCCGGTCAATTATTCACATGGG
>CAZIIV010000020.1:0-21915 GCA_964539365.1 uncultured Desulfobacteraceae bacterium | reverse complement strand
CGAAACTCATTAACTGTTAACACAGAAAGTTAAGCCGGTCAATTATTCACATGGGTTATCATGGAAACATCAAAGTCAACTCAAACTGATTAAGATAGAAACGATTTGCTTTCCCGGATACGGAACTAAAATCTCAAATCAAAATACCCAAATTACAAACAATATCAAAATTACAAATTCCAATAACCAAAACACTTCAATCCGCTATTGAATGTCTCACCGTTATTCTATCTGTTTTGAATTTTGAATTTCGGTCATTGATATTTGTTTGAAATTTGTATTTTGGTGCTTGGAATTTTGGGTATCAAAAAGTCTGTGAACGGTTGCTAATTTTTATGCGTCTTGACCATTTAACGACGTTTTGATATCCACATCATAAAATTTTGTGTTTTGAAAGGAATGCTGATGCTGATTACCGAGATACTGGCACGAAATGCTCGAATGTATGGCTCTGAGACCGCACTTATTGAAAGGGAGCCCGCAAAAAACCATCGTAAAGAAATCACCTGGAAAGAATTTGACGATCAGGCCAATCAGGTGGCCCGGGCTTTGATATCCGGTGGCATTGCAAAATGGGACCGGGTGGTCCTTTTAATGACCAATTGTATCCAATGGCTGCCCATCTATTTTGGAATACTTCGTACGGGCGCCTGGGCGGTTCCTCTTAATT
Organism: uncultured Desulfobacteraceae bacterium; assembly: GCA_964539365.1. Lineage (GTDB taxonomy): Bacteria > Desulfobacterota > Desulfobacteria > Desulfobacterales > UBA11574 > S5133MH16. The sequence goes on along the minus strand of CAZIIV010000020.1, from coordinate 21,245 downwards.
TTCGATTTGTGGCAAAGACGATCCGGCGCTGTGCCGAAACCGCCGAGGCAAAGGCCTTTATCTTCGGCCAGGAATTTATTGAGCGAATGAATTCCGTAAAAGAGCACTTGGACCCATTTGTAGAGACCTTTATTTTTTTGGGTCCGGAGGAGCTCAAACCTGATTATGCCGAATTATATCAAAAAGTTCTTACAGAGCACCCCCCTATAGATCCTGAAGTTGCAATAAATATTACAGATGAGGCGGCTCTTTACTTTACCTCCGGCACCACAGGCACACCCAAAGCAACCCTTTTGACTCATAGAAACCTTGAGTTTTCCTGCGTTATTGAAAATCTGCATCACCGTCAGACCCACCGGGATAATTTTCTTTGCATTCCTCCCCTGTATCACACCGGAGCCAAAATGCACTGGTTCGGCAATTTCATTGTGGGGGCCCGGAGCGTTATCCTTAAAGGGATCGAACCCAGGTGGATCATGGAAGCCATTTCCGAAGAACAGGTAACCGTGGTCTGGCTTCTGGTTCCCTGGGCGCTGGATATTCTTTTTGCGATCCAGAGCGGAGAAATGAAACTAAAAGATTACAATCTGGATCAGTGGCGGCTGATGCACATCGGTGCCCAACCCGTACCTCCCAGCCTGATTAAAGAATGGAAAAAGGTTTTTCCTCATCACGAGTATGATACCAATTATGGTCTGACCGAATGTACCGGACCCGGATGCGTGCATCTGGGGGTGGAAAACACGCACAAGGTCGGTTCCATAGGCCTGCCCGGTTTTGACTGGGAGATCAGGATCGTAGACAACATGTTGAATCCCGTGGTTCCGGGAGAGCCCGGTGAGTTAATGGTCAAAGGACCCGGTGTTATGAAGGAGTATTACAGAAATCCGGAGGCTACCCGGGAGGTGTTAGTGGACGGCTGGCTGTTGACCGGCGACGTGGCCCGGCAGGACCCGGAGGGGTTTATCTGGCTGGTGGACCGGAAAAAAGATGTGATCATCACCGGCGGAGAAAACATTTATCCGGTGGAGATCGAAGACTTTCTCCAGTCCCATCACAAAATTCACGATGTGGCGGTCATTGGTCTTGCAAGCCTCCGCCTGGGCGAAATCGCCACTGCCGTAATCCAGGTAAAACCCGGACAGGAACTCACAAAGGAAGAAATAGATGATTTTTGTCAGGCGCTTCCCAGATACAAAAGACCCCGCAGAATTATTTTCGGTGATGTTCCGCGTAACCCCACCGGAAAAATAGAAAAACCAAAGCTGCGGAAACGGTATGCCGAAATGTCCGAGAGCTTTAAAATATAATGAAATGGTGAAATAAAACCACGAATGAACACGAATACACACAAATTTAAAAATAACAGCACAATTTAAACAAGGCATTCCTTCAGAATAATTATTTGCGTCTATTGGCGTCCATTTTCGGTGAAATAAAAGCACGTCAGCCCAAAAAGGTGGTTTGCGGATTATATATGGTTTGGAGTTAGGATCATGATACTTGAATATAAAGGTTACAAACCAAAAATCGGTAAAAATGTTTTTATTGCGCCCACAGCAGTGATTATCGGGGATGTAGAGATAAAAGACTATGTCAGTATCTGGTACGGCACTGTATTAAGGGGGGACCTGGCCCCGATAATCGTGGGAGAACGCACCAATATTCAGGACAACTGCACCCTGCATACGGATTTCGACAGACCCGCGATTATCGGAAACTATGTAACCGTGGGGCATAATGCCGTTGTTCACGGTTGTACTATAGAAGACTACTGTCTTATCGGTATTAACGCCGTTATACTGAGTCACGCATGTATAAAGACCGGGTCTGTTGTTGCGGCCGGTTCCGTGGTTAAGCATGGGCAGGTTGTGGGGCCTTATCATCTTGTAACCGGGGTACCGGCTTCAGTAAAAAAGGAACTTTCGGAACACGACGTGGAAAAACGCAAGAAGACTGCCGAATATTATATTGAGCTTGCCATTGAACATCAGGCAATAAAAAAAGCCGGTCAATAAACCGGCTTTGGTCGTATTATAACAATCCTCGGATTGGACTCAATTAAAGCTCGTATTCGCCTTCCATGTCCAGAATGAATTCGCCCGGGGTTTTCCCTGAAGTAACCTTGAAGGTACCCTTGCCTTTTATGTTATCCAGCTTTCCGGTTCCTTTATAGGTATGCCAGGTGCCGGTGGTGAGCTTGCTTTCTCCCTCACGATTCCCCTCAAATTTGCTGTAAACCGAACCATACTGGAAATTGGTTACCGCATATCCTTGCATGGGTCCGCTGCCTTCTATGCGGTCATGAAAGTTGACGCTGCGGCGGGAGACAAATTCACCGGCCACGCCTACTTCATAATGAAGCGGTGTACCTTCCAATTCAACCAGCATAAGGGAATGGCCGAACTCATCATGCACATGGAGGGCTTCTCTGCGGGTAACTCGGACCTTGTAGGTAGATTTTCGAATCATAATATTTCTCCTTTCAGCAAGTTTTATTTAAAAAATTCATACAAACGACAAAAATATTAACCTCTATTTTCTGAATTGTCAACACTGGAATAGGCCGGAAGCCGTTTCTGATTTCAATAGCTCCCCAGAATCTTCAGATAATCTGTTTTTTTCTTAAGCAACTCATATGTCGGCTTGAATATTTCCGATTCAGCATCCGCCTCAAGGTCCACATAAAACATATATTCCCATGGTTTTCCATGGATGGGCCGGGATTCCAGCTTCACCAGGTTAACGTCGTTTTCGGCGAATATTTTCAGAACTTCATAAAGGGCGCCCGGCTGGTTCCCGGTTGAAAAGATGAGTGACGATTTATGTCGAGGCCCTTTTTCAAGCGGGTCAAGTCCTATGACAACAAACCGAGTATAATTTCTCGGATTTGTCTCTATTCCTTCCTCGATGACCGCCATTCCGTGCATTTCGGCAGCTTCCTTGCTTGCAATCGCTGCATCGGCAGGACTCGACTCCCGGCTGATCTTCCTGACAGCGGCGGAAGTGTCCTTGACAGGAACCAGTTCCCAGTTTTCATGACGATCCAGAAACTGTCGGCACTGCTGAAAAACCATGGGGAGAGAAAAAACCCGTTTGATGGTATCCGTGCCGGCTCCGGAATGGCCGATCAGGTAGTGTATGATGCGCAGTGTAATTTCGCCCACAATCCTCAAATCATATTCCAGTAGAAGATCGTAGTTTTCATGGATGCTGCCCGTGAGGGAATTCTCCAAAGGCACTACACCGAAATCAACTTCCCCTTTCTTAACGGCTTCGAAAATTGCTCGAAACGAGGGTGCAGGCACGGCCGGAACCCGGGTCCCAAAATACTGCGTACAGGCTTTGTGACTGAACGTTCCCATTTCACCCAGGAAGGCGGCCCTCTGTATTCCCGTCCCATTGGCTTTTGTTAAATGATCGACGGCTTTAGCCTTATCCAGATAGTCAAAATCAAGCTGTTTGCCGACAACCGGCGCGATCACATAAATATCTCGCGTTAATTGCCCGAATTGTTTTGGGTAAAGACTTTGAGGACCGTCGGAAAGCGCCCGGTCCGGATCATGATGCACTTCTATCATCAATCCGTCCGCACCTGCAGCAATTGCAGCCCGTGACATGGGACTGACTTTTTCACGAATACCGGTTGCATGGCTGGGATCGATGATCACCGGCAAATGGGTGAGTGTTTTGAGCACAGGGATTGCGGAAAGATCCAGCGTGTTCCGGGTATAGGGTTCAAAGGTACGAATTCCGCGTTCACATAAAATCACCTTTTCATTTCCTTCCGAAAGGATATATTCGGCGGACATCAGCCATTCCTCAATGGTGGAGGAAAGCCCTCTCTTCAGAACCACGGGTTTTCCGATACGACCCACGCATTTTAACAGCTCAAAATTCTGCATGTTGCGTGCCCCAACCTGCACGACATCCACATACTTCATCATCATGTCCGCCTGTGCGGTCGATGTTATTTCGGTTACAACACCCAGACCGGTAAGTTCCCGGACTTCGGACAGTATCTTTAATCCTTCTTCCTGTAATCCTTGGAAGGAATAGGGGGAAGTTCTGGGTTTAAAAGCGCCGCCGCGAAACAGGACCGCTCCGTATCTTCTCACCTCCCTGGCAATGGTCAGGGCCTGGTCCCTGCTCTCAATTGCACAAGGTCCGGCGATAATTGTAATGCGTTCTCCACCTACAACCACATCCCCCACCTGTACAAGAGTATCTTCGATATGCAATTGTCTGCTGACCAGTTTAAACGATGTGGATATAGGAATCACTTTGGCTATACCGGGAAGCTGTTCGAAAAAATCGGTCTTTTTACCTCCTTTGCCCACCGCTCCCAGTATATTCTGTCCGGCTTCGGACATTTCACGAACAAGATAGCCCTCACCGAACAGTATACTCCGGATATTGCTTTTTTGATCCTGCGTGATTCCTTTTTCCAGTACCAGAATCATGGTAACCCTCCTTTGATTTAAATGAGGCAAAAAAAAACCCCGAGATTCTATTTCCCGAGGCTTAAAAAAATAAACCCCGGACAGACCGGCTCTGGTCCATCCGGGGCGTTGTAACTTTAGGCGTTACGCAACCGGACGGACGTTCCTAAAACTAAAAAAGAAACGTCCAAAATCGTATGTGAAACTGTTGCGATAACGTTGTGACATGAATTATATTCCTAATAGTCGATAGTTTATGCTGTTTACTTGATTATTTTACGGCTGTCAAGAACTGTTTTTTAAATTAACATTGATTTATTATTGCGGTTTCCAACCGTTTTTGTCAAAATAAATAAATAAAAAATACTAAAAAAGCGAGCGCATATAATGAAAACCCTTGAAATTCAAGGCGACACAAAAGGGTCAACCATACATGTCGGTGAAAAATTGCAGAATCTGGGGAACTACATCCCTGAAGAACATGTTGTTATTATTACGGATGGTAATGTAAAACGTTTTTATCAGAATAAGTTTCCACCCCATCCCGTCATAACGATCCAAACCGGTGAGAAAATAAAAACCCTCGATACCGTGCGCAATATTTACGGGAAACTTGTGGAATTCGGGGTTGATCGATCAACTGTTATCGTGGGAATAGGCGGAGGCATTGTCTGTGACATTACCGGGTTTGTAGCATCAACCTTTCTGCGCGGCCTGACATTCGGTTTTGTTTCCACCACGCTGCTTTCACAGGTTGATGCCAGTGTGGGGGGGAAAAACGGTGTCAATTTCCAGGGGTATAAAAATATGATCGGGGTTTTCAACCAGCCGGAATTCGTTATCTGCGATTTTGATCTTTTAACCACCCTGCCTGAAAAAGAAATTTTATGCGGACTGGCGGAGATTGTCAAACATGCGGCCATAGAAGATGGGGATCTGTTTCAATTTCTTGAAAGCCAGTATCAAAAAGCGTTAGCACTTGATTCCGCAGTCATTGAAAGACTGGTTTATGATTCTGTTGTCATCAAGTCAACCATTGTAAACAGGGATGAAAAAGAAAAAGGAGAGCGCCGCAAGCTCAATTTCGGGCATACATTCGGACATGCTATTGAAAAAACAACCGGTGTCCGCCACGGGGAGGCGGTCAGTGCCGGTATGGTCATGGCTTCTGATCTGTCCGTCAAAAAAGGACATTTGCAAGCCAAAAATGCCCAAAGAATCAAAATGTTGCTTGGGAATCTCAAGCTTCCCACCCATATTCCGGCAAATAGAAAAACAGTGTTTGATGCGTTGCGAAAGGATAAAAAGCGACAAGGTGATTTTATATACTTTGTTTTGCTCGAAGATATCGGAAAGTCTTTTGTGGATCAGATTTCCATAAAAGAACTGGAAGATATAATAAACGACTTTTATTGATATCTTAAACATCAATGGAACCCTAACGAATCGAACTTAGGGTTTGATGAACTCGTAAAAAGTCCGATTTAGACGGTTTCGTAACAAGTTCAAATTCAAGGCGTGCAAATTTTGTAATCATGAGGCGTACTTTTCGTACGTTGAATGATTGCGAAATGCAGCACAACGCAGAAGTTGGACTTTTTACGAGACCGTCAGGGTTTGATTCAAAGGAAGTATCATGAATGAAGACTTCGAGCCTGTCATTATCGCGTTTTGCTGCAGTTTCTGAGGGTATACGGCTGCGGACCTGGCAGGTTCCATGCGATTGCAATATCCGTCTGATATTAAAATCATTATCATTCCATGCACCGGTAAGATAGATATCCTTCATATCCTCCATGCCTTTGAAAAGGGAACGGACGGCGTCTATGTGGTAGGATGCATGGAAGGAGATTGCCATTACACGAGCGGGAACATCAGGGCGCGTAACCGGATAAAACATATTCAGAAAATTCTTGATACCGTCGGTGTCGGGGGAGAAAGGGCGCAAATGTACAATCTTTCATCAAATGACGGGCCACGTTTTGCCGAAATCGCAGTTGAAATGGATGAAAAAATCCGAAAATTAGGACCCAACCCCATTAAACCGGCCAAAAATACGGGCGCATAAAATAAGAAAGTCTGCCAAACAGTTACACAACCCGCTTCATTGTCCCCGCAGGTAAAATGTGTTGATTTTTTTTTAATCTTTTTATAATTTAAAAGGCTATTCTGAATTTCTATCCAAGTCGGACATGTTAAATCAGCACGAATAGGCTGTTGGTTTTAAAATTAAAAATCGTCTGACTGATTTTCGCGCTTTAAGATTTTCTTTTCAAGAGTTCGTAAAAAGGGGGCGGTCATGTCCATCAGGTTAGGTTTTTATGTCTGCCATTGCGGGGTCAATATCGCCGGCAAGGTTCGTGTTGACGAGGTAGCCGCCTTTGCCCGAAATCTGAAAAACGTTGTGATCGCCAGGGATTACAAGTTTATGTGTTCGGACCCGGGCCAGGAGATGATTGAAAAGGACATTAAGGAATTTGACCTTAACCGGGTGGTCGTGGCCTCTTGCTCACCCAGACTCCATGAAAAGACCTTTCAAGGGGCTTGCCGGCGGGCCGGTCTGAATCCTTATTTTTTTCAAATGGCCTCTGTCCGCGAACAAGTTTCCTGGGTCACCGAGGATGAAGATGAAGCCACCCGAAAAGCAAAAACTCTGGCGGCGGCGGCGATCAACCGAGTCAATTACCATGAGAGCCTTGATGATCGCGAGGCCGTTGTGCATCCTGATATCATGGTCGTGGGTGCCGGTATTGCAGGCATGCAGGCTGCGTTAGATATCGGCAATGCCGGGCATAAAGTATATCTGGTGGAAAAATCCACTACCATTGGCGGACATATGCTTCAATTTGACAAGACCTTTCCTACCCTGGACTGTGCCGCCTGTATCGGAACCCCGAAGATGGTTGAAGTGGCCCAGAACCCAAACATCGAGTTGATCTCATACAGTGAAGTAACGGAGGTGTCGGGCTTCATCGGCAACTATACCGTCAGGATCCGTCGTAAGCCGCGTTATGTAAAGGAAGGGATCTGTACGGGATGTGGTGAATGTGCGAATGTCTGTCCGGTTCCGGTTCCGAGTGAATGGGATGAAGGGCTGGGTCGTCGCGCGGCCATTTACAGAGCATTTCCACAGGCTGTACCCATTACGTTCTGTATAGATAAAAAAGATCGGGCCCCGTGTATGATCGCATGTCCGGCAGCCATCAATGTCCAGGGTTATATCCAGCTCATTGGTCAGGGTAAGTACCGGGAAGCCATCCGGTTAATTATGGAGCGGTTGCCGCTGCCGGGAGTGCTTGGACGGGTCTGCCCGCATCCCTGTGAATCTCAATGCCGAAGGTTGGAGGTGGATGAAGCCGTTGCTATCAGAGATTTGAAGCGCTTTGCCGCAGATCATGCAAACCTGAAAGAGCTCGAACCGCCGGAAATCCGGGAACGTTCGGAAAAAGTAGCGGTGGTCGGGTCAGGGCCTTCCGGGTTGACCGTTGCATATTACCTGCGGTTAAGGGGTTATCAGGTCACCATTTTCGAGGCCCTTGACGTCTTGGGCGGAATGCTTCGGGTGGGGATTCCGGATTTTCGGCTGCCTCGGGACGTTCTTAATCAGGAAATCGACTATATTCTTCGGATGGGTGTCAAGGCGCAAACCGGAATCCGGTTCGGGTCCGATCTCACACTTAAGGATTTGGAAGAAAAGGGGTTCTCCGCCGTATTTCTCGGAATCGGCGCTCATGATTCCCTGGATATGAACATTCCCGGTGAGCAGGACACCCAGGGCGTAGTTGATGCGGTTCGTTTTTTAAGGCAAGTAAATTTGGGGGATAAAACATGCCCCGGCAGACACGTTGTGGTCATCGGCGGCGGAAACGTGGCCATCGATTCGGCACTGGTTGCAAAGCGCCTGGGCGCCCGGGAAATTACTGTGGTCTATCGTCGCTCGGAACACGAGATGCCGGCCTATGCTGAGGAGGTTGAAGGCGCTAAAAAGGAAGAGATTCGCTTTTTCTTTCTCACCGCTCCGGTGAAAATTCTTGAAAAACAAGGCAAAGTCAATGGCGTTGAGTGCATCAGAACCGAACTGGGGCCGCCGGATGCCAGCGGACGCCGTCGCCCGGTGCCGGTGGCAGGATCTGAATTCGTGATCCCCTGTGATGCGGTGATCCCGGCCATTGGCCAGAAAATCCATGCACCCTGGGCCAACCGGGAGCCGGACCTTGGCTGGTCTGTGCGAAATACCCTGAAGGTGAACCCCCTGACCATGCAAACCGGCATTCCCTGGGTGTTTGCCGGAGGCGATGCGGTTACGGGTCCGGCGACGGTGATAGAGGCAGTGGCTGCCGGTCACAAGGCCGTCGAGGCAATCCATCGCTATGTCAATGGTCAGGATCCGGAACTTTATGCAAAACAAGTTCAGGACCGGGAACCACCGGGCCGCGATTGGCAGGAAATTCCGGATGGGCTCTTCCGTAAAACCCGAGCACATCCAGCGCATTTGGATCCAAAGATCAGTTCAGCTTCCTTTGACGAGGTGGATCTTGGCTTTTCAGAAAGCGATGCGCAACGAGAAGCCCGGCGCTGTCTGAATTGCGGTCTCTGCTGCGAATGTATGGAATGTGTTCGGGTGTGTGAGGCAAACGCCATCGACCATACTATGAAGGAACAAGAATTAGAGGTAAAGGTCGGGAGCATTATCATCGCCACCGGGTACGACACCATGGATCCCACACCTATGAAGCAGTTTGGGTACGGCAAATACGCAAATGTTTTTACCGCCCTTGAGTTCGAGCGCCTCAGTAATGCCACGGGTCCCACGGGCGGCGAGATACTTATCAGAGACCAAAGCGAAGCGTTCACCCGAATTCCGAAAAGCGCGGCCATTCTTCACTGCATCGGCAGCCGGGATGTGAATTATCATAAATACTGCTCTCGGGTTTGCTGTATGTACGCGCTTAAGTATGCCCATCTTATTCATGAAAAAGCGGGCCACGATGTTCAAATTTTTAATTTTTACATTGACATGCGGTGCTTCGGCAAAGGTTACGAAGAGTTTTACGAAAGGTGTCAGAAAGAAGGAACCCATTTCATCAGAGGCAAGGTGGCGGAAATTACCGATCAGGCGATCAAACCGGAAGAGCAAGGCAAACTCATTGCCATTGCGGAAGATACCCTTTTGGGACGGAGTATACGGGTTCCGGTGGATATGGTGATCCTGTGTAATGCGATTCAGGCCCGCAGCGATGCTCGAGAGATTGGCAGGACTTTTGGAGTCAACCTGGGTGCAGACGGTTTTTTTCTGGAGGAACACCCCAAACTGGGTCCTCTGGATACGGCTACGGACGGGGTCTTTCTGGCCGGGGCCTGTCAGGGTCCCAAAGATATTCCGGATTCGGTTTGCCAGGCATCCGGCGCAGCGGTTAAAGCCCTGGCATTAGCTACCCGGGGCAAGGTGGAGATCGCTCCGATCATATCGTGGATCGATCCGGACCTGTGCGCGGGGTGCCGGACCTGCATAGATCTCTGTCCGTATTCCGCCATAGAATATAACGTACGTATGGGCATCTCCATAGTAAATGAGGCCCTGTGCAAAGGATGTGGGAGTTGTGCGGGATTTTGTCCCAGCGGTGCTGCCCAGGTCAAACATTTCAATGAAAAACAGATCTTTGCAGAACTCGAAGGAATCATTGATTCACTGAATTCAGTAGGAATTTAAAATGGGAGGGGGATCATGGGAGACTTTGAACCGACAATCATCGCTTTTGTATGTAACTGGTGTACATATACCGCCGCAGATCTGGCCGGAACCTCAAGATTGGGCTATCCTGCCAACGTGAGATTGATACGGGTCATGTGCACCGGCATGGTTGACCCCAAATATGTGATAAAGGCCTTTCTTGAGGGAGCGGATGCAGTCCTTGTCAGTGGGTGCCATCCCGGAGATTGCCATTACATAAACGGTAATTACAAGGCGCGAAGGCGGATCAAGCTTCTCAAAGAGATCCTTCCCCAGTTCGGCTTTGAAGATAAACGGCTCCGGTTGACGTGGATTGGGGCCAGTGACGGAATTCAGTTTGCCGAGACCATTCGTGAAATGGTAACACAGATTAAGAGTCTGGGACCCAACGAGGCCAAATTGAAAATGGTAATATAATTTTAGATAGTGTCCAAACCCTAATTTGGAGAGTTTTTAAGGTGAAAACGGGAAAAATCGAAGTAAAAGACGGAGACCTTTTGGCAACTCTGCGAGAGTTTTTTCGATCCATCCTCCAGTTGGATGATATCAGTGCAATTCTGGTTCCACAACACCTCCCCATGAAGAATGTTGTAATGCCGACGCTTGTGACCGATCCCGAACAACTCGACGGCACCGATCCTCTGGCACCGGCTTTTCCTATAAATACAGCCAAAATTGTTTCCCGGCTCACTCGTAAACCCATGGGTAAAAGAGTGGCGGTTGTATTGCGCCCCTGTGAAATCCGTGCATTTGTCGAATTGGTGAAACTCAAGCAAGGCCGGATTGAAGAAGTGGTACTGGTGGGAATCGACTGCATGGGAACATACAAGAATGCCGATTATACCCGGATTGTCGGAGAACAAGAAACAGAATTCACTTCAAGATTTTACCGGAATGTCTTATCCGGAAAAAAAATGGCTGAGCAAGGGGTCGACCTGAACCCGGCCTGCAAAGCATGCGAGCACCCTGTCCCCGATGGTGCGGATATTTTAATCGGACTTTTCGGGGTTGATACAAACAACACCCTTTTGATCCAGGCCCGGACTTCAAAAGGAGAGGATCTCTATAGAAAACTTAATCTTTCTAATACGGAGGACCCACCGGAACGTACTGCGGCCGTTGAATCGCTGATCGCTGAAAGAACGGCCTGTCGTGATAAAATGTTTGAAGAAACGACTAAGGTCATCAACAGCGTGGAGAAACTGAACGTCTATCTCGCCAACTGCATAAACTGTTACAACTGCAGGGTGGCCTGTCCGGTGTGCTATTGTAAGGAATGTGTTTTTGTCACAGATGTCTTTAACCATGAACCGATCCAGTACCTGCGATGGGCCAATCGTAAGGGTGTCATCAAGATGCCTACCGATACCGTCTTTTATCATATTACCCGGCTTGCGCACATGAGTACCGCATGTATCGGGTGCGGACAGTGTTCCAATGCCTGTCCCAACAATATTCCGGTAATGGAGCTGTTTCGAACCGTTTCATTTCAAACACAGAGAGGGTTCAAGTACGAACCCGGGAGAAGCATTGAAGATGAACCTCCTCTTTCGGTGTTTCGGGAAGATGAACTCAGCGATATTGTCGGAATCGGAAAATAGGTTAAGGATAGCTTTTTATGAAGAAAAAAATCGGTAAAGCACTGGTGGTGGGATCCGGAATCAGCGGTATCCGGGCTGCCCTGGATCTGGCGGAATTTGGATATGGGGTGATCCTCATTGACCGGTTGCCGCACATTGGAGGAATTCTGAGCCAGCTTGATTATCAGTTTCCAACCGACCGCTGCGGTATGTGCAAAATGCTTCCTCTGGTGGATCGGGATACATCGTCTCAGTATTGCCTTCGCAAAGGACTTTTCCACGAAAATATCGAAATCCGTCTTTCCACAGAACTTGCTTCTGTGGAAGGTGAACCGGGCCATTTTCAGGTAACGCTGCGCCAAAAGCCGAGACTTGTTGATCCGGTTCTGTGTGTGGGATGCGGTGAGTGTGTAAAAGTATGCCCGGTGGAAGTTCCGGATTCTTTCCACGCCGGCATGACCACTCGAAAGGCGATCTACCTTCCGGTTCCCCATGCCATTCCAAATCCGTATGTAATAGATATGACCGCCTGTACCCGGTGCGGGGACTGTGAAGCGGTTTGTCCCACGGACGCCATTAAGGTTTCGGAGCACATACATAGAGACTTTCGCGTCCTGGTGGTGGACGACGAATTGGTGGTTCGCGATTCAATTAAGGAGTGGCTTGAAGATGAAGGTTTTTTTGTGAATATGGCCGCGTCCGGCCCGGAAGCCCTGGAAATTCTCTCAGAACAAACCTATCAACTCATGCTCACGGATATTAAAATGCCGGGAATGGGCGGTGTGGAGCTCCTTCAGAAAGCCAAAGAGGATTTCCCCGATCTTTGTGTGGTCATGATGACCGCCTATGCCACGGTAGAGACTGCTGTGGAGGCCATGAAGATAGGAGCATCCGACTATCTCATAAAACCATTTGAACCCGATAATCTTATTCAAATGGTTTTTCAGAAATATCAGAAGCATGAAGCCGCCAGCGAACCCCCCATAGAAGTCGGAGCTCTGGTCCTCTGCGGAGGGACAGCCTATTTCGATCCTTCGGACGGCGAGAACACTTTCGGGTATGGGATTTATCCGAATGTGGTAACGAGTCTTGATTTTGAAAGAATTTTAAGTAGTGCCGCTCTGAAACAGGGTCGCCTGGTAAGGCCTTCCGACGGCAAACCGCTCTGCAAGGTGGCCTGGTTTCAGTGTGTGGGATCCAGAGACATTAAGATTGACGCTGATTTTTGCTCCTTCGTCTGCTGTATGCACGCCATTAAGGAAGCCCTGGTGGCCAAGGAAAGGGCTGAGGAGGAAGTGGAAGCAGCCATTTTTTACATGGATATGCGCACGTTCGGGAAGTCGTTCCAGCGATATCGCACCCAGGCGGAAACCAAGCATGGGGTTCGATTTGAAAGGGGACGTGTCCATTCCTTGATCCAGGATGAATCCAGCGGCGATCTTATCATGGGTTATGTTGATTATGCCGGCATCCGCAAGGAAGAGCGATTCGATATGGTGGTACTCTCCGTGGGCCAAAGGCCTGCACCGGGAACAGCCGAACTGGCCGAAATGGTTGGAATTTCCCTCAATCAGTGGGGATTCTGTAAGGCCGAACCTTTTTCAGAGACCCTGACAAGCAAAGAAGGAATCCTGTTGGGAGGTTCTTTTTCAGGTCTTAAGGACATCAACGAATCTGTAATCCAGGCTTCTGCTGCTGCTCTGGCCGCATCCCGTGTGATTCATACCACCGGTGGCAGCCTTCCTATAGAACCTATCTCCGATGAGCCTTTTCCCGACATTTTCCAGGAACCGCCCAGAGTTACGGTAATTGTCTGTACCTGCGGCAATACCCTTTCCAAGCTTCTCGATCCCCAAGAACTTGCCCGGCGTCTCAAGGCTGACCCGGCTGTGGATCAGGTTTTCTTTCTTGAACAAACCTGTACCGCTACCGGCTGGGACAACCTTGTTGAATTGGTGGAGACATACAAGCCAAACCGTATCCTGATCGGGGCCTGCATTCCCTATGTGTATTCGCGAAAAACCAGGGAACTTGGACGGCGTGTGGGTTTGGTGCCCGGCCTCATTCATGTGGTCAATTTAAGGCTCATGGATCAGATGTCAAAACTCAAAGATAAAGCTCCGACAGCAGATGAAATAACAGCGATCATCAATGAGCTATCGTCTATCTTGGGAATGGGCCTTGCCAGACTTAAATGGGCTGACCCCACTCCTGCGCCCAGGGTGAAGATTTTTCAACAGGCTTTGGTGGTGGGGGGAGGTATCGCCGGAATGACCGCCGCCCTTGCCATCGCAGATCACGGATTTCAAGTAGATCTGGTGGAAAAAGAAGAGACCCTGGGAGGTAATCTTAACTGGCTGGAGCGAGACCTTGAAGGAAATATTACAGAGATTATCTTAGAGAAAAAACGGCATAATTTGGAAAAACATCCCTTGATTCGGGTTCATACCCAAAGCCGGGTGATTGGCTCCTATGGTCAGGTCGGGCGTTTTTATACCACTGTTGAGGATAAAGCAAAAGGGACGTTCACCTTGGAACATGGCGTGACCATTCTTGCCACCGGAGGAATGGAAGCGACAACCACCTCATATAACTACGGCAAAAGTGAAGCAATTATCACCCAAAAAGAGCTGGAGCAAAAAATAAACGATAATAAACTCGATCCGAGCCAACTCAAATCAGTGGTTATGATTCAGTGTGTGGATTCCAGAGAGGAGCCAAGGAATTACTGTAGTCGAATATGCTGCAATACATCTTTAAAAGATGCGTTATGTCTCAAGGGTCAAAATCCTGATATTGACATCTACATTTTTTATCGGGACATTATGGCCTATGGATTTGTGGAGTCCTATTACACTCAAGCCCGCAAGGCCGGAGTGATCTTTATCCCGTATGATGTGGCTGAAAAACCCCGGGTGACCGTCACCGACGGGACTGTTCGGGTAACCGCCCTTGAACCGATTATCAGGCAACAGATCCGGCTGGATGCTGATCTTGTTGTACTTGCCACCGGCATTGTTCCCACACTTCCCAAGGACCTGGCAGAGGCCTTTGGCGTGACCGTTGATCAGGACGGCTTCTTTGAGGAAGCAGAGCCGAAGTGGAGACCCGTAGATTCGATCAAGGAAGGTGTTTTTGCCTGCGGCCTGGCTCATTCTCCCCGCAATATTGCGGAATCCATAGCCACTGCCAGGGCTGCGTCCCAGCGCGCCTTAAGAATTCTTTCCCACGAACAGATGCCTGCCGGGAAAGTCGTGGCGGAGATCCGTTACAGTCTTTGCAGTTTATGTGAGCAGTGCATTGACGCCTGCCCTTATGGCGCCCGTATTTTAGATCTCGATCTGGAGAAGATAATCGTCAACCCGGCCATGTGCCAGGGATGCGGATCATGCGCTACGGTTTGTCCCAACAGCGCATCGGTGCTCGTTGGGTTTTCAGACCGGCAACTACTCGATGTCATTGATTATGCACTTCAATAAACGGCGTTGGATTGACGATTGACAATTTAAAATCTGGTTAAGTTATTGGTGAACAAGCAATCTTCAATCTTCCATTGAAAATGGGGGTCGCATGAATGGTTTGAAAAAAAGAGAATGCGAGCAAGAATTTGAAACTGCATCTACACCGGTCATTGATTCACTGGTACCCGTCCGGGATATGGTAAGTGCCTGTATCCAGTGCGGCACGTGTACGGGTTCTTGTCCCAATGCTTTTGCCATGGATCTTACTCCCCGTCAACTGTGGTACAATGTCCTTAGAGGAGAAAAAGAAACAATTTTTCATTCCAAGACCTTCTCGCTGTGTTCTGTCTGCTATTACTGTACCCTAAGATGCCCCCGCGGCCTTCCGCTTACCGATGCGATGAGCGCACTCAAGCAGATCGCTGCAAAGGAGAATCTGGCGCCCTATAGGAAGAGCACCCGTTTTTACAAAAGTTTTATGGAGAGCGTATACCGTCATGGCCGGGTCAGGGAGATGGAATTGATGACACTTTATTTTATTTCCATGAGAAATCCCTTTCTGGCCCTTCAGTTCGCCCCCTTGGGGATAAAACTCATGGGCAAAGGAAAAGTTTCTTTGGAAATTCCTTCAAAAGGGAACGGTGCGTTAAAAGCGATCTTTCGTAAGGTGGAAGAGTTAGAAAAGAAGGAAGAAAAATAGAAAATTAGTTCTTTAATTGTAATTTATGTGCTTTTTGCCACAAAAAATTCTATTAATAAGTGTGAAGTGACTAAAGTGATCTAAAGTGCCTAAAGATAAGGAATACTGCCATTTTGTACAAAAGCCGGAGCGTAGCGACTCCTTAACTTTAGGTCACTTCAAACTTTAGATCACTTTAAACTTTTCTGTTTTATTCAGTTTAAGATTGAAGAGAGTATATATGAAATACCTATATTACCCGGGATGTTCTCTTGAGGGAACGGCTTTAGAATACAACTCCTCCACCAGGGCTTTTATGCAGGAAATGGGCGCAGAACTCATTGAACTTGAAGACTGGACGTGTTGCGGCGCCAGTGCTGCCGAGGCTACGAGCCATCTTCTTTCTCTGGCCTTACCGGCATTGGTTCTCGCAAAGGCGGAGAACATGGACGGATTCAAGGAAATTCTCGTTCCGTGCAGCGCGTGCTATCTGAACCTGAAAAAGGTTGAAGAAAAGATACGAAAGGATCCGGCGCTTCTTGATAAAATCAACATCATATTGGCTGAGGAAAAACTTGTCTTGCACGGTCAGCTGGGGGTCCGGCATCTCCTTGACGTGGTGGCAAATGACGTGGGGTCAGAAAAGATCTTTGCCCGCGTGAAAAAACCATTTACAAATCTTATCGTCGCTCCCTATTATGGATGCCAGTGTCTTCGTCCGTACTCTATTTTTGACGATCCTGAGGACCCCCGCTCCATGGAAGGGGTTATTCAAGCCGCCGGGGCAAAGATCCATCATTGGAACATGGGGGGCAGATGCTGCGGAGCATCCCATATGACCACCAAGCCGGAGGTGGCTCTGGAACTCGTGGCTGCTATATTGAACGCGGCCAGGGGAGCGGATGCCATCATCACGGTATGTCCGATGTGCCAGATGAATTTGGAGGCGTACCAGAGAAAAATATCAGGGAGGTGCAAGGAGGACCTGAGCATGCCCATTCTTTATCTTCCTCAGTTTCTGGGACTGGCGCTGGGCCTCTCGGAGCAGGATTTGCGATTGGACATGAATCTTTCCATTACCAAAGCGTTCCGGGACAAGTTCCTGTTATGAACTTTCAAATCATCCCCCCTCTTTACACTGATGTTCGAAGAGAAATTGGAACCCGGTTTATACTGATGGTTGGACATGCAGCAGAAAGAGCAACCCGGACTACATTTGAACCGAACAAGGCTTTTTCCGGATCAATTTCTTTGGAATGATGAGCCATAATTATCAAGTCGGCATTCCTCCACCTGGCAAATTTGAGGATCTCGACATATGGCCTTCCCTCCCACGATTCAAAAGCATATTCTACAACTCCTTCTAATTCCGAGCCATATTTGTTTTTCATTTTTTCCTGAGCGTCATGAATACGTTTTTCTATATTGGCTTGATCTAATATTAAAACCTTCTCATCATGGATAACGGGTACCACGTGAAAGATGTGGAGTTTGGCCTGGTATTGGCGGGTTATCCTGACGGCAAAATCAAAGGCACGATGACCCCGCTCGGAAAAGTCCGTAGCCAGAACAATGTTGGAAAAGGTCACCTTTACCGATCGGGTGGCCTCAAAATCCTGGTATACCTGAAAGACCTTATCAACAAGGATCTCTGGGTCAAATGGTTTGAGGAGATAGTCAAGTGCTCCTATCTTCAACGCTTCTATGGCCGTCTCGACGGTTGCGTAGGCGGTCATCATGATTACGGTAAGATCCGGGAAGCGTTTATGGGCATTTTTAAGGAGTTCAACACCGTCCATCCCCGGCATCTTGATATCCGTAAGCATCAGGTGATACGGTTTGGTTGACAGTTTGTCCAGAGCCTCCGGACCTGATGCGGCCATATCCACGTAAAAACCTTCATCTTCAAGCCACTCCTTGATCGAATCGCGAACGATGAGTTCATCGTCCACCACCAAAACCCGGAAATCCCGGCGCTCACCAATGGCATCCATGGTCCAGATCTTAGGAACTTGCTTGGAAACGACCATCACGGGACAGCGCGCTCTTTGGCTCACTTTTTCGAGGCTACTGCCGGCCATTCCCCATCTTGTCGGCAGATCCGCGTCGGTTTCTTTTTCATGGGAACCCATAACAATCAGGTCAACGGTTTTATTTCTGGCGAAACGCAGGATTTCGCTATGGGGCATTCCTGCGACAACTTCGATGGTATAATTTTGAACTCCGAATTTTTCGATTTTTTCCTGATAGTAATGAGCTATTTTTCCTTTTATTTCTTCTACCTTCCCGGAAGCCACAAGGTGTCTTATGCCACCCCACCCATTTGAGTCCATACCGTAGGCATGGAAAATATACAATTTGGCGTTGCTTTGCTTGGCCAGAGCAAAAGCCATATCCGCAGCACGTTCACTGGCTTCTGTGGGCAATGCGGCGAAAAGAATTTTTTTAAACATAGCTCCTCCTTGGATATCAAGGCGACTCGACTCAAAAAATATGATACGCGTATACCGTTAAATAAAACTTAAATGTATCCTTTGCGAAAGCTATAACCGCCGGGTTTGCTTTCATCCCGGGTTTAGTCTGTATTGCTTTTGGCAAAATCCTCCCTCTTCAGTGACGGAAGGCAAATAGTAAAAACGGTCCCTTTGTCCAGCTTGCTGTCAACGGTGATAGATCCGTTATGACGGTCGATGATGCCGTAAACCATGGAGAGTCCGAGCCCAACCCCCTTTCCCTCTGTTTTTGTGGAATAGAAAGGATCAAAAATCTGATGAAGATCTTTGTCGGCAATACCGCATCCGGTATCTTCTATTTTTATCTCGACCATCTGCGTTTCCGGATCAAATGAACTCGCCAGGGTCAGGGTGCCGCCATCCGGCATGGCGTCAATCGCATTAAAAATGAGATTGATGACGCATTGCTGGGTTTGATTAAAGTCCCCCAAAACCTCTGGAATGCCCGGATCAAGATGGGTTTTAATCCGGATATTCTGAAGCATGAGTTTGTGCTGGCTGAGCAGAATGCATTTTTGCAGAAGCTCGTTGATACTCATTGCCTTGAGTTCTAATTCGGATTTGCGTGAAAAAGCCAGCAGATTGGAAACGATCTTGGAGCAGCGGCTGGTCTCACTCTCAACAAGGGTAAGATGCCGTTGAAATTTTTCGATGTTTTTCGTGTCCAAATCGCCCCTCCTGATAATCTTGAGCATCAGGCGAATATAGTTTAATATGCCTGAAAGGGGATTATTGAGCTCATGGACAATGCTGGCGGACAGCCTGCCCAGGGAAATCATTTTGTGCTCGTGAAGCAGTCGGGCCTGATTGGTAAACTGCTGTTCCATTCTCCTGATTTCTCTTAAATCCCTGAAAAATCCCACCATGCCGATCTCTTCGCCTTGGTCAAACATCACCGTGGCGGAAAGCTGGACGGGGATCTTATCGCCGGTTTTATTGATCATATATGTCTCAAAAAGAAGGAGCCGGTTTTCCCCTCCGTATTCATCGGAAGCCAGTTCGCTCGTGAGCTCTTCCAACGTAGCCGGCGGGAAAAGATCGTTAAAAGACATTTTCATGATCATTTCATATGCGGAATACCCCAGCAGTTTCTCGGCTTGCTGATTGAAAACGATAATGCATCCATCCCTGTCCGAGGCGATGATGGCATCTATGGAACTCTGAATCAGGTTGTGTTCAAACTCAAAGAGCGTATGGAGCTCTTGCTGCAGCCGCTTGACCTCGCGCCTGTCTTTAAAATACCCCACGGTGGCAACTTCCCCTCCTTCTTCATACAGTAACGTTGCAGAGAGCAGGATAGGGACTGTCTGTCCATACTTATCGATAATTTCTACTTTATAGTTAACCAAACGGCCGGGACCGCCGTGCTCGGGCCCGTAAATCATTTTCTTAATCTTTTTAGCCTCTCCGTCTTTGTAAAACTGGGTGACATGAACTTTGGAAATTTCCTCCTGGGTGTACCCGAAAATGTTTTCAGCGCTCTTATTAAAAATGATAATGTTACCTTTACGGTCATTGGCAATAATTGCGTCTATCGAAGTCTGGATAAGGTTTGTTTGAATGTCATGCGCTTTTTTAAGCTTTCGTTCCATCTCCTTTCTCTGGGTTTGATCCACACAGATCCCTTCATACCCGATAACCTTCCCCTCTTGATCATATCGTGCGTGAGCGGTTCGCAATACCGAGATCACTTTTCCATCCTTGCGCTTAAAATCAACTTCATAGTCAATGACGTGACCGTCTCGCTCAATCAAGTCCTGATATTTTCGGCGATCTTCAGGGTTCAGATAAAGGTCTTTGCCGATATCCACCTTAAAAAATTCCTCTTTGCTCGTATATCCCAACATTTCCATAAGCGCCTGATTGGCATCAATAAATTTTCCTTCCTTGCTGCTTATGTGCACACCGACACGCACGTGTTCAAACAATTTTTTGTAGTCTTCTATGGAGGCGCGAAGCATTTTTTCGCGCTCTTTTATTTCTGTAATGTCTTGATATATACAAAAATGCGATATGGTTCCTTCACTCTCTTGCAAGGGCAATTCGAAAATCTCGAAGGTTTTGTTGATGTGCGGAAAATAGTTTTCCCAGCGAAGGGTTTCTCCTTCAAAGACATCTTTTGCCCGACACCAGGAGCAGATCTTGTCACGATCGGCAATCACCTGATAGCATTTTCTCCCAATGCCTTCTCCAAAGGTGTTAATACTGGCCCTGTTCATAAATTTTATCGTGTAATTATCCCCGATGATATAAACACCATGCCCCATGGCATCAAAAATAGAAGCCAGTCGTTTCGTCTCTTTATCTATCATGGCATGCTGCTCTCCTTTTGGGATGATTGGAAATCTTCGGGTTAAATTTTATTCTCAATCTATCATGTATCCGAGTGATGTGTTTATCTCGGATGACATTCACTACACATGATGGGCCCGGCCTTTTTTTGCTGGTGGCACCCTTTGCATTGCAAATGGTAAATGTTTACAAGGGATATAGGGTTATCGCCCTTTTTAAGGGTGTGGCATTCTGAACATTCCTGGCCCTCGGAAGAATCATATTCAGATGGTTTTCCATCCTCATATACATGATGACACGTATTGCAGTCGTAAAGTTCTGCCGCTTCATTGTGCTGATCATGCAGAAACGGAACCGCCGGCCTTATTTTTTTTTCGAATGCGCTGTCTTCAACGGTTGTCACATCTTCCTGTGAATAGCCGGACATAACCGCAACGATGCAACCTGCCAGAATTAATGCCGCATATATTATCAACGTCCTTTTTTTCATGAGGATTCCCCAAATTTTATGCGCCTGAACTAGGATGATTAAAATTGCCCATAATAT